>CAKPCF010000005.1 GCA_934141445.1 uncultured Clostridia bacterium | reverse complement strand
TACAAATTTATTTTAACACTAATTTGATGGTATCTTATTTTTTATTTTATAATCCCGAAATTATTTTACACTAACGTAATTAAATATTCCTTATATAAATTTCCATCAGGCTGACATGATAATAATGTGATAAAGTTCAAAAATAAAGACTCTGTTTATCAAAACAAAGCCTTTATTTTCATCTATTTACTATTGGTACCGATGGTGGGACTCGAACCCACATGGTTTCCCGCCAGATTTTGAGTCTGGTGCGTCTGCCAATTCCGCCACATCGGCATATATGTTCTATTTATTTTAATTTAATAAATAGAACTCATTAACTACGTGTTTGATTATACTACAAAAAAAATTCTGTGTCTACCCTTTTATCTACTTTTTTATTTATTTTTTAATTTCTTTATTTTTATTATATTTAGTCTATATTTTATGCAAAACAGCAAAAAGTTTAAATACTACATAATTTCAGTTTTAAAGCTTGTGCCATACTTTAATTTTTCTAATCCAAAATAATCTAAAACTGTTGCAGATATATCGGCATAAGTTTTTCTTATTCCTAAATCAACATTTTGTTTTAAATTCTTACCATAAACTAAAATAGGTATATATTCTCTAGAGTGATCTGTACTTGGAGTACTTGGGTCGCAACCATGGTCAGCTGTAATAATAAGTATATCATCTTCATTCATAGCAGAAATAATTTCTGGCAATTTGCTATCAAAATATTCTAGTGCTCTAGCATAACCTTCTACATCATTTCTATGTCCATATAACATATCAAAATCAACTAAATTAGTGAAAATCAAATCGTAATGCTCATTTTTATTTTTTAATATTTCTATGTTCTTCTCTATCCCATCAGCATTTCCTTCTGTATGAACTGCTTTTTGAATTCCTCTTCCAACAAATAAATCCTCAATTTTTCCTATAGCATACACTTTTTTATTATTCTCTGTAAGTACATCCAACATTGTTCTTCCAAATGTAGTAGCTTCAAAATCTTTACGATTATAAGTTCTTTTATAATCTTCATTACAAGTTCCTACAAATGGTCTAGCAATTACAGTTCCTATATTATAGTTATATTTATCTATAATTTCTCTTGCTATTCTACAAATTCTATATAACTCTTCAACTGAATAAACTTCTTCATGAGCAGCAATTTGAAAAACACTATCAGCAGATGTATATACTATTGGCTTTCTAGTTCTTACAGACTCTTCACCATATTTTTTTAGCAAGTCAGTTCCGGAACCTTTTTCATTACAAATAAATCCTGGTATTTCTGCTTTTTCAGAAATTTTGTCTAATAATTCCTGTGGAAAACCTTTTGGAAATGTAGAAAAAGCGACTTCTGTAACATGTCCTGAAATCTCCCAGTGTCCGACTGGACTATTTTTACCTTTGCTTATTTCTATCGCTTTTCCAAAACACCCAATTGGTTTATCTTCTTTTTCATTGATATGTAGTCCAGCAATATTATATAAACCTAATTTCTTTAAATTTGGTAAGTTTAAACTAGTATTATTATATATTCCTTCTAAAGTATTACTGCCTTCATCTCCATACAAATTAGCATCTGGTAATTCTCCAACTCCAAAGCTGTCTAAAACTATAATATTTATTCTTCCCATATATCACTCCACCTTTACTTATCTTTGGAATACAATATAAATTATATATAAACCTATATTTCTGTTTCCTCTTTTGAATTAACTTCATCATCAATATCTGTATCATTTTCAACTGATTTTGTTTCCACATCATCTTCCTTATTCTTCTCAGATGATTTCATTGTTACATCATATTCAAAAACAATTATATCTTTAGATTTTGGCCAAATTAAGTTATCTTTCTCATTGAAATAATTATTAGTTCTAAACTTTGTTTTGCTTATTTGTTTAAATCTTAACTTTTGACAATCAATTAAAACATTAGTTGATAAATCCATTCCAACTGGAAGAGTTTGAGTATTATTATCATACAATGCAATATTTGAATAATACAATAATGGCATTCCTTCTTTAAAATTTAGTTTGATTAAATTTAAAGCACCTTCTCCATTATCATGATAGTCTGCAAGTTCATTCTCAACATTGATATTATATATATCAAAACATTTTTCATTGATTCTTTCTGTTATTGGTACAACCTTATACAATGACATATCATATTTTGATTGTATTTTCGGGATAGCACCTTGTAAATAATTTACAACACTTTGTAGTCTTTCAGTAAAATCAAATATATCAATTTTTCTATTTACATTTAATATTTTGAACTTACTTTTTTCGTTTTCTCTATGGCTTCTACTACCAATATATTTTACTTTTCTACTGTCATTTTCAACATTTCCAAATATATCAAAAGTTTCTGTATCTATATATAATCTATTTTTATTATATTCTTCTTTTAATGAATATAAAGCAATTTCAAAAGCTTCTTTATTCATTTCATTTAATCTTAACATATTTAAAATATAAAGTAGATTTGTTTTTGCAATATACAAACTGTCTAGTTCTTCTTTTGATAATCTAGTTCTTTGCAATTTATCCATCTCTTGACCTAATTTTTCAAAATCCATTTCAAAATCAAAAGCTTTTTTTATTGGATTATTGTCCTGAACCTTCTTTTCAAAATTTCCCATCTCTAAAGATAATTTTTCATCTTTATTAGCAAATTTCCAAAATTCAAAAATACTTTTTCTATGTTTATCAATTTCTTCTATGTATAAACTAGCATTTTTTACTTTATTAGTAAAATTTTCTAATTTTAAACTTATTGCTTTTATATCTTGCATTAGATTTTTAATTTGTCTATCATTTTTCTCTTTTACATGATAAATTGTAACTAAATCTTCTATTGTATAATACTTTTTCTCTTTTTCAAAACTCTCTAAACTAATCATTTTAGTTTTTGGTTCATTATTTTCTTCAAGTTCTGAATCAGAAGCAATTTTTTCTTCTATTGTTTCCTTTTTGTTTTTATTCTTTGCTGTTTTTGTTCCTTTTAAGAAAAATTTTACTTTACCAATAAAAGTCTTTTTGTACTCCAAATATGTTGATATTTCTTTTTGCTTTTCCAAATATTCTTTTTCTTTATTATTAGTTTTTGTGTTTAAATCTTCTAGTTTTTCTTCTAATTCATTAAAGTTTTCTTCTTGGCTTTTCATTTCTTCTAAAGCTATTAAATACTCACTTTTAATAAAATCTTCTAAATTATCATAATTTATTCTGATTTTACCCATGTATAATTCAAGTCCATTTTTGCTATCTATTTTAGTGGTAAATGTAAAATGGTCTTTTATCTCTGTTTGCATTATAAATAATGCCTTTAATAATTTATAGAATTTTATAGCATCTTCTGGATTTGTTAACTTCATTTTATATGTACTTTTTACATTTTGATAAACATAAGTGTCTCCAACAATTTGAAGTGATAGTTTTCTATTTCTATCATATACTTCAAATATTAGTGGCCAATTCTTCGTAAAAAGCCATAAATAATTTTCAACATCTGTTATTTCATCACGAGTTAAAAATTCTCCACTATAATTAACATAGTTAATTGGCACAAAAATTTTAGGAGCATTTTTCAATCTTTTATTTTCTGCAAATTCAATCTTCTTTTTTAATAGATAGAAAAATTCTGAAAAAGTTTCCTCTTTTGTGCAAACAAGCATAAAATAACTATCTGTTTGCTCAGAATAATAAATTTGCCAAAGATGGTCTTTATTATATTTTACACGAAATGGTTCTGTTTTTTCTAATTCTTTTTGAACAATAGCAATATTCTCTATTTCAGCTATTGAAAGTTTTGTAAAAATTCTTAATAAAGTAGCATATCTCTCAATATCTTCTTCCGTTCCTGTTGGATTAAAAAATCTACCTAAAGGTACTGCTTTTGAATATTTTTCTTTTATATCATCACTTCTATGAGTAGGTGTTAGGAGAATTTGTATTTTGTCTATTGGTACAAATTGAAATACTCTATGATCTCTATCATTATTTAATCTAGTTGTATTAAAAGATATTGGACTAAAATCTTTTAAATATTCTGGTACTTCTTCAGTATTTAAACCTAAATATTTAAGTTTTTCTAGTAAATCTTCTTTTGTGTCTTTTTCCACATCTATTTCCCCCTAATTTTCTACTATTGCTCATATTTTAATGAATAAAATTCATAATTTCCTGTTGTTTTGTTTAGCATATATGTAATTTTATATTTTTCTAAATCTTTTTCCTTAATATCCAATATTGCCTGACTATACTTTGGCTCTTCAGCATTTTCTTCATATACATTTTCTAAAGTATCTGTTAATCTACCTACAAATGATTTTGTTTCAAAATTATAATGTTGATAAGCAACATAAGAAAAATGATATATTCCATCTTTTCCTAGCATTTCGCCACAATTTTTAACATAGATTGGGTGAAGCGTAATTTCTATTCTATCACTATATTTCATTGCTTTAGAATATAAATTATCTATTATAAAAGAATCTTCAACTCCATCTCCAGCTTCAAATTGTATATAATATTTATCACTCGGTTTATCATAAATAATATCATATAAAGATGTATCTGAACCAGCCATAACAAGGTCTTTATTACTAAAATTTGCATTTTGATATTCAATGTTTCCAAAAATATCCTTTATATATTTATCCAATACACTAGCATCAATACTTACAGCTGATGTTTCACCAGTATAACTATTTTGCCAATCTTCTTTTCTTACTTTTGACCAAGCAAATTTCAAAATAAAATCATTAGTTAAATTCTTTTTATCTATTTGCTTAATATTGGCAATATATCTAAAGTCATTTGAAGGAAAAGCACCTGTAAGTGGTATTATCTTTTGCACAATCTCATCAGAAAGTTTAATTTCTGTTCCTACCTCTGATTTTATTTCGCTATTTGTTTCAGTATCATCATTTTCTTTTGATTCAGTTGATAAACTTTGTGAATTATCCAATATTTTATTTTTCTCATCTTTTTGCTTAAAAAAAGCAAAAACTAAAAAAGAAATTAAAATTAACAATATAATAATTGAAATAACTAGTTGAAATTTAGACATTTTATATTTCTTATCATCTTCCATATATTGCTCCTTTAAAAGTATTATGCTGTTTCTTGATTTCTTGAATTCTTTCTAGCTTTCTTTTTCATTTTAACTGGTTCTTTTGTTCTATTTTCATCTATAACAAGTTTAGGTGCTGTTTTATTTACAACAGTATCCTTAGTTATAATACATTTTACTATTTGAGGATTAGAAGGAATATCATACATAACATCTCTCATTATTTCCTCAATAATTGATCTAAGTCCTCTAGCTCCTGTATTTCTTTCTATAGCCTTATTTACAATTTCTTCAAGTGCTTCTTGTTCAAATTCTAATTCGACACCATCTAATTCAACTAATTTTTTATATTGCTTTACAAGAGCATTTTTAGGTTTTGTAACAATATCAATTAAAGCTTCTCTTGTAAGACCTTCAAGTGTTGCAATTATAGGAAGTCTTCCTACAAATTCTGGAATCATACCAAATTTTAGTAAGTCTTGTGGTAATAATTGCTTTAATATAGCTGTTCTATCAACTTCTTTTTTACTCTCAATTTGAGCACCAAATCCTATTGATTTTTTTCCAACTCTATCTTTTATAATTGAATCTAATCCTTCAAAAGCACCTCCACATATAAATAATATATTTGATGTATCTATTTGAATGAATTCCTGATGAGGGTGTTTTCTACCACCTTGTGGTGGTACTGAAGCAACTGTTCCTTCAACAATTTTTAATAAAGCTTGTTGTACACCTTCTCCACTAACATCTCTTGTTATTGAAGGGTTTTCAGATTTTCTTGATATTTTATCTATTTCATCAATATAAATAATTCCTCTTTCAGCTTTTTCAATATCGAAATTAGCTGCTTGAATTAGTTTAAGTAAAATATTTTCAACATCTTCACCAACATATCCAGCTTCTGTAAGTGTTGTAGCATCTGCGATTGCAAATGGCACATTTAAAACTTTTGCTAAAGTTTGTGCAAGTAAAGTTTTTCCACAACCTGTTGGACCTAATAATAAAATATTACTTTTTTGTATTTCAACATCATCAGTAAATTCTAAATTGTTTATTCTTTTATAATGATTATATACTGCAACAGAAAGTGTTTTTTTAGCTTCTTCCTGTCCAATAACATATTCATCTAAAATTTTCTTGATTTCAGCAGGTGTTGGTATCTCTAAATTTTCTTCAACAACATCATCTTCATCAAATTTTTCTTCTTCCATAATATCTTGACAAAGACTAATACATTCATCACAAATAAACACATTAGGACCTGCTATGATTTTCTTAACAGCTTCTTGTGGCTTTCCACAAAAAGAACATTTAACATTCTTTTCAGAATTTTTTGCCATAATTCATCTGTATCCACTAAAATTGATATAATTTGTAGTGGATACATCTCCTTTCTAAATCTTTAAGTTAAATTGGTTTTAGAATTTTAATTTTTTCTTGTATTTAAAATTCCATCTATTAAGCCATATTTTAAAGCTTCTTCAGCTGTCATATAATTGTCTCTTTCTGTATCCCTTTCAATTGTTTCTAAGCTTTGACCTGTTCTATCACTTAATAATTTATTTAATTTTTCTCTTGTTCTTACCATGTGATCTGCATGAATTTTAATTTCTGTTGTTTGTCCAGAAATTCCTCCACCACCGATTAGAGGTTGGTGAATTAAAATTTCAGCATTAGGTGTTGCAAATCTCTTTCCTTTAGTTCCTGATGTTAGTAATACAGCCCCCATACTAGCTGCCATTCCAACGCAAATTGTTGAAACAGGGCATTTAATATAATTCATAGTATCTACTATTGCCATACCATCTGTAATTGAACCACCAGGACTATTGATATATAAACTAATTTCTCTATCTGGATCTTCTGATTCCAAGAATAGTAATTGAGCAACTACTAAGCTTGCAGAAGTTGGATTTACATCTTCTGCTAAAAATATTATTCTATCTTTTAATAATCTTGAAAAAATATCATAACTTCTTTCACCTTTGCTTGTTTGTTCAACAACATAAGGTACTAAACTATTATCTATCATAAAATTCCTCCTAATTATATCCTTAAATTATATTTATCTTTTAATACACTTTAATATATACTATAATATTATTTTTTTCAAGTATTTTACAATTATTTTCATGTATATTATTTGACATTATACTACAAATTTCATTTTTGTTGTAATTTTTTGTACATTGTTTAATAAAACTTTTTGCCTTCTTGAAAGTTCAGAGTATTTTGGTACCATATAAATTAGAAAAAGGTCAAACTTAGTTTGAAGTATAAATCCTTTCAAACCAAAATTTGACCTCTTTATATTTAAACAATTATTTTGTAGCTTTTTTAGTTGTTTTCTTTTCTGTTTTTTCAGCTTTTTCTATTTTTTCAGTTTTAGCTGTTTTTGTTGCTTTTTTTGTTGCTTTTCCTATTTTAGCATTTTCAACAATGTAGTTGATTGCTTTTTCTGTTTCTAAGCTATTTTTAATATTTTTCATCAATTCAGTATTAGCTTTTAATTCATCTTCTTTTCTAGCATAAGCTTCTGCTAATTCTTTTACTTTGCTATCAATTTCAGAATCTTCAACAGCTAATTTAGCATCATTGAATATAGCTTCTAATACTAATCTCATTTTTACTGAAGATTTTGCTGATTCTTCGCTTTCTTTTCTGAAATCAGCCATTTTCTTTCCAATCATATTTAAGTATTGCTCAAAAGAAACTCCTTGGTAAGATAATCTTCTATTCATATCTTCTACCATGTTGTCTAATTCAACTTCAATCATTCCAGATGGAATATCAACTTCAGCTAAATCTGTAACAGCTTTAACAGCTGCTTCTTCTAATTCTGATTTTGTTCTAGCTTCGTTATCTTTTTCTTGTTTTGCTTTGATATCAGCTTTTAATTCTTCTAATGAATCAAATTCGCTAACATCTTTTGCAAAATCATCATCTAATTTTGGTAATTCTTTTTTCTTAATTTCATGAACTGTAACATTAAATACAGCATCTTTTCCAGCTAATTCTTTTGAAAAATATTCTTCTGGGAATTTAACTTTAACATCTTTGTTTTCATCAATTTTCATACCAATAACTTGGTCTTCAAATCCTGGTATGAAAGAACCACTACCTAATTCTAATTCGTGGTTTTCAGCTTTTCCACCTTCAAAAGCAACTCCATCAACTGTTCCTACAAAATCGATAACAGCTGTATCACCTTTTTCTGCTGGTCTATCTGTAACTGTTACCATTCTTGCATTTCTTTCAGCCATTTGGTCTAATTCATGTTTGATTGAATCTTCTGTTACTTCGTGTTCTGGTTTTTCTAATTCAATACCTTTATATTTTCCTAATTTTACTTCTGGTTTTGTTTGAACAACAGCAGTAAATATTAAATCTTTTCCTTTTCCAATTTGAGTAACTTGGATATCTGGTTTACTAACAACATCTAAATTTTCTTCTTTTATTGCTGCTTCATAAACTTCTGGAACTACTTCGTTAAAAGCATCTTCAAAGAAAATTTCATCTCCATAAAATTTTTCAACAATATTCATTGGTGCTTTTCCTTTTCTGAATCCAGGTATGTTGAAATATTTAGCATTTTTTTCAAATACTTTTTTTATTCCAGCATCAAATATTTTTGCTTCTACTGTAAATTCTAGTTTTAACTCATTTTTGTTTTCTGTCTTTTCAACTTTTACACTCATTTTAATTCCTCCAATTTTCTCTTCTCACAATAGTTTCTATATTATATCACAATTTTACTAAATTGCAAGCATTTTTTGTACAAAATTGACAAACTCTAAAAGTAGTAGTTTTTAAGCAAAAAGCTTGCTAAATGTTTAGTTTAGCAAGCTTCTGCTTATTGAAAGCCACGCAACAAAGCTTTCGTTATCTCTTCTTCCTTACAAAGTTTAATACTACAAAACCTAAAATCCATATTAGTAAGTAGTTTCCCCAGCCAAAAAACATGGTCAGTGTAAAGAACAGTAAAACTTCTAAAAAGAGCATTTTTCTCCCTCCTTATTAAAATTACTGATTTTGTGTATGTTGCGTTTTTTCAAATTAAATTTCATATAAATTTTATCATCATTGTCAGATTATGTCAAATTAAATATATAAAAGAAAATGCTGGAGAAAGTACCATACTAATAGTATTTTTCTCCAGCAAACATCACCTCTCGTTAAGATTTATTTTTTCAGTTTTAGTTTGACCTGTGAATTACTTTAAAGCGTCAATATAATTGGCATATTTGCTGTACATTTTAGCAAATCGTTCCAGACTGCCTTTTCGTACAAAGCACAAGTACATCTCCTGAATTAAGAAGCCTTGCTCTTTAAAGACACCCATGTACGTAGTAAAATCCGCAACCGGCTTTTGCAACATGAATTCAACAGTATTGATCCAATTACGCTTTCTTGCTCTATACGTTCTACATTCGTGTTCCCACTCGAGATACTCATAAGGCTTAGGCTTGTCATGAATGCCATCTGTGAATTCATACCGTTGTGGTAATCTACAAACTTTGTCTGTAGCATAAAACACACTAACAGGAACCAACCAGTCATTCTCGCTGAAATTCATCGGGCGATAAACCATCGGCTTAAAGTATTCTTTTGTTGCCTCACCCCAAACTTTCCAAGTTGAAATTCCGTTTAAAAGATTTTTTTCAAAATCTTGGTCTGGTTGCCAATTGTAATAGGCATTCCGTTCATCCTTCAACATGTCAGGCAGCCCTTCTTTTGCCAAGTCACTTTTTTCCTCTACAGTAGAGAAAACAGGTTTAGCATAGTTTTCTTCAAAATATTTTTCTTCATTAAAATGTTGGTGCAGTGCCCGAGAAAAATCAAGCCAACTCAGATATTGCTTTGCTGATTCACAGCCTAAAGTGGCTTCAAACCGCAAGTATTCCATATTTTCCTGCTGTTTCTTTTTGTCAATCATGGTATGCCTTTCTCTCAAAAAGAGGTTTGTACTAACAAGAGGAATCCTCTTGTCAGTTGGTATATATTCGAACATAATTATTTTAACATAATTATGTAAAATTGTCAATTTAATCACCAAGGCAAATTCCTATGTCTCTAGCAGTTTTTACTAAATCGTGGTCCATTGTAACAACTCTTACATTACTTACAGCTGTGCCACCTTGTACTGCACCTATTTCTTTATTATCACCAACAACATCTTCTAATGGTACTGAATCTAATTTTCCATTTTTCAAAACAGTTAACACATTAAATTTTCCTTCTAAAGCAAGTTCCATTGCTTTAGCACCATACTTAGTTGATAATACTCTATCATAAGCTGTTGGAGTTCCACCTCTTTGCATATATCCTAAAACAGTACATCTTGCTGTTAATCCTGTAAGTTCTTCTAGTTCCCTTGCGACTTTTTCTCCTGCTCCACCAAGTTTAATATTGATAACACCTTCGCCACCATTTCTTTCATCAGTAACAGAAATGTCTCCACCTTTTGGAAAAGCACCTTCTGATACAACAACTATTGCAAAGTTTTTACCAATTGATTGTCTTTTCTTAATAGCATCTACTGCTTTATTTATGTCATAAGGAATTTCTGGTATTAAAGCCACATCAGCACCACCTGCTATTGCTGACTCTAATGCAATCCAACCAGCTTCTCTTCCCATAACTTCTAGTACCATTATTCTGTGATGAGTTTCTGCTGTTGTATGAAGTCTGTCTAATGCTTCTGCCGCAACAGAAACAGCTGTATTATATCCAAATGTTATATCTGTACACGCAACATCATTATCAATTGTTTTTGGTACACCTATAACCTTAATACCTTTTAAAGATAAATCTCTTGCTGATTTTTGTGTACTATCTCCTCCTAATGTAAATATGCAATCAAAGTCATCATCTTTTACATTTTGAACACATACATCAGATAAATCTTTGTATTCAACTTCTCCATTTGCACCTTCTACTTTATAGTGAAAAACATTTGCATTAGTCGATGATGATATAATAGAACCACCTTTTTGTAAAATTCCTGATGCAGTATCTGCACTACTTAATTTAATGTAATTATTTTTTAGTAAACCTCTATATCCATCTATAAATCCATAACATTCAACATTATTATGCTCTGCTGTTTTTACTATTGCACGAATAACAGCATTAAATCCTGAAACATCTCCACCATTTGCAAGTATTGCAACTCTTTTCATTAAACCTTCCTCCTAAGTATTTTTCTAATTAAACATTCTTTAGTTTAACCAATTTCTTTTTTTATTATATATATCTTAAATTTAAATTACAACAATTTTACTATTTTTTGTCATTTTTGTTTTCATTTTTATTAGTTTTCAAATTTATTTTTAAGCTTGGGAAAGCTTCTGTTAAACGCTTATGAAATATTGATTTTTTAGCAAATACATTTTTTATTTTCTGTTCTGCTTCTTCTTGTGTCATAGTTATATGTTTAATTTTATTTGATAAATCATTTTTGCTCTCTTCAATCTTTCTTTGTATAGTTTCTTTACTATTTTGAACTTTTTGGTTAATAATAGCTTTACTTTCAAGCATTTTTTTATAAATGTCACTATTCTTCTTTACTTTTTCAGAAACTTCATGTGGCGTTAATAATAAAACATTTGTAATCTTTTTGGTACTGTGCTTTAAATTTCTTGTAAACCTTTTTGTTCCTACATTCATTTTTCTAGAAACATGATATACCTGAGATGTAAACATCATAGCCATTTCTTCAGCATTACCTATAACTTTATGAGTAAATTCCTCTGTTGTTTCTTTAACCTTTTTAGAAATTTCTTGAGTATTATCTTTAGGTTCACCATCTCCAACATTATCTGATACTTTCTTTAAATTACTAATAATAAAGAATGATACTATTGTATCTATTATCATTATTGTAAATAAAATTCCAACTACCCAATGAAATACATTATCTGGAATTTTATTTATTATTCCCAAATAAAAAGGATTAACATATTTTAAAATGATAGAGCCAACTATTCCAAATGGTAATAAAGTTTCTAAGCAAATTCTACCATTTATATTAAATTTTTTAGAAGAATAATCCCACCATCTAGCATTAAACAATTTTTCCATAAAATAGCTCGTAAAATACTCTAATGTACCGCATAAAACAAATGCTAATACAAATAATACAGGAAAATCATCTGTATATTTTTGAAGAAATATGGTTATAAGTAAAACACCATATCCATATACAGGACAATATGGTCCTATTAAAAAACCTCTATTTACGAATTTTCCAACCTTTTTATTAAATATACTTCCAAAAGATTCCATCATCCAGCCTAAAATTGAATAGAAAAAGAAAATCATAAAATATGTTTCGATTTGTCTAATATCCATTTTTCAATATATGAATTGCTTCATAAACTCCTTTCAAATTTTATATAGGATATCATAACATATAATTTTCTATAAATAAATATATAAATTAAAATTTGTTCTATATCAATACTTAATTCATCTTGACTTTTTTGTTCTTTATTATAAAATAACTCATATAATTTAGTTAAAGGAGTGATTTAATGTTTAAAGAACACTTAAATAATAATAAAGATAATATAATAAAAACTATAAGTGATTTAGTTGAAATTCCTAGTGTTTCAGATGAAAATTCAAATTCTGAATTTCCTTTTGGAGAAAATTGTAATAAAGCTTTAGAATACATTTTAAATTTAGGAAAACAGATGGGTTTTCGTACTAAAAATATAGATGGATACTGTGGATATATTGAATTTGGTGAAGGTGCTGAACTAGTTGGAATAATTGGACATTTAGATGTTGTGCCAGCTCATGTTGAAGATGGTTGGACAACGCCACCATTTAGACCTGTTATAAGAGATAATAAAATTTTTGGTAGAGGGACTATTGATGATAAAGGTCCTGTTGTTGCAAGTTTATTTGCAATGAAAGCTATTGCAGATACCATGAAAGTTTCTAGAAGAGTTAGACTTATTATTGGTTTAAATGAAGAAAAATCTTGGAAATGTATTGAATATTATAAAAATCATGAAGAAGCTCCAACTATTGGATTTAGCCCAGATGCTAACTTCCCAGCTATATATGCTGAAAAAGGAATATTATCACTTGAAATTGCTCATCCATTTAATATAAAGGATACAGAAATTTTAGAAATCAATTGCAATCAAAATGCTATCAATGTTGTTCCTAAATATTGTTCTATTACATTAAAAACTAATAATGAAAAACAATGGAAAAACGCAAACAATATAAAAATTGAAAATTTAGATAACAATACTTACAAAATAATTTCAACTGGTATTGCAGCACATGCAGCACACCCAGAGCTTGGAAAAAATGCCATAACAAATCTCTTTAAATATCTTATAAATAATTTTGATCCAAATGAAGAAGGAATTAAATATTTGCAAAAATTGTTTCATTTAGGTATATTTGAAATAGAAAGTCCCGAATTCTTGTCAAGAAAAGATATTGAATATGCTACAGAATTTAAAGAAAATTCTATTATTGCAGATGAGTCTGGTTCTCTAACTTCAAATGTAGGAAATGTAAAATTTGAAAATGAAAAATTAAAAATTAAGATTAATTTAAGAGTTCCTGTTCATACCTCTTTAGACGATATAATTTTAAAATATAAACAATTAATCAGATTTTATGAAAATATTGAAGTTAATGTATTAGGTAGACAAAATCCTTTATGTGTTTCTAAAGACAGCTATTTAGTAAAAACACTAGTTGATATTTATAATAAAGAAACTAATAGCAATCTTGAAGCAGTTGCAATTGGCGGTGGCACTTATGCAAGAGCATTCCCAAACTTTGTATCTTATGGTGCAAATATGCCAGGAGATACAGATATGTGTCATCAAGCAAATGAATTTATTGATATCGACAAACTTATGACATCTGCATACATTTATGCAAACGCAATTTATAAATTAGCAACTGATAAAATTTAATTTTAAAAACATATTAGAGCTTTTTAATTATAAAAAAATACCTTAAATATAAAATTTTATTAAATTACGAATATGATTGAAAAAATTTAGAAATTCTATGAAATTTTATGGAAATAGTTCACATCTTGTGAAAGGGTGCCATAAAATTGAATTAGAATTTCTTTATTTTTGTAAAGAATCGAGTAATTTATAAATTTTATATCTAAGGTAATCATTTAAAATAAAACTTCTTTTCCAAATTTTATTTCATCTACAGAAATTGTTTTTTGCTCTCCAGTAAACATATTTTTCAAAGATACTGTATTATTTTTAACTTCATCTTCTCCTATTATAGCTACATAAGGAATATATAATTTATTAGCATATTTCATTTTCGCTTTCATTCCTTTATCTCCATAATATACATCTGTTTGAATTCCAGATTCTCTAAAAGCTGTTGCAACCTTTAACATATAGTCAAAGTCTTGATTTCCTATATCCATTACTAATACTTTTGTAACACTCTTTTCCTCTGGCTTTTCATCTAAAATTCCTATATCTTTTAATTGTGAGAATAATCTTGTTAAACCTATTGAAATTCCTATTCCTGGTAATTTTTGTTTAGTATAGTATTCTGTTAAATTTTCGTATCTACCACCTGAACAAATACTTCCAAGTTCTGGATATTTTACTAAATTTGTTTCATATACAGTTCCTGTATAATAATCTAGTCCCCTTGCTATAGTTAAGTTTATAATAAAATTCTCTTCTGGAACATTAAATGCTCTTAAATTTTTAACTACTTGTTTAAGTTCAGAAAGTCCATTTACAAATACTTCATTTTCAATATTTAAACTATCTAATTTTGATAAAATTTCATCATTTGAACCAGTAATTTCAATAAATTCTAATATTGAATTACATTTTTCATCTGAAACTCCAATATTTATAAGTTCTTTTTTTACTGCTTCTTTTCCAATTTTATCAATTTTATCAATTATTCTTAAAATATCTGTTACCTTTTCACTTAAATCTAAAGAACTGAAAAAGCCATTTAAAACTTTTCTATTGTTGATTTTTATTACAAATTCACCAATATTTAATTCTTTAAATACATGATATATAATTGTAGGTATTTCTGCATCATATACTAAATCTAAACTCTCATTTCCAATAATATCAATATCACATTGATAAAATTCTCTATATCTTCCTTTTTGTTGTCTTTCTCCACGATATACTTTACTCATTTGATATCTTTTAAATGGAAATGTTAAATCATTGTATCTTTGTGATACATATCTTGCAAGTGGCACAGTTAAATCAAATCTCATTGAAATATCTGTATCACCTTTTAAAAATCTATATATTTGTTTTTCAGTTTCTCCACCAGCTTTTGCAAGTAAAACATCTGAATATTCTAATACTGGTGTATCTAGTGGTAAGAAACCAAACTTTTCATATACACTTCTTATTGTATCATACATTTTATTAAATTTTATTTGGTCTTGTGGTAATAATTCCATAAAACCTGGTAAAATTTTTGGTTCTACTTTATTCATCTTACTTTTATATGATATTTAATCATATACTCCCTTCTATTTAATTTATATTTTCTCAAATTTTAATATGTACATAAAACTATTTTTACACTTATTAAAAATCTTTTTCTTTCAAATCTAAATATATATTTTTTTCATCTTCTATCATTGTTGTTTTTCCATGACCTGGATAACATATTGTTTCATCTGGCAATGTCATTAACTTATTAGTTATTGAATTCATAAGCTCTTCAAAATTTCCTGTTGGTAAATCAGTTCTGCCCCAAGTTCCAGAAAACATTGTATCTCCTGTAAAAACTAATCTTTCTTTTTCACAATATAATGATACTCCACCTTTTGTATGACCTGGTGTTGCAATTACTTTAAATTCTAAATTTCCAACATGAATTAAATCTCCATCATCAATTCTAGAATCTGCTTCTAGTTCTGGGTTTGACACTTTTATATAATATGCTAAACTTATTGATTCATTATATAAGCCTTCAGCATCATCACGACTTATAAGGATTTTTCCACCTTTAACTTTTTTTAGTTCACTTATTCCTCCTGTGTGATCAGCATGGCAATGTGTTAAAAAGATATATTTTATTTTTTCTATTCCTAATATATCTAAAACTTCAATTATTTTTTCTGGTTCACCACCTGGATCAATAACCATAGCTTCTTTTTTTTCTTCATCATACACAATATATGAATTTGTAAGTAGTCCTTGACCACCAGCATGAACTCTAATTCTCTTTAGTATCATTTTTATTTCGTATGATGTATTTAATAAATTAAATACATCATATGCTCCTTTCTCTGTTTACTTTAATATTTACAAAAAGTTTATCCTCTTTTTCTATTTACTTCATAAACGCTTTCAATATTTCTTAATGCTGTTAGTAATTTCTTTAGCTCGTCAATATTTTCAACTTCAACTGTGATATTGATATTGGTAATATTTTCTTTATTTGTTCTAGCATTTACTCCCATAAGTTTTGCTTTTATATTGTCTACTTGTTTAATAACATCTTTTAAAAGACCATTTCTATCATTTGCAAATATTTCAATATTTGCACTATAAGAACCTTTTACATCATCATACCAGTATACATCAATCATTCTATTTTCTTCATTTAATAAATCTTTTAAATTTATACAATCTGTACGGTGAACTGATACACCTCTACCTTTTGTAATGTATCCTATAATTTCATCTCCTGGTAATGGATTACAACATCTAGATAATTTTACTAAACAATTATCTATTCCTTTTACAATTACACCTGTTTTAGATGGTTTAGATTTTATTGGTTTTGCTGTTGCAAGTTCTTCAATCTTTTTGTCTAAATCTTCTTCTTCATGTTCTTTTTTATATTCCTCTAAAAGTCTTGCTACAACTTTATTTGCGGACATTCCACCAAAACCAACACTAGCATACATATCATCTGCACTAGCAAGTTTATATCTGTCTAAAACTACTTGTAGCCATTCATTTTTTAATAAATCAGAATTTTTGAATCCCAATTTCTTTATTTCTTTTTCTACAAGGTCTTTTCCTTTTTCAATATTTTGTGTTCTTTCAGCCTTTTTAAACCATTGATTTATTCTATTTTTAGCTGATGAACTTTTAACAAATTTAAGCCAATCTCTACTTGGACCTTTACTTTGGTCTGATGTAATAATTTCAACAATATCGCCATTATGTAAATGTGTAATAATTGGCATCATCTTTCCATTTATCTTACAGCCAACCATCTTATGACCAATTTGTTCATGAATACTATATGCAAAATCAATTGGTGTTCCACCTCTTGGCATAACTTTAATCATACCCTTTGGAGTAAATACGTAAACTTCATCTTCAAATAATTCTGTTTTTAATGTATTTAAAAATTCATCTGGATTTTGTGTATTTTTTTGCCATTCCAAAGTTTCACGAAGCCAAGCAAGTTTATCACCTTCAACAACAACAGCTTCTTTTTTACCTTTATTACTAGCTTCTTTATAAGCCCAATGTGCGGCAATACCAAATTCAGCAGTTCTATGCATTTCCCAAGTACGAATTTGAACTTCAAATGGTGTTCCCTTTGGACCAAGTAAAGTTGTATGTATTGATTGATACATATTTTTCTTTGGAACTGCTATATAATCTTTAAATCTTCCTGGCATTGGAGTGTATAGTTCGTGAACAACACCAAGTGCAGCATAGCAATCCTTTACATCATCTACCAATATACGCAATGCAAATAAATCATAAATTTGGTCTAATGATTTGTTATCTCTTTGCATTTTTCTATAAATACTATATAAATGTTTTGCTCTTCCTGTAACTTCTGCTTTTATATGTTGTGCAGACATTTCAGCTTCTAAATCTTGTTGAATTTGGTCTAAGAATTTTAGTCTTTCTTCTCTTTTCTTATCTAATCCAACAACTATTTCATGGTATTCTTCTGGATATAAGTATTTAAAGCTTAAATCTTCAAGTTCCCATTTTAAAGAATATATACCTAAACGATTAGCAAGTGGAGCATATAAATCCATTGTTTCTTTTGCATTTGCAATTTGTCTATCTCTTTTTAAGAATTTCAATGTTCTCATATTATGAAGTCTATCTGCTAATTTTATTAAGATAACTCTTATATCTTTTCCCATTGCTAAGAACATTTTTCTATAATTTTCAACCTGTTGCTCTTCAGCACTAGTATATCTTAAAGTTCCAAGTTTTGTAACACCTGCAACCATTTCAGCAATTGCATCTCCAAATTCTCTTTTTAAATCTTCATTTGTAACTGGAGTATCTTCAACTATATCATGCAATAAAGCTGCACAAATAGTTTCATCATCAAGCTCTAATGTTGATAAAATATAAGCAACATTTAAAGGGTGAATAAGATAAGGTTCTCCAGATTTTCTAAGTTGTCCTTCATGATATGAATTTGCAAAATCATAAGCTCTTTGTATCAATGCTGAATCTGAATTTTTATAATTTTTCTTTTGATTTTCAATAATTTCTTCTATTGTAGCATTTTTTTCCTCTGACATATTTTCTCATTCCTTTCTTAAGGCATATCGCAATTGAAAAAATTTTTAATAACAAAAATATATTTTCAAGTTTTCATCCCTTTAATATGATCTTCTTATATCTTTCATATTTATTTGAATCGTATCAATTCCATTAAAAGTATTTATTTCTAAAACACCTAATACATCAATTTTATCTGCAATTCTATATTCTTCTGCATATTTACCCATATTGAATCCAATTGCATTTATAATAGTATTGCCATCTTTTAAAGTAAGTTTTAAGTGCTTTCCTTCTGATAAAGCTCTAATTGAGTCTATTCTCAAATTTTTATAAATAAATACTGGAAGTTTATTAGCTTCTCCAAATGGCTCTAAAGCTTTTAAACTATTTATTGTATCTATATTTACATCTTTAATAGTAATTTCTCTATCTATATTTATTACTGATTCAATTTCCTCTGTATGAGCTTCTTTTGCTATTTCTTCAAATTTATCTGCAAATTTTTGGAAGTTTTCTTTCTTTAAGCTAAGTCCAACAGCCATCTCGTGTCCACCATATTTTTCAAGATATTCACTAGATTGGCATAATGCATCATGCAAATCAAATCCTGGTATACTTCTTCCAGAACCTTTACCTTCATCACCTTCAAAACAAATTAAAATACTTGGTTTAAAATATTGCTCTGTAATTTTTGAAGCTACAATTCCAATCACTCCATGATGCCAGTTTTCTCCACCAACAACAATTACATTATTTTCTTCTAAATGATTTTTTTCAATTTTTTCTAAAGCTTCTTGATAAATTCTTTTTTCAATTTCTTGTCTTTCTCTATTATATTTATTTAGGTTGTCAGTTATTCTTCCAGCTTCAACAATATTATCTGTTAAGAATAATTTTAAAGCTTCTTCCTCTTTTCCCATTCTTCCACAAGCATTTATTCTTGGTGCTACACCAAAAGATACTGTGTTTGAATTTACTTCTTTATATCCTGAAGCTACAAGTAATGCTTTAAGTCCTGGATTTCTAGTTTGTTCAACAAGTTTTAATCCAAGTTTTGCAATAACTCTATTTTCATCTACTAATGGAACTATATCTGAAATTGTTCCAACACATACTATATCTAAATATTTTAAATATTCTTTTTCATCTAAATTTAATCTTTGACTAATAGCTTGTGCAAGTTTAAATACAACTCCACAACCTGCCAAATTTTTAAATGGATATTTATTATCCTTACGTTTACAATCTACTACTGCTAAAGCATCTGGTAATTCTTCTAAAGGTTCATGGTGGTCTGTTACAATTACTTCCATTCCTTTTTCATAAGCATATTTAATTTCTTCTATTCCAGAAATACCACAATCAACAGTAATAATCAATTTATAGCCTTCTTCTGCTATTTTTTCAACTGCTTCTTTATTTAAGCCATACCCTTCATCAAGCCTATTTGGTATATAGTACCCAACATCCAAACCACGTTCTTTTAAAAATTTTTTTAATACTGTGATACTAGTAATACCATCTACATCATAATCGCCATATATAATTACTTTTTCTTTTTCATCAATTGCTTTTAATATTCTATTAACTGCCTTTTCCATATCTGGCATTGAATATGGATCATGAAAATCTTTTCGTGTTGGATTTAAAAATATATCAATATCCTTTTTTTCTGTAATTCCTCTATTTACTAAAATTACAGCTAAAAGTTCTGATATATTATGTTCTTTCGCTATTTTTTGTACAAGATTTTCATCTTGATTATAAAATTCCCACTTTCGATTCATTCCTTTCCTCCCATAATAATAAATTTGATGTATATTATATAACAAAAAAGCAAATTTATCAATGAAAAAGCAACTGTTTTGCAATATTTATTTAATCTTCATCATCAAAATGGTTCTTTACAGTTGGTCTACCATAATCAATTTGTCCATAACTTTGAGTAACATAAACTTTTTTATTAGTAATATGTATTTTATCGAACGCAACATTCTTAGGTGATGCCGCGTAACTTTTTACCACTACTTTATCAGAATTTGCAAAGGCAAGAACATTTTGAGTTGCCATAATTGAGTTATATTCATTCTCTCCTAAAAATTCATATATTTCTATAAACATATTTTCAGTTATACTTGAAAAATATTTAATAAGTGTATAACAGTTTTTTAATCTTAATATTTCACTGTATGTTTTTGGCTTAATATCTATCATTTTCGTATTCTCCTTATAAAAAATCTAGTATGTTTGTATCATAGTTGGACTTTGACTAAATGCAGTTTCTTTAATATAAATATTTTTTGGCAATTCTATATTTCTTAGCATATTACATTTTCCAAAAGCTAAATTTTCTATATTTTTAACTGTTGATGGCACATATACATAACTTAAGTTTTTGCATCCATAAAAAGCTTCTTTTCCTATTTTAGTAACACCTTCTGTTATATATATTTCAGCTAAATTTATATCATTTTTTAATAATGCTTGACTTACATTTTTCAAGTTTTCTGGTAAGTTAATTGATTTTAAACTTGTACAGTTTTCAAAAGCACTCTCTTTAATTGTTATAACATTATCAGGAATTACAATATTCTCTAAATTACTGCAATTATAAAAAGCTTTTACACCTATATTTTTTAAATTCTTTGGGAGGCTAATACTTTTAATATTTGTATTTGCAAATGCTTCGTTTCCAATTGATACAACATCTTTTCCTTTATATTGTTCAGGAATTACTATATCTTCAATTTCTTCTGTTAAAGACCTAGTATGCTTCATAACCGCATATCCACTTCCAGTATATAAATATAATGTTTTAGGTTGTGAAAAAGCGATAATTGGTGAAATTATTGCAACAGCTAAAATTACTCCTAAAGTTAAAGGATTCGAAATGTTTTCCTGAGTATTATCTTCTTTCATATCAAATATTATGTCATCAATATCTTTATCTGGATTTTGTATCGCTTTTCTACAAATCACACTAACAATATCAAGTCTATACATCACAATTAAATATATACACAAAGTAACACCTTCACAAGCAATGCAAAAATCTAATTCAAAATTGAAGAAATATAATAATGTATATATAAAAGTAAGCAATCCAAATGCCAAATTTACTATTCCTTTTGAATTATTTACTTCTGCTGTTGACAATTCTTTAATATTATCAACTCTTTTATTTATCCTATCTTTTACAACCTCTCTTAAAATTGCTCTCCCATTTTGTAGATAAGTTGGATTCATTGTTACTATTGGACTATCATCTTTTTTCTCAGTAACATTATATGGTACTGTTGTCTTTTTAAAGGCACTAGCTTTTTTCTCTATATTTTTAACTTCTTGCTTCCTTTTAGTTTTAATCCCCTTTTCAGTAATAAGAGTTAAAATTGGCACAATTATAAAAGCACCAATAAATATAGAAATAAAGTCAAGCATAAAAATTAAAGGCGTTACAAAAAAGTCAAAATATAATAAAAATACAGCTCTAATCACGAACATTACTATAAAAACATTTTTCCAATTATCTTCTGACATCATTTTAGCTAAAGGAATCAAAACAAATACAGACATATGAATTGATACAAAAGCTTCCATTCCAATTGCTGTTCCTACTGAAAAATCTGATCCACTATTTCCTGTGCTAGCAAAAGCCAAACTTGGAACTAATACTAATAACAAAAATATCATTAAAAAACTTACTTTTTTCTTCATTTTAAGCTCCTCTTACAATTATCTTACATCAATGTTTTCAAAAAAGGACTGTTAAATATTTCTTAACAGTCCTTTCACTTTGTTATAACACATCTTTGATTGCTTCACCTATAATTTTATTTATATCAGCAACCATTACATTGAATTTCACTTCTTTTTCAAAGTATTCTTTTACTTGTTCATTTTGAACTAAAATTTTATATAATTCTTGTAATTTAGCCATTTTTTCGTTACTTTGCTTTTCACCTTGCATAGCAAGTAATTGCTCTTCATAACGAATTTTCTCAAATTCATCTACTTTATGTTTTAGCTCTGGATCTTTAGAAATTTCCTCTTTTATTATTTTGTACTCTTTATATTCCTTACTTTCTCTAATAGCTCCTGCTAAACTATGTGCTCTATCGTAAACTTCCATTTTGATCTCCTCTCTTTAGCTAAATTTTATTTTAATAATAAATCATATAATCTATTTCTGGGAAAATATCATCTTTATCAAATACATCTAATAAATATTTTGCATCTATTTTATCTCGTTTTATTTGATAATATAGTTTTGTAAATCTTCCTATTCTTTCTTTTATTGCTTTATGCGCATATTCAACCATTGTACCATTTGTAATAATGAATAACCAATCACTACTTTGTGCTAACAGTAATTCTCTTGCACATTGATTTAAAGCTTGTCTTCTTAAAGTATCTCCCTCATTTGGATATAAATGTGCTAACTCACACATTCTATCTCCTGCTTTATGCAAATGTCTATGTGCATAATCATTTGAAGGGTTAAGCCAAACTTCGTTATATCCATTTGCTCCCCAGCTTGATCTACAAGGAGAAGCAACTTGAATATTTGGAAATCTATCTATATATTCACTAGGTGTGATAAGTTCAAAATTACACTCATCATAATAAATTTTCTTAAATAATATATATAACCAGTATGGACCTTCATACCACCAATGTCCATAAAGTTCTGCATCATAAGGACATGTAATAATTGGTGGAACATCCATAAAGCTTGCTAAATGCTCTATTTGCTGAGTTCTACAATTCATAAAATGTCCAGCTTGTTTTTCTGCTGAATCTTTTGCCCATTGAACATCATAATAATCTTTTTGCTCTGTTTTTCCAGTAATACGATAATATTTTATACCAGTATTTACTCTAACACCATTATGTGCTATATATGGTTTTATATACTCATAATCAGCTTCATAACCAATATCTCTGTAAAATTCTCTATAATTATAATCCCCTGGATAACCAGTAATAGAGCTCCAAACTTGTCTTGATGACTCTATATCTCTTGCAAAAGCAACAACATTATTTGGTGATACAATAGGAGCATAAGTTCCATAAATAGGTGTTGGGTCTGCATATAAAACACCATGAGATTCTGTAATAATGTATTCTATTCCAAACTCTCTTAAATATTTATCTGCTTCTGGAACATATCCACATTCTGGAAGCCATATTCCTCTTGGTTTTCTACCAAAATATTTTTCATAAGTTTGAACACCAACTCCAATTTGTGCTCTAACTGTTTTTTCATTAACATATAAAATTGGGAAAAAGCCATGTGTTGCACCACAAGTAATTATTTCTAATACACCAATATCTTGGAAATGTTTAAATCCTGTAATTAAATTACATTTATATATATCTCTAAAAACATGTAAGTCATTAGTATATCTATCTAAATAATACTTAGACAAATTGTTTAATCTTGCATCATATACAGTTCTTTTTACTTCTTTTTCACATAGTTCAATATGTTTTTTTAAGTATTTTATATATCTTTCTTGCAATAAAGCATTATCCAACATATTCAAAAGTGGTGGAGTCATTGTCATTGTAATTCTAAAGTCGACTTTTTCCTCTACCAATTTTTGATAGTTTAATAATAGTGGTATATAAGTTTCTGAAATTGCTTCAAATAGCCATTCTTCCTCTAAATAGTCTTCATTTTCAGGGTGATGTATATAAGGTAAATGAGCATGTAATATGAAACTTACATATCCCTTTGTTTGTTTATTCATTTATTTCTCCTTCTAATTTCAATAATCAAAAATTTAATTCTCATTGTATGATAAAAGGCGATTGGTAGTTAAATGCCATCGCCCTTTCTTTCATTTTATTTAAATGATGATGAGCTCATTGAAGATGGATTTAATAAATCTAATAAACTTTCATCTTCCATTTCATTTTTGTAGATTTCTTTATAAACTTCATAAATATTATATACTTTGCCCATTTTCTTAGCAAATTCTAAATTACTTATATCTACAAGTTTTTCTTCATGGTTCTTTACATTTCTATATACAACATAAGGTTTCAAATTTTCAAATAGAATATGGTCATTTGGAACTTCAAGTGTGTTTGAAGTTGTTATAGGTAAATAATCATTTTGAAGAACTATATTTTCATCTCTAACTTGTTCTTTATTTACATATCCTAATTTAGATTGATCTTTAAACTTTCTACCTAATTGAATTGTGTACTTTGATTTTGGATCATTTATATCTAAATACCAGCTATTTGCAAAATCGTTAATTGGTATTTCAAATGTATAGTTTTTATCATCATTGTGAATTAACAATACTGGATATGTGTCATAAAAGAAACTTTCTCCAAAAGCTTTTAAATATCTTTCTCTGTCGCTATCTGCTATATCCCAATATACAAATAATCTCTTTGGTGTTTGTGCTAATATTTTAACAACTGTTTCATTATATCTATATGGTAGATCATAATATTCTAAATTATAAGTATTTTTCTTTTCTTGTTCAATTTCTTTATTTTCTTTTTTAGCAATTTCTTTTGCTACTTTTTCTTTTTGTTCTATCTTTTCCTTTTTAGCTTCTTCTTGAATTTCAACTATCTTTTTAAGGAAACTTTTAATTTTAGATATTATTGCAGATTCTTTTGGTTTGATTTCTTCTACTTCTTTTATTGGTTCATTCTTTTTAACTTTTTCAGTAGCAACTTTTTCTTTTGAATTAACTTCTTTTTTCTTTAAATCTATATCAGATTTTTTTGCACTACTTGATGTCTTAGTACTACTTTTAATTTCTTTACCTGAAGTTTTTTTATTGCCCACTGAAGTTTTGCTTGCTTTATTTGTATTTGCAGTTTTATTTGAATTTTTAGTAGTATTTTTGCTTTTTGAAGTTACACTACTATTTTTATTTGCTGTTTTTTTATCTGTTCCATACGTTTTTGCTGTACTGTTTGTAGTTCCTTTAGCTTTATTAGTACTAACTTTCTTTTCACTTTTACTACTATTATTAGAAGTTTTTTTCATCTTCTCATCTTTATTCTTTAAATTTTCTGCTCCACTTTCACTTTTAGGCATTTTATTTCCTCCTTAGTAAACCATTTCTTCTTTTCTTTATAACAATATAATAGTATATCAAAACAAAAATAATTACAAGTAGAATTTTAATTTTTTTTGCGTTTTTTTGTCGTCAAATTTTATATTGAAAATTTTAGTTATGATATTATTAAAAATAAAGTTTTTTGTCAAGTTTTTTTGAATCATTTTTTGTCAGAAATTGTGTTATATTAGTATTTTGATACCTTTTTGTAATTTGTTTGATATATAATTGTAATATCTTTCAAAATTATATAAATTTTTTTATTTTTTTGTCAAAAAATGGTTTACTTTTTTAAAATTATTATATAAAATAGTCATCAATAGAAATAGTATAAATTACAAAAGATTTGAAAGGAGCAAAAAGAAGCAAATGAAAATTTTAATGCTTTCTTGGGAATATCCACCAAGAGTTGTAGGAGGAATTGCAAGAGTTGTTCATGATTTATCTCATAGATTGATTAGAGATGGTCATGATGTAACAGTTATCACTTATAGAGATGGTGATGTACCTTATGAAGAAAATGATGAAGGAGTAAAAGTTTACAGAGTTGATAATTTCATGATTCAACCAAATAATTTTATTGATTGGATTATGCAACTTAATTTCAACATGGTAGCAAAAGCTGGTGAAATAATTGCTAAAGATGGCAATTTCGATGTAATACATGCTCATGATTGGTTAGTAGCTTATGCAGCTAAAACTTTAAAATATGCTTACAATACTCCTATTGTTTCTACAATTCATGCTACAGAAGCTGGTAGAAATAGCGGTATTCGTGGTGAACAACAAAAATATATAAATGATACAGAATGGATGTTGACTTATGAGTCATCTGAAGTTATCGTTAATAGTAATTACATGAAAAATGAATTACAAAGATTGTTCGGTCTTCCTTTCGAAAAAATAAATGTTGTTCCTAATGGAGTTGATTTAGATATCTTTGATAATGTAGAAAGAGATTATGATTTTAGAAGACAATATGCAATGGATAATGAAAGAATAATTCTTTTCGTTGGTCGTTTAGTTTACGAAAAAGGTGTTCAAAATTTAATTGCAGCAATGCCAAAAATTTTAAGTAATTATCATGATGCTAAATTGATTATCGCAGGAAAAGGTCCTATGCTTGATGAACTTCGTAATGAAGTTAACACTTTAGGTTTAGGAGATAAAGTTTACTTTACTGGATACTTAAATTCAAAACAAGTTAAAAAAATGTATAAAGCTGCAGATATTGCTGTATTCCCTAGCACATACGAACCATTTGGTATAGTTGCACTTGAAGCAATGTTATCTGAAAATCCAGTTGTTGTTTCAGATGTTGGTGGTTTAAATGAAATCGTAGACCACGGTGTAAATGGAATGAAAAGTTATGCTGGAAATGCAAATTCTATCGCAGATTCAATATTAACATTATTATTTGATCACAAATTATGTGATGAAATAACAAAAAATGCAAAACAAAAAGTTAAAACTCAATACAATTGGCCAAAGATAGCTCAAGATACTCACTTTACATATCAAAAAGCTATTTGTGAAACAATGGCAGAACGCCAAGCAAAGCAAATTGCACAAGAGCAAGCAGAAAAAGTTTCTCAAAAGAAACCAGGTTCAGAAATTACAAACCTATTATCTTTCAAGAAACGTCAAGCATTTGCTTAAATTATTAACTAAGCTCCATAATAAAATATATTATATAATATTTAAAGAGGACATTTTAAATGCCCTCTTTTCTCTTTTATATTCTCATAAAATATATTAAATACAAAATCAGTAAATGTATTGGATAAAACCAATAAAAAAACTGTTTCATACTTCTTCCCTTTTCTCCATTATATAAATAAATTGGTATCAATGATAAGTTTGTAAATAGGATTTGCAAATATATTATATTATTAAAGAAATTACTTTGATATCTTGAAATATAATACATTGTACATAATGCTATACTTGCTGGCAAAATTGTTGCTTTCTGATTTCTAAATAAATAGAAAATATAAATAAAGCAAATTCCATACATGCCATAATCCACTCTGCACAAATCACCTACTATAGCAATTGACATCGCAGTTAAAATTGCCAGTGGCTTATTTTTTATTTTTTCCATGCACAACATACCTAAAAATCCAAATAATAAAGTAAACATTATGTTTAACATTTTCCAAGAATTTTTTCCAATTATACTTCTAAATAGCATAAACGGTATCTGTGATATTAAACCATATATAATTAACCTTTTTATGTAATCCTTTTTGCTATGTGTATGAAAAAATCCTTCAGTTAAAACAAATGCAAATAAAGGATATGACATTCTACCTAATAATTCAAAAGCTAAACAATTTGTTTCTGGTATTGCATATCTTACATGGTCCAAAAACATTGTTAAAATAGCTATAATTTTTATTACAAATATATTCATTTTTCCTCTTTCGTTTTTTATTCTTTACTAGTTTAATATTATAACTCTATTATTTGTAAAGTGTCAATTCTTTAGCCAAAAGCTTAATAATTAATATGATTCATCTATGACACTGTCGCACCATAAAAACAAATCTATACCGTCAAATTCAAGTAATTAAAAACTGATAATTCTATAATATATGATAACATTTTTCTATACTCATTTATCCTAAATTTAACAAAACCTTCTAAAATCATTGTCTTATTATCTATAAAATAATTATAAATTATTGTGGCTAATATATCTTTATTGCAATTTAATGTACATTCTGGAGATTCAATAATTTTCTTAGTTATACGAAGAATTGCTTCTTGTTCTTCTTCTTCCAAATAAAAATAATTTTCTTTTATATCATTTTTTATAATTTTATCTTGGTAAAATTTTTCTATCAAATTTGCAATTTTACTTGCTACTATTTCTAAAAACTCTTTTTTATATTCTCCACTATAATGAATAATAACATTTTGAAATATTTTAAATTTATAGCTTGATAAATACATTTTATCCATTGATATTTCATCTAATTCTTCTAGTAAATAATCTATTTTGCTTAAATCATTTGTTTTTATACATATTGATTTCATACTTGCTTTCTCCTCTCACAAACTTATTATTTACTAAAAACTTAATATTATCATATTCATTTCAATAAATTTTGGAGCAAGTACATTTTTAAATTTGCTGTAAGATTATATATTTTATTTTTTTGCATAAAAAATGAATCTAAATTATTAAACAAATCATGTCTAATAATTTAGATTCATTTCATATCAGTACTATTTAATTTTAGTAATTTTCTGCTTTAATTTCAAAGAATGATTGTGGATGTTGACAAACTGGGCAAACTGCTGGTGCTTCTTTTCCAATTACAATATGTCCACAATTTCTACATTTCCAAATTGCATCTCCATCTTTGCTAAATACTAATTTTTCTTCTACATTAGCTAATAATTTTTTATATCTTTCTTCATGTTCTTTTTCAATTTTTCCAACTGCTTCAAATAAGTATGCAATTCTTGTAAATCCTTCTTCTCTAGCTTCTTTAGCCATTCTTTCATACATATCTGTCCATTCATAGTTTTCTCCAGCAGCAGCATCACTTAAATTTGTTGCTGTAGATGGAATATCACCATCATGTAATAATTTGAACCATAATTTAGCATGTTCTTTTTCATTATCAGCTGTTTCTTGGAATATAGCAGCTATTTGCTCATATCCTTCTTTTTTTGCTTTACTAGCATAATAAGTATATTTATTTCTTGCTTGTGACTCTCCTGCAAAAGCATCCATTAAATTCTTCTCTGTTTTTGAACCTTTTAATTCCATTTTAATTCCTCCTTGTTTTAAAATAGGAATAGTTCCTATTTTGTATATTGCAATTATATTATTATTTTCTATAAAAATCAATATAAAATAAAAATATTTTTGCAAATTTTTAAATCCATTTATTCACATTTCAAAATTATTTTTATATTCCATTATTTATACCGGCAAGCTACAATTTCAGTCATATTTTCTATTAGTTCATCAATTTCTTTTGGTGTGACAATAAAGTTTAAATCAGTTGGTATTAAAGCATTTTTTATAGAATTTGATTCATTATTTTCTGCAAAATTTCTTACATTAACAATTTCTTCTACAATATCATTATTTTTAGTATTTTCCAGATTATTGAGCCAAATATCTATTCCATCTTCTACCAATGTAACTGCATCTATAACCGTTGGTATTCCTAAAGCTACAACCGGCACTTTCAAAGTTTCTTTAGTAAGTTCAAGCCTTGCATTTCCAACACCACCACCAGGAACAATCCCTGTATCTGAAAGTTGTATTGATTTACTAATTCTGTCAACACTTTTAGAACATAAACTATCAATTACTAAAACAAGTTTTGGTTTAATATTTTCAACAATTCCTTTTACAAATTCCAATGTTTCAATTCCTGTAGTTCCTAAAACACCTGGTGCAATAGCACTAATTGCTCTCGCATTTTCATCAATATATTGTGGTAAATATTTTTTTATATGTCTTGTTATTTCTATTTTTTTTACAACTTTTGAGCCCAATGCATCTGGTGTTGAATATAAATTTCCCAATCCAACTACTAGAATATCATCACTTTTTCCAATATGCTTATCTATTATATTTCCTATTTCATTACTTAATATATTAACTATTTTCTCTTTTTCTTCATCTGGAATATAGTTCATTTTCTTTAAATCAATTGTAACATAATTACCAATTTTCTTATTTAAAGCTTCTTCACCTTCTTTTGTTTTTATCTCCACTCTTGTAATTTTCATATTTTCCAGATTTTCTTCATTACACTCAATACCAGGAATCTCTGTTTCTAATTTATTTGCTTTCCTAAAAATATCTCTTCTTTCTATTGCCATATCAGTACGAAAAAACATAATGACCACCTCTTTAAAATATTTTTCATTTATCATTATGCTCGTATTTTTCCAATTTATACTAGACTTATTGTCAATTGCTAACATTTTAAAATTCAAAAAAATACTAGTCATTTTCCATAACTAGTATTTTTGTTTTATTCTGGTAATATTACAACTTCCGTATTTTGATAATCTTTATTGTAGCTTAAAACTTTATTAGAAACATATACATAAAAACCTTCATTTTCATATACTGAATTCTTTACATAAGTTTCGCCTTCGAAATAATATTTTTCATATAATTTTGTAACTTCCACTCTATTCATTAAAGTAAAATATGCTTGACTAGATAAAGTTGAAACAATTAAAATATCTGGCAAATCATCTTTCATTTCTTCCAGAGTCATGTAATCTGGCTCATTTTCTCTCCATGAATAAAATCCTTTATTATTAAGTTTATTTGAAAATATGTTCTTTGGAAAATATGGTTCTATTGCAGTAGCGCTATAACCAATACCATATATTTTCATATCCTTATAACCATTATTGTTATTTATAAATTCTACTATGTTTTTAGCTGCAGAATATTGATAATAATAATCATATCTACAGGTTTTATATGAATAAAAAATTTGTATAAAGCAAACAATTAAAAACAAGAATTTTATTGTTTTGTCATTATTATTTTTATCCAATTTACCATGAATTATTAGTGCAAATAATATTATTTCAAAAACTATTCCTATATGCCATTTATTACAATAAAAGAAACTCAAAAATAAATATACAGGTAATACATATAATAAAAATTCAAAATATCTTTTATCTCTAAAGTATACAAAAAAACTTACAATCACAGTAAAAGCAGTAACTATACTGCAAGTTAAAAGATTATTTCCATTAGTAACTAAACAGTCTGATATAACTGTTAATGCCCATTCCCATTTTCTATATTCACTATTTTTAAATTCTACATGGTCAGATGGAGTTCTAACATAATATGCAGTTACAAGAAAAAGTGAAAATAGTAAAACTATTACTATCCAATTTTTCACTACTTTGCTTGTTTTAATATTTTCTTTAACTAATAGCTTTGATTTTTTGCTTTTTATATAATTATAAGTAAGTCCTAAAACTTGCAAACCATATACAAATGAAATACAAGCTGCTAAAATGCAAGTATGTGATGAAATACTAAGTAATACAGCTACTCCGTAAGCCAAATAAAAATGGTTTTTCTAGTTTCTTTTTGTATAAAATTGCTATATACATTAAAGTTGGAAAAATTAAACAATAACTCCTTGCAACAATTGAATATTGATAAAATATATAGTATGTAAATGGTAATATTATTTTTATATATAATGGTAAATTAGTTTTATATTCAAGAATTGCAACTCCAATTACCGAAAAAATAATTGGAATTATATAGTAATACTGATATCGCCACCCTAAGCTAATAAAAGCCTTTAAAATCAAGTGCCAAAGTGCTGGGCTTCCTTCATATCCCATATAATTTTGTAGCAGTTCTGGAATTGTAGTATCTCTTGCAAGTAGCCATGCTTGTGCTTCATCAGCCCAAGGTTCATGTTTGCTACCAATAAATAGTGCTAAAACAATAAATAATACTAAAGCTAAGGTTTCTACCATTATTTCAAAAAATTTCTTTAATTTTTTCATCTTTTGCTCCAATGTTTTTATTACCCAAATTTCTAATAAGAAATTTAATCTTTATAGAAAAAGTGGGCTTTAAATTTTAATATAAAGCCCATTTTATATATAGACTAAACTTAAATAGCCTATTATTTTCTATATAAATTTAATATGTATTATTCTTCCCAGTTATGGAATACTTCTAATACATCATCTAATTCTTCAAGATTGTCGATAAGTCTTTGCATTTTTTCTGCTGATTTTTCATCTAATGATACATAAGTGCTTGGTACCATTTGAATTCCAGCTTCTAAAAATTTAATTCCGTTTTCTCCTAATTTTTCCATTACAGATGTAAAATCTGCTGGAGCTGTTGTTATTTGGTAAACTTCTTCTTCAGATACAAAGTCTTCTGCACCACTATCAATTGCAAGAAGCATTAAATCATCTTCTCCAAGTGGGCAATCTTCTTTTTCAATGACAATAACACCTTTTTTATCAAACATATATGATACACAACCAGATGTGCCTAAATTTCCACCTGCTTTATCAAATACATGTCTAACATCTGCAGCTGTTCTATTTTTATTATTTGTAGAAGCATTTACAATTACAGCAACACCATTTGTGCCATATCCTTCATAAGTAATTTCTTCATAAGTTTCATTGCTTCCTTCTCCAGATGCTTTTTTGATTGCATTGTTAATTGTATCATTTGGCATATTATTTGCCTTACATTTTGCTATAACATCTTTTAATTTTGAATTTCCAGAAGGATCAGGTCCACCTTGTTTTACTGCTATTAGTAACTCTCTTCCTAATTTTGTAAATATTTTTCCTCTTGCTGCATCAGCTTTTCCTTTTTTGGCTTGTATATTATGCCATTTGCTATGTCCCGACATTTTTTTTCCTCCTTTTAATTTCTTATTTTTGCAATCTATATTCTAACATATATTTTTTATTTTGTGTAGTAGTTTTAAGAATTTTTTCACTAACAATTATAAGATTTTCATTTTATTATAAAAATCAGTCACACAAAATATTGCTCTATTCAATAAAAATTGGTTAAAAATTTTTGACAACCATACCCATATTATGTGTCATATCGGTATGATTGTCAAAATCAATCTACTAATTATACATTATCTCTTTTACTGCCTTTGTTAATTCTCTTATCACTATCATTTATGCTCAAATCCATTTTATGGTCTTGTATTCTTTCTACAAGCCAGTATATAAGCCAACTATCTAAGAATATTCCCAATGCCAAAGCTGTACCAAAACCATCAGTAAATATTGCTGTAATAGTAAGAATTACTAAAATAGCAATTATTGCATAGTCTATATACATTCTGATTTGTATAAGCTTGCCTTTTGCATTTAAAATTGTACCTTCTCTATTAAGCTTTTTATTATTTTTATTTATAACTTTATTTGTTTTTTCTCTTGAAATTCTTATATATTCAGGTGTTACTCCTTCAATTTCCTTAATATTATTTCTTATTTGTTCCATAGTCATTGTTGTAGCAAATGTACTATATAATTCAGCATGTAATGGATTATTTGTATATGTTCTAGTAGATTTCAAATATCTTCCTGCAAGAATTCCATCTCTTGTAATTCTATTAAACCTTGTCATTCTATATGTATCATTATAATATGTACCATTTACCGGATGTTGACAATATTCTGTTGTAGATTTTGAAATTTCAAAATATTTTCCTACAATATTTTTCAACCATGATTCTTGACATTCTGGTGCAATTCTTCCAGTTTCTTCATAAAATTTATTTAATTTTGCTGTATATTCTGCTAATTCTTTTTCTTCCTCTTCAATTCTCTTTTTTAGTTCAAAATAATGTTGTAAATCATTGTTATATTTGCCAAATTCTTCATCAATATTATCTTTTTCACTTATTTTCTTAATTCTATCATAACAACTCAAAATTTCATCATACAAGTTCCAACCAGCATAATTTGTTAAATTTGAAGAATTTTCATTAAAATTAGATTTTTTTAGAAGTTCAATATCTACTTTTACTAATTCAATATATGCTTCTACATCTAAACTATCCTCTCTAATTATCTCTTGTAATATGCCTTTTGCTATATCATATTCTTCAATCTTCATATGTTTTTTAGCTTGTTCTAATTTAGTATTTCTGCCTTTTATACCATCAACTTCAACTTTTCCAGAAATCTCTAATTTATATTTTTCTATTGCCTCTTCTATCACTACTTGACTTCCACAATATTGACATATTGTATTCTCCAATTTATCATTTACTTGAATATTTGCTCCACAATTAGGGCATTTTGCATCTTTTAATTTTACCATTTTATTTTCCTCCTATTTTTATTTACCCGTAATAGACCTTGAAATAAATTCTGAAATCATGACTATTAAACCGCCTCCTACTTGAAGGATAAGATACCATTTAGCAACTAGTCCTATACCATGATTAAAAAATTTTCTTTCTTTTATTACTTTTCCACGAAAAGTTTTTATTTCTTGTATGCTATCACTTAGCCTTGACTTATAATTTTCATCTAATTCATCATATCTTTTTATAATTTTGTCACTTGCTGAAATTGCCTTTTCATACTCAGTTTTAAAATTAAGTCCATCTGTAAACAATTTCAAATCTTCTATCATACGTTTAATATTATTCACTTCTATTTCATTATCTTGTATTTTAGATTGTTCTTCTATATATTTATTAAACTTTTCTACAAAATCTTTATATTCTGATTTTTTATCTAATTTTGTTATATAATTAGGATATGTTTCTATTTCACGTGACCAGCAACTAGGATAACTTGTGCTTCCAGTAAGAGTCATGTTTCTTGAAATAGTTAATAAAACACCTTTATACGCTTCAATCTCTTCTGGATTATCTCTAATAATTTGATAATATGTGTTTAATGCACTTTTATAATCTTCTAATTTTATATAGCTTTCAGCATTTTTATATAATTTACTAATAGAATTTATACCATCAACTTCAACTTTTCCTGAAATTTCTAATTTATACTTTTCTATAGCCTCTTCTATTACTACCTGGCTTCCACAATACTGGCATATTGTACTCTCCAATTTGTCATTTACTTGCATATTAGCCCCGCAGTTAGGACATTTAGCATCTTTTAGTTTTATCACTTGATTTTCCCCCATTTTACACTTGTGTTCTTTTTATATTACTTCATCTGATTTCTTGTTATTATTAAACTATGTATTTTATTTATTTGTTCATCTATTACATTGTAAGCATTATTTTGAATATTATTTTCTAAAATAGCAATAGCTTGTAATATCTCACTATCAATTTGTGAAGTATCTTCACTTATATTTATTTTAGTACTTTTTACATCATCATAAGCTTTTTCAACTTTTTTATAGACTTCTCTATCACTTATATTTTTCAAAAGTGTATTTAGTCTAGTAGTCATATCACTAACTTTATTATAATTTGTTTTATCTTTCTCCAAAGAATTTTCAGAAGAATTATTTGCCATTGTATTTGAAGCCATTGCAATAATAAATAATCCTAATAATATAATTTGAGTTACTATTGTAACTGTTATATTTTTTAAATTACATATAATAAATATTGTACTTATTAAAAATGTTAATAAAAAATATAGTGCAACAATTGGCAATCTTGAATAATTCATAAATTTATAATCTTTTTTTCCAAACATAATTGTAAAGAAAAGAGCAATTATTACTGATAAATTTAAAAATCCAATGTTAATACATCTTGCTGTATTGAAATCTTTTACTGTAGTAAATACAACAACATTAACCATTATCAAAGCTACTGCACATATAATTCCAAATAATATTTTATTATTTTTCATTATTCTTCCCTCCTTGTTCCACATTCAGGACAAAATTTCGCACCTGCATCTAATTTAGCACCACAATTTTTGCATTTTATTTCTTCAATTTTCGCTCCGCAGTTCATGCAAAACTTACTGCCTTCTTGTAATTCATGTCCACATTCAGGACATTTAATAGTTTTATTTTTTTCTGGTTGAACTACTGCTTTTGGTGCAAATCTTGAAGCTCTTGGTGGTTGATTAACATTATTTGTCTGTGTTTGATTACCAGACATTGGTGAAAATAATTGTCCTGCTAGATTATTAAATATTCCAGCAGATGCTGCTCCAACACCTATTCCAGCTCCCATTGCAGCTGCTCCACCAGCATTTGGATTATTCGCAATATCTTTTAAAAGTTCTTTTGCTGTAAATTTGCCCCAATTATCGCCTTCTATTTTAGCTTCAATATTTTTTGCATGAGAATTTGCATAAGCTGAATTTATTATTGCATAGTTTGGGTCATTTTCAGGTATTGAAATATCTGAAACATAGAAATTAACTAATCTTATACCATACTCATCTAAAACTTCTGCAAGTTCTGTTTCAGCCATCTTGCTAATTGTTTCAAGTTCTGTATTCATATCTAAAATTGTTAAATGACTATTTTTCATTGCAGTTGCAACAATTGTTTTTATTTTCATTTGAAATGCTGACCTAAATCTATTATTTAGTTCCTCTTTAGTAAATGAAAATGTATTTCCAACTAATTTTACAAAAAACTTTTTAGCATCATTTACTTGTATTGAATAACTTCCTCTAGCTCTTACTCCTACTGCAAAATTATATTCAGCATCTCTCATCTGTATTGGAGAATCAGTTCCCCATAATAATTCCAATTTATGAGCTTTATCTATAAAATATATTTGACAACTATAAGGACTTGTTCCTCCTGAAACCACTTTTTGCAATTTTTCTATAAATGGATAATTAGCTGTATTAAGAGTATGTCTACCACCACCAAGTGTTTCAACAACTATTCCATCTTTTACAAATAAAGCTTCTTCTGATTCCATTACTATTACTTGAGTATTTGTATTAAAATCTTCAATAGGTGCTTTCCATACTAATTCATCAAATGGTCTATCGTTTTTTATTACGCTATATAAGCCTTTTTCTTCTTCTTTTTCTGTATTAAATATGCTCATTATTTTCATTCCTTTCTCAATACACAAACTATATAAACTTAATATTTAAACTATCTAACAGGATCATCTTCACCTTTTATTTTTTTACCTGGCATTCTTGCTATTCCACCTGGTTTATGTGAACTTGTATCCCATTCACCTTTCTTTAGTCTTTCAACATCTTTTTCTTCAACATTTTCTCTTGTTTCAACATTTGCTCTTAAACTTGCTAAGAAATCATCTCTTTCTGAATCTTCTTTTGTATCTGATTTAACATCAGTTTTTACATCTTTTTTTCCACCTAAATCTAATGGTTCATTTTCATCTGTTAAATCATCTTTTACCTCAACAACATCTTCCTTTGTAACATTTTCGTTTACTTCTTTAAATTCATCTTTCATTTTTCTACCTCCTCATATATTCATTATTTATTGTTTTATTAGCCGCTTCTTTTGAGAAGCGTATTTTTGTGTTATAAACAATCTTTCTTAAAAATTGTATTTTTGTACAACATACTAGTTGTTCTGTTGCTTTTTCTTTTGCAAATTCTTGTACTTTTTCTTCTATTTCTTGATAAACTTCTACCAACTTATCTCTATCTGTGCTTTGTTCATTAAAGTTTGCATTATATATTCTTCTAGCATTCTCTTCTGCTTCAGCTTTTATTATGTAGTTACAGCCATTATCACAGCAATCTGTATAACTACATTGAATAAATGGTTTTAATTTATCTTTCTTATCATTCCAATAAGTTGTTTTTTGAGCTATTTCATCATCACTTATAGTCGTTCTTATTTGAACTTTCTTTCTATAATCTTCAGTAATGATTTCTTCTGGTTCTTCTAATCCATTCATATATAAAAATGCTTCACCTGGTCGTAATTTTGCAAGTCTTTCAACTTGAATCTCCTTCATATCTGTACTATCACCTAATATTGTCCTATCGTTTTTCTCTACTAAGTTAAACGCCAGTTTTATATTAGTTAGCTTTACTACATCAGTAGTTACTTTTTCTGGAGATTGGTCTGCTATAACAATTCCAACTCCCAAAGAACGTATTTCAGCAAGCATTCTTGTTAATAATTTTTTAGCAACAGCACTTGGATTTGCCTCACCCTCTGATTTATCATCACTAGCAGCAAGCAATACATGTGCCTCTTCTAGTAAGATAACATTTTTCATCTCTCCAGTTCCCAAGAAATTTGCATTTACATAAGACTGAATATTAAGCAATAATAATGCAATTAGTAATGACTTCTGGTCTTCATTTTCTATTGCTGCAAGTTCAATAATTGTAGGCTTTTTAAGTAAATCTTCTATTGGAATTGTGTTATAATTTCCAAACAATCTTAATAAGCTCTTAAATCTTACATATCCAGCTTTTCCTATATTAGCAGCTTCACCCTTATATCCAATTTTTTCAAAAATTTCCATAAAAGTTTTTAGGAAATCATCCATAGTAAAGATTTCAGCACCATCATCTATTGTATAATGAGGCAACCAACCAGCACGAGAATAACATTCATCAATTGTATCTTCAAAAATCTTATCTAATGGTGTGCCCATTGAAACACCTGCTGAAAAAGCTGTTTTTAGAACTGTTTTATAACTCTGTAACCTTACATTTTTCGGTGGTATAAAAGGATTTAATATATATGGTGATATAAAATCCTTTCCTGGTGTAAATACTTGAATATCTGGTATGCTATCAATCATTGCTCTATACTCATTTTTGGCTGGTTCAATTACTAAAAATGGAATCTTATGTTCCTTCCATAGTCTATCAAGTAAACTTACAGAGAAAGTTGTTTTACCAGAACCAGGAGTTCCAACTATAAGAGCATGTTTTGTTAAATCACCTAATGAAAATCCTATTTTATCTCCATTAGTAGAACTTTTTAGTTTTCCAACTATAATATCTCCCATATTTATTACTTTTTTATTGTAATTTTTTGATGCTACATCTGATTTATTTATTTTTATTCCTGCTGTCAATACATTATCTCCATAAGGTATTCTAAAGAACTCACTTGCCTCTTCTCCAGTAATAATAAAAGGAAACCTTATCATATCAGAATTAGCATATACATTATTTTGCATACTTTTATCAATTGCAATTTCATTTATAACCCATGGTAATGAATTAAAATATGTATTTATATCAACTTCATAATTGTTTATCTCTATACTATTTAATTTTGCATATTCATTTTCAATATCAAAGCCTAAGCTTAATTCTCCGGCAATTCTATTTGCTATTGTATTTACACAATTATAATCTGCACATACTAAAATATTAAATGAAAACAATACTCCATATTTATTTGTTTCATAATATTTATATATAGTAGAAGGCTTTTCAGCCAAGATATTTGCATTTGCTCCATCTGGTCCAGAAACACCTCTTAAAATTACATCTAATACATTACTATATGACTCTATATTAGTAATTTCATTTTGATTAAGTACAGTTGGAATTAGGTCTATTATTACTTCAGAATCAGGATATTGCATCAATGTTGTTATTATCTTGGTAAAGTTTTCACTTTTTGTTGGAAACTTGTCAAAGGTCAAACATTGCTGTAAATATGCACTTTGGAGATTACTCATTTGATAATCTTTTACTATAATTCTTTTCTCTTTATTTGCATTTTCTCTTATTTGATTTATTATTTCTTCTTTATCATTTGGTTCGCTAATTCCATATTTACTACTTCTTAAAGATGTTTTAATTAAATTTTTTAATTCATCTATCCTAAATTGTAAATATTCTTTATTAGTATTTATTCCTCTAATCATAATAAACACTTTTACATTAGCATTATAGGTTTGATTTTTAGCACTTTCAGATTTAAACACTAATGATATTGAATAATCTTGATTTTCATATTGATTGTTAAAATCTTGTTTACAGCCAAAGAAAAATTCAGTAATTAGTGATTCAAATTCTTTTTTATGCTTTTTAGCATATTCTTTGTTTTCTAATACTTCAGATGATAAGATAGAAATATCTGGTATATCTGCTATTTCAATGATATCCATTCCATTAAATTCACCATTTTCTAGTTCTGTAATAAGCATATATTCCTCCATTTATTTTTTAAGAACAAAAGTGGACATTAGGAAGTGCAGAGCACTTTCCTATATAAAAAACAAAAAGAAACCTAAAATAAAACTGTTTATATTTCACAGTTTCATTTTAAGTTTCTTATATTTAAAGGTATGACAAAAAAGCTTATTTTTTATTCTATTTAATAGAATACTCGTGTGTGTGTGTGTGTGTGTACAGCCCCAACGGTTACAAGCTTTTTCATTTTCAAATCTCCCCTTTTTTTCTTTTTTATATGCTATATTATAACAAAAAAATATATTTTTGTGTAGTATTTTTTTAATATTAGTACATATTTTTGTAATTTATATCTATTTTTTTATATTTTCATTACATCTCAAAGCAATAAAACACATTCCACCAAATTCTCTTAAAAGTGCATTTATCAAAAAATACCATTTTGTTTGACTTCCTAAACACTCTGCTTTTAATCCAACTTTATTAGCAAATATTTTACTTCTAATTAAATGATATTCACTAGTAATAAAAACGATATTTTTTTCACTATTACTTAAGTTTTCAATTATTTTCTTTGAATATTTTAAATTTTGAATTGTATTTGTTGATTTATCCTCTAATATTATTTGTTCTTCTTCAATACCATTTGCTAATAAATATCTTTTTATTGCTTCAGCTTCTGACATAATCTCATCTTTTCCTTGACCACCTGAAGGGATTATAACAGCTTTTTTTCCAGTATTTTCTAACTGATTTTTATAAAATTCAATAGCTTTATTTACTCTATCTTTTAAAATTCTCCTTAAACTTCCATCATCTTTTATCCCACAACCTAGTATTATTATATAATCTTTATTAAATTCTACTTTATGTTTTGCAACTATTAACGTAAATAATGCCAAAATAAAGAAGCAAATAATAAAAATTGTAAATAATGAAGTTATTATAATTTTTATTACAATAAAATTTTCTGGCAACAAATTTACCAAAAACAGTATAATTGTTGCCAGAGTATTTGCAATTACACCATACCAATTTTTTAACTTAAAAATCTCTTCTTGCTTTAAAAATAAAGTTCCGTACAAACTTACTACACTTAAAAACATATAAATAAATATCAATATATTTTTCATTTATAACCTCTCTTGATATTAAGATATGTAAGTTAAAAATCAGTATAATCTAAAATTCTATTTCTACTTTAAATAAATCACCATCTATTTGTAAACTAAATTTACCTTTCTGCAATTCTACTAAACTTTGTGCTATTGATAATCCAAGTCCACTTCCTTCTGTAGTTCTTGATTTATCTCCTCTAACAAATCTCTGCATTAGTTCTTCTGAAGATATATTTAATTTATCTTTTGAGATATTTTTAAATATTATCTTAACAGTATTATCATTTTTCTTACCTTCTATATATACTCTTGAATTTTCTAATGCATACTTTGAAATATTGCCAAATAAATTCTCAACTACTCTATATAAGTATCTACTATCTGCATTTATGTATATAGGGCTATTAGGATTATTTTTGTTATCAAAATCTAATACAATTTCTAAGCCTTTTTTCTTAAATTTATCATCAAATTCTGCAATTGCTTGATTTAGTAATTCATTCAAATTTATTTTTTCTATATTTAATTTTATCGCTCCTGAAGACGCTTTTGAAGCTTCTACCAAATCTTCAATAAGTTTTTTCAATCTTTGTGATTTATTATCTAATATTCCAATATATTCTATTGCTTTTTCATTATCAATTTTTTCTTCTTTTAATAAATCAACATAATTTATAATTGATGTAAGAGGTGTTTTTATATCATGTGATACATTAGTGATAAGCTCTGTTTTCATTCTTTCTGATTTCATGCTTTCTTCAACAGCATTTTCAAAACCATTAGATATATCATTTATATATTTTACAGTTGGCTTAAATTCCTTACATACATCATATTCTGATAGTGTAACTTCATTTTTTCCTTCATACATATCTTTCAATTTATTTTCAATTTTATCATAAGAATTAGCATATTGCAAAATATTCATAATGATATATGCTAAAATTCCAACATCAATACAAAAGCCAATTACATCAAATATTGAAATTAAAATAATAGCTACAACTCCATATATAATACTATACAATACTATTTTTCTATTTCTTGGAATTTTCAATTTTAAATTATTTATTGAAACTTTTATCTTATTATAATATTTCTTAATTTTATTCCAAATCCAAATTATAAGCTTACCAGTAAATGTAGTTTTTATAAAAGATTTTGCTTTTAGTCTTTTAACTGTTGTATGAAATAAAACTGCACAACTTACATATATTAAAATATATGAAGTAACTCCAAATGTTATAAGGATTCTTAAATTTTCTAAATTATCTCCAATTCCAATTACTTCAATTAGCACTAATGGTATGCATAATACCAAACAAACTACAAAAAATACCAATTCATAATACATTTTATCAAGTGAACTCAATACTATTTCATCTTTACCTTTATTATGTCCTATTGCTATAATTAAATATATTATACACATAGAAATTAGTAATATACTAATTGGTAATAACATATAGATAGTATCTTTATATTGTGAATATTGATCTAACCAATTTTCTATACTATTATCTACTATTACTTCATCATAAGATGAATATATTTGAAAATCATCAATACTAGTTTCTATATCTGTATTTGATATAGTGCTTTGAGTAGTTTCATCAGCTATTATAAAGTTTTTTGTATAACTATTTTGTGTTAAATAATAATTAAAGTTAAATCTATCAAAATATTGAACAGCCTTTTTATAAATAGCATCAGTATCTGATGTTACTTTTCCATTTATTATAGTCGTTTTTTTGCTATCTTGTTTATTTATATAGTCTTGTAATTTTTGAATTGTATCTGTTTCAGATGTAAGTTCAACATTTGTCATAGCAATATTTTTATATTTTATTAGTACACATAAATTTTGTATTTTCGCTTTATCCGTATTATAATAAAAAATTTTATTGTTATTGTCATTAACTAATTTATAATCTCCTATATCATAAATTAAATCAAAAGCATAATTTACAAGTGCTCTCATATATGTTGATGTAAAAGCATCATCTTGATTTATGTTTTTACTCTCACTTAAAGAATTGTCATACTGTATATACATAGCTGATATAGCAAAAATAGGAATAACAATTGCAAGTACAAAATATGCTATAAATTTAAATAGTTTACTATCTTTCATAATAAACCTCCTTCTCGTTTTATTTATACATATTATATCAAGTTTTTCTTAAGAAAAAATAGAGCAATTCTTAAGAATTTATTAAATAATTCAAAAAAATAAAGAAGGCTAGCGCCCCCTTTCTAAAATTTTGTAGGTGTTTAACTCAATCGAGCTTCAGCTCCATGTTAAGAAGCTTATCAACAGGCAGCCAACCTTCAAGCCATTTCAAAACCTCCGGATTATCATTCTCCTTTGCGATTTGTAACACACGTTCGACAGTTGTCCCATACCGCTTAGCCAAAACTTTGGGATTGTGGATTCGCTGTTCCAGAACCAGTTCCCCAATTTTAGCTTTCAGCTGTTTCTCCAACTCTTCTTTCATAACCTTTTTCTCAACGTCGCCTCCCAAAATCTCGACAATAATGAGGACCTGCTGTTCAGTCATTTTAAATTTTTCTGCGATTTTCTTTGCAGAAAAATTGCCATGAACAAGAACTTCATCACGAATATTACGAACGATTTTCTTTTTCACTGCTCCTTCATATGCATCAACTTTTCCCAAGCAGATGCCTTTGATATCTTCTCTGATGTACCGCTTAACGCGATCTTTATTCATACTAAGCTCATCGCCCATTTCACTCACATCATAGATGTGGTCCTCCATTACCATGCACCGAATGTTCTTCAACAGTCGTACGATTCTTTGTGTCATAAAACACCCTCCTAAAATTTAATACCTATATTATATCACTTTCTTCCATCAAAGTCAAAATATTATGTAACTTTTAAGATGGCATTTTTTATGTCTTATTTGTATAAAATCTTAAGATTTATCTGTAAGTAGTTTTAACTCCTCTTCTGTAAGCTCTCTACATTCTCCAACTTTTAAATTTTGTGGCAAATCTAATTTTCCCATAGATATTCTATGCAATTCTAATACTTTTGCTCCAAAATTTCCAAACATCCTTTTAATTTGATGATACTTTCCCTCTGTAATTGTTACTAAAGCTGTATTTTGGTTTATTACTTCAAATTCAGCTGAACAACAAACATGGTCGTTTAAAACAATTCCTTTTTCAAATTGCTTAATCATTTTTTCATCAATTTCTTTATCTATAACAACTCTATAAGTCTTTTTTATATGTTTTCTAGGTGCTAAAATATTATGAGCAAATTCTCCATCATCAGTTATACTCATCATTCCGGTTGTATCTTTATCTAATCTGCCTGCTGGAAAAAGACCATTTCTTTTTAAATTTTCTGGTACAAGCTCAATGACTGTTTTATCATTTCTATCTTCTGTTGCTGAAACATATCCTTTTGGCTTATTTAAAATCAAATATAAATTTTTCTTAAAACTAATCAATTCATCATTAACATAGATTTCAGAAGAATAAACATCAAACTTTTCTTCTGGTCTACTAGCTAATATGCCATTTACTTTTATCCTTTTTTTACTAATTAGCTTTTTTACTTCACTTCTAGAATATTTTCCCTGTGATGAAATTATTTTATCTATTCTTTCCATTTCTTCTCCAATTATTCATAATTTTATATCAATTTTCGCCTATTATATCATAGAAATTTTGAAATTTATAGCCTTCTTCTTTTAAAAACTTTATAGAATCTTGTAAAACTAAAGAACTATTACTTACATCTTTTGTATCATGCATTAAAATTACCAAAGTATCTTTTCCTTTAGCAGTCTTTTTCAAATTATTTAATAATTGGTAATTAGAATATTTTTTTACAGAATCATTATTCAAGCAATTCCAATCTATATATGTATATCCTAATGAATTAAGCAATTCTGCTGACCTATCTTTTTTACTTCTATAATTTGGAGACATGAACCCATTTGGAAATCTAAATACTTTTGCACAATAGTTTTCATTTCCTATTGCCTTTCCTATAGCTTTATCTGTATTTTTCACTTCATTTATAAAGCTTTCATCACTCTGATAAAGCTTACTATTTTTATGGTCATATCCATGATTTGCAATATAATGACCTTCTTCAAATTCTCTTTTAACAATTTCTGGATGTTCATCAACTTTTTTGCCAATTACGAAAAAGCTAGCTTTAACTTCTTCCTCCTTTAAAATATCTAATATTTTATTTGTAACATTTATAGAAGGACCATCATCAAAAGTTAAATATGCAATTTTTTCTTTTCCTTTGGTAAGTGATTTTATTTTTTCTTTCCACTCATCTGAAATTACACTATTTTCCTCTAACTCTACCGCTATTACAGGACTACTCTTAAAACTTAAAATTAAAAAATATGCTGTAATTATTATAAAACAGCATATCAATATAAACTTCTTCTTAACTATAAAAACTTTCATATAATCACCACTAGTATAATTATATGTTTTTCTTTTCTAATTATTACTTAACAGCTTTTGGTTTTAATGTATCTTTCAAACTAAAAATTGCAACAGCTATTCCACTTACAATGATGAATAAATAAAAGCTTATTCCTCTGCTTAAAAGCATAGCACTACTTAGCATTTCTACTGGGAACAGTAATTTATATATTGCCATAAAGCCACCTTCACTGACTCCAACAGCTCCTGGTAATGGTATTGAAGAAACAGAAATATATAAAACAGCTTGAACTGCAAAGAAATCAAAAAAGTTTGCATCATTAAGTCCTAATGCTAAATATATTAAATATGGTATACTATGATACAATATTATTTGAATAACAGTTGTAGAAACAATTTTTATTAACATTTTTTTATTGTTTTTAATTAAATTAGCACCTGCATGATATTCTTTTATTTGCTTTATACATTCATCTCTAAAATTTTCTGTATTTTTATATTTGAATTTGTATAAAATTTTGCATACTAAATCTACCAATTTTATCACAAGCTTACTTGAAAAAATTGAAAGCAATAAAAATGCTAAAATCAACACATTAACTAAAATACCAAAAAACAACAAATACTTAATATTTCCTATAGACTCTTTTATATAATTATATTTTAAAATAAAACATACAATAGAAATTGAAATTGTAACAAACTGAAAGCTTGAAAATTCAGTAAGAACTGCAAGTGCTGACTGTCCTATTGGTAGCCCATCTTTTGTCATATAATACATTTGCATAGGGTCTCCGCCTGATGCACTTGGAGTTACTCCACTAAAGAAAAATCCTACTAAAGCATATTTTATTCCAGACAGAAAACTTATTTTACAGTTTTGCAATTTTAAAGTTCTTGTTATATTTATTCCTTCAGATGCAATAAAACACATCATGCAACCAATTGCTAATATGATATATTTTATATCTACTTGTTTTATTATTTCAAGTATTTCCATAATACTATTATCTTTAAAAATTATAGAAAAAGTTAATACTACAAAAAATACAAAAATTATTCCGTTAATTATAATTTTTTTAGTTTTTAAATTCATACTGTTTTTCATATCCTTCTATTGTTTTAAATTTGTACCCTTCATCAAGCAAAATAGGAATTACTTTTTCAAGTGCTTTTATAGTCCTCTTTGGTGCTTCATTACTTCCTCTACCATCATGTAAGCAAATTATATTACCAGCTTTTACCCTAGATAATAATTTTTGTTTTATAATTTCATCAGTTGTATCTCCTTGCCAATCTTCTGCCATGACATCCCACAATATCATTTCTATTCTTTCTTTTTTCAATAAATATTGTAAAAATATATTTGCATCTCCCCAAGGTGGTCTATAATACCTAATTTCCACTTTTAAATTTTGCATAATTTCTAAGCTTTGTTTTAAATCTTTTTTAGTTTCTAACATTCCTTGTAGCATTGAGTTTTTATGTTTAAGTGAATGTAAAGCAATATAATGTCCTTCTTCTTTAAATCTTGAAATAATCTCTGGATATTTTTGTGCAAAATTTGCTACACAGAAAAAAGTTGCTTTTACATTATATTTATTCAAAAGATTCAATAATTCTTCTGTATATTCACTAGGGCCATCATCAAAAGTTAAATATATATTCTTCTCATCATTATTTAAAGCTTTTCTATTAAAAAATCTCTTTTTATTTATATTTGAAGGTATAAAGCTATAAAGTAAAAATACTAGAAAAATTATACAAATAATTACAATTAACATACCACTTTCTCCTCTTCTATGTTTGCAAAAATGTCAGATTCAAAAGTATTTATTATTCTTGACATATTTTGTTTCATATTTGCTAATCTCTTTTCTGAATTTACTAAACTAATAATATTTTTTGCACTTAAATTTGTATTTTTCCAGGCCACCAATCCTATTCCATTTCTTTCAATAAATTTTGCATTTCCTATTTCTTGACTTAAAAAAGGAATAAGTGCATATATTGGTGTTTTGGAATTTATAGCTTCAAAAACTGTGATTCCACCTGGTTTAGTAACTATTAAATCTGCCTTTTTCATATAGTTATAAACTGTATTAGTATATCCTATAACTGTTAAATTTTCATATTTATTTATGTATCTATCAAATATCTTTTTATTTTTTCCTGCTATTAAGGTTATGTGAATGTTTTTATTTTTTATTAACTCTTTTAACACATTTTCAGTATCATGAAATAAACCTAAGCCTCCACCCATAATCAATATTTCTGGTATTTTTTTATATCTGTTAATGATATTGGTCTTAAATTCATTTTTAACTGGTATACCTGTAATTAAAATCTTTTCACTATTGATATTATAATTTTCTAATTGTCTTTTTGTTAAAGTTGAAGCAACACAATACATATCTGTTTCTGGAGTTATCCATTCCTTATTTACATCTACATCTGTTATATAAGTATATAATTTTAAATCTCCTCTTTTATATTTCTTATATGCAGAAGCATAATTTGAGCAAACTGGAAATGTTGAGATAACAATTTTTATATCTTCATCTCCAAGTAAATTTTCTAATTTTTTTGCTATTACCTTTCTTAAAGGCATAAAATTACTATTTGCTGAAAATTTATAAAAAAAGTTATAAATTCTTCCAAGTTTGCTAACCATAGAATTAAAAATAGCATAAATCAATTTATTTAATTTTGGAAATATTAACTCATAAAAGTCTACAATCTCGGCTTGATTTCCTTGCATTTCCAATTCTTCTTTTAATGTTTTAGCTACAGAATAATGGCCCATTCCACATTTTGCTGTTAAAATTATAATTTTCATATAAATACTTCCTTTAACTATAACAATTATAAATTTTCTACTTTATATCCAATTCCCCAAATAACTTTTAAATATCGTGGTTCTTTAGGATTTATCTCAATTTTTTCTCTTATATGTCTAATATGTACAGCTATGATATTTTCAGCTCCATAACAATCTTCATTCCATATACTTTCGTAAATTTGGTCTATTGAAAAAACTTTTCCCTTGTTAGCTGTTAAAAATTTTAGTATATTGTATTCAGTAGGTGTAAGTTTTACTTCTTTTCCATCTACTGTAACTTTTTTCAAATTGTCATCTATTATTAGTCCTTTTACTTGATATATATTTTCATTGTTCTCTTTTTCATTTCCAAGTTCCATATATCTTCGTAAAGCTGATTTTACTCTTGCTAATAATTCTTTTGGATTAAATGGTTTAGTTATATAATCATCTGCACCTATATTTAAACCATTTATTTTATCATCATCTTCTGCTTTTGCTGAAATCATAATTATTGGAATTGAACTGTTATCTCTAATTTCAACAACAGTTTCGTTTCCATCTTTTATAGGCATCATAACATCAAGTAAAATTAAATGAATTTTATTCTCTTTTAAGATATTTAAACATTCTTCCCCATTATAAGCTTTTAAGACATTGTACCCTTCTTTTACAAGATATATTTCTACTGCACTTACAATTTCTTTGTCATCATCACAAACTAGTATATTATACATATCTTTCTCCTTATCTATCTCTTTATTTGCTTTTATTATATCAGTCTTTTCTTAAGAAAAAATAGAGTAATTCTTAAGATTTTATTAAATGTTATCATTTCTAATTGTTTCTATTATGTTTTGCTTGTTAATTTTATTTAATGAATATCTCATTATCAGTCCTACAATAAACATTACAAATACAATTGATATTACAATTGCTTTAGCTGGTAAAATATACGCAACTTCTAAAGTTTCATTCTTTTCTATAATTGTATAAATCCAATAAGAAAGTCCTGTACCAAGTATTATTCCATAAAGTAAAGCTTTTGTTCCATAAAGTATACTTTCCAAATTTATCATTTTATTAAATTCTTTTTTAGTCATACCAATTGATTTTAAATTTGCAAATTCCTTACTTCTTAAGTTCATATTTGTCGTAATTGTATTAAAGATATTAGTTACTCCTATCAAACTAATTACTATAATAAATCCATACAAGAAAATAGAAATCAATAATACAATTTGACGATTTGCATTTTGTTCTTTTTCTAAATTAGAAAAAAACATATCATCACTAATGTTTTCAAGTTCTTTGCAAAATTGCTCTGGATTATTAGACTGTACTAAAATGTTATTTACATTATAATTTTTGTTTTTTATAGTATCAAAATTAACTAGATACATTTCATTTTTTGCTGAAAGTCCAAAAGGCTTTTCATCTGTCACTTTTATAATTTTTAAATTGCTTATTTGGTCATCTAATTTTTGAGTTGTTACACCACCTTTTGTGCTCTCGTCTTCTATGAATTTTCCTTCTAGTGTATCTCCTTCTTTTATATCAAAGCATTTAATTTTTTTAGGATTTCCTTCTGAATCATAAGTAGTTAACATTCCTGTTCCTATATAAATAATAGAATTTTTAGCATCTTCTTCACTTATTCCTAATTTTTGTATATATTCTTTATATGCAGTATCACTTACTGCAACAAAGTTAATATAATTTACTACATCATTCTCAAATTCTTCATAAGTGTAATTATCTTTTTCATAATATGTTTCCTCATAGTATTTCTTGCCCTCTTCTGTAAGATGTTTACTCATATCTATTTTAAAAGGCATTCTATAAGTCACAGCAATTTTTTCAATATTATCTAATTTTTCAATTTGTGGAATAAATGATTTATTATCATTTGCATATATTACAACATTATAATCAATATCCTTATAATATATATTAGATACATCAAATACATACTGAATAAATGTTGATAAGGATATAAAGATTGTTATACTAACAACCAAAGAAACTACTGTTGTACGATATTTTCTTCTATTTCTTTTTAGATTTTTATATGCTATTTCTCCACCGATACCAAATATTTTACTTACTATTTTAGGTGTTTTTAGTTTTTTAGATTTTATTTTAATATCATCATTGCTTCTTATAGCTTCTATTGGTGAAATTTTACTAGCTTTTCTTGCAGAACCAATACATGATGCATATATTGTGATAGCACTTAAAATTGCACTTATTAAAATTGCCCATATTGGAACATTGTATATAATCTCAAATGTTTTATCTATCATTTCTGTACTTTGCATAATATATGTAGTTACATTTGTTAAAACAAATGTTGCAAAACAACCACTTAAAATTCCTAAAGGTATTCCTATAGAGCCTAATATAAGTCCTTCAAATAATACATTTTTTCTAATCTGTTTTTTAGTAGCTCCAATACTTGCAAGCATTCCATATTGCTTCATTTTTTCTGTGATTGAAATTTGAAAGCTACTTCTAATTACAAAAACACTTGAAACTATTATTATCAAAATTACAATACCAGCTAAAGAATAAAGCATTGTTAATGTATCACTACTTCTAGTTACTCCTGACCATCTTAATAGTTCTGTATTTAATTGTACTGTTTCAGCTGATATATTATTTGCTTTTTCAATTTCCTCTACATTATCATAAGTATTTTTTATATTATTAAATTTAACTGATATATTTAAGTTATTATCACTTATTGGATTTAAAAAGTCTTCTAATGTAATAATTGTATAACCTGGTGCTGAATACTCTTCAATTTCATAATTTGGTCTCTCTATTTTTCCAACTATTGTATATTCTTTAGTAAAGATTTTTTCTAGTTTCTCATTCTCCTCTTCATTGTAAGGATTTTCTTGTGTTAATTTATAACCATCTAGCATTCTATTTGATATATCTAATGTTATTTTCTCACCTACTTTTAATTTTACTTCACCATTAGTTGCTAAATGTGCTGGTATTAAAATTTCATCACTATTTTGAGGAAATCTACCTTCAATCAATTGTAAGCCATAATTATTCATAGCAGTTTTATCAAAGCCCATCAAATGCAAATATGGTTTATATTTATTTTCTGTTTTTATACTTGCATATCCAATACTTTGTGTTTCAAAATAACTCTTTACATTTATATTTTGTGTTATATATTTTTGATTTTCTTTTGAAACTTCTAAAAAGCTAGCATGATAATCTCCATCTTTATTTATTGCATTACTTATTAAAGTTCCTTGGAAACTGCAAGCTACACCAGCTACCGCACAAATTAAGGCAGTAGACAATAATATTCCAATAATCGTTACAATTGTTCTTTTTTTATTTAATTTCAAATTACGAATTGTAAAGTTATTTAATATATTCATTTTATTCTATTCCTTTCTTAGTACAATCCACATAAAATATTACTCATTCATTTCATCTTTTACGATTTTTCCATCATCTATTGTTATTACTCTGTCTGCTTCCAAAGCAATCTTCTCATCATGAGTAATAATTATAACTGTTTGATTATATTTTTTATTAGATAATCTCAAAAGTGAAATTATTTCACTTGATGCCTTGCTATCCAAATTGCCAGTTGGTTCATCTGCAAGCATTATTGCTGGTTCATTTATTACAGCTCTGCCTATAGATACTCTTTGCTGTTGACCACCAGATAATTCATTAGGTAAATGCTTTTTTCTATCTGATAATTTTAAAGTTTTTAATAAATCTTCTAATTTAGTTTTATCAACTTTTTTGCCATCTAAATTGCATGGTAAGGTTATATTTTCTTCTACATTTAAAATTGGTATCAAATTATAAAATTGATAAATTAAACCTACTTGTCTTCTTCTAAAAATAGCTAAATTATCATCATCTAAACTATATATATCTTTTCCATCTATATAAACTTTTCCACTAGTAGGTCTATCTACTCCTCCTAGCAAATGTAATAAAGTTGATTTTCCTGAACCACTTGCCCCAATTATTGCAACAAATTCACCCTTATTTACTGTAAATGATACATCATCAACAGCTTTTACCAAATTTTCTCCTTTACCATAAGATTTGCATAAATGCTCTACTTTCAATATTTCCATTATAGAATTCCTTTCCATTTTAAGAATTTGTGTCATATACACAATAGTAATTGCAATTATTAAAATTTTCTTTTTACTGTAAAAAATTATACCAAGCAAAAATGACTTTTAAATGACTTTTAAAATAAAAGTTTAGTCATATTACTTGGTATAAATTATATATATTTTAAACAGTTTCAACTTTCATATATCGTATCTCGAAAGTTGTTCCTTTGCCTAGCTTTGAGGTGCAAACTATATAACCATTATCCTTTTCAATTATTTTTTTAGATAAAGCCAAACCAATTCCTATACTATTTTCATTAGATGACTTGCCTTTATAAAATCTTTCAAAAATGTGTTTTAAATCTTCTCGTGAAATTCCACTTCCTTCATCTTTAATACACAAACTAGTATAAAAATTATTTTCACTATATGAAATATATATTCTTTTTCCTTCATCTGTATGTTCTATACAATTTTTAAGTATATTAGAAATAGCTTCTAATTGCCAATTATAGTCTGCATACACTTTTGCTTTACTATCACCATCAATAATTATCTCTTGTTGCTTAATTTCAAGTGGTACGCTTAAGTTTTGAACTAAATTTTCTATTAAATCAGAGACTAAAAATTCTTTGCAATTAAATTCTACAGTATTTGAATCCAATTTTGAAAGTTTAAGTAGTGAAATTACTAACCAATTTATCCATTCCAATTGTCTGCGAATTTCATGTAAAAACTTTTTTCGTGTTATTTCATCCATGTTTTCATTTTCTATTATATTATCTAACATTATAGAAATTGATGTTAAAGGTGTTTTTAATTGATGTGAAATATCTTCCATTGCAACACCGATTGCTTTTCTATCTTCTTGTGATTTTTCTGCCTGCTCTTTCAAAACAATTACAATTTTATAAAGTTCATTTCTTAAATTGCTAAATTCATCTTCAGTATTTTTCTCGATTTCTAAATCATAAGTTTTAGAATTGATTTTATTTATATATGATATTATTTCATCAATATTTTTCTTTCTCTTATAATATAAAACTATATAAATTATTGTTGCAAATATAAAAATCGCAAATAGGCAAATTTCATTTATAATTAAGACATTTTTTTCTTCATATTTCAGCATGTTAATTGCTGAAACTTCATTTGATATACCATATTTTTTCAAAAAAGTGTTATCTAATGAGATATTATTATGTGAATTTAGCTCTCTAATTATTTCCTCTTCTGATGTTTCTGGATATTTTTCTTGTATAATACTTGCTAATTTTGCAATAGTATAATTTGTTTGATTTTTGCAAATATTGTAAAATATTTTAATACAAGCTACACTAGATATTGTGACTAATACAAATATTATAACTATCAATAAAAAATTCTTTTCTTTAAAAACTTTCATATTTAATCACCTACTCTATATCCAATCCCTCTTACAGTTTGTATAGTCTTTCCTTCTTTATCATCTAATTTCTCTCTAATTCTTTTTATATATACAGTTAAAGTATTATCATTTACAAAATTTCCAGCCATATCCCAGATTTTATCTAACAATTGATCTCGTGTTACTAAATTACCAACATTGCTAAAAAGCAATAATAATATTTTATATTCTAAACTAGTAAACACAATTTCTTCTCCTGCTTTAGTTACTTTGCATTTACTAACATTTATTTCAATATCATTATATTTTAAAATATTACTCTTATCTATTCCTTTATCATAACGACTGAGTATTCTGTTAATTCTTGAAATAAGTTCTCTTATTCTAAAAGGCTTAGTTACATAATCATCTGCACCCATATCTAACCCAAGAACAACATTCGTTTCTTCATCTCTTGCAGTCAAAAATATAACCGGTCTATCAAATTTGGCTTTGATTTGCTTACAAACTTCAAATCCATTACCATCTGGTAAAGTTATATCTAACAAATATATAGAATAGATATCTTCATTTAAACTTTTTAAAGCAGATTTTACATCTTTGGCAATATCAACTTCAAAGCCTTCTTGCTCCAATGAATATTTTAGCCCCATAGTAATTGCATCATTATCTTCTAATAATAATATTTTTTTCATATACAATCCTTTACTTCTTATATTCTATAAGTTATTATAACACATAAAATTTTACTTAATTATTATACTAGTTTTAAGTGACTATTGAGTGAATTTTATACCAAATATATTGTAGAGAATTTAAAAGTACAACTTTCCCTAATATAGCAAATAAACGAATACAAGTTTTAGCTTTAAAACCTATATTCGTTTATTTTTATCTATGATATGTTTCTCCAGATGAAATTTTAAATGCTCTAAATATTTGTTCTAATACAAATACCCTAATTAACTGATGAGGAAATGTCATTTTTGAAAAACATATTTTTTCTTTTGATTTATCTAATACTTCTTTTCCAATTCCCAAAGTTCCTCCAATTACAAACGTAATTGAACTATTACCTTGAACAGCAATATCTTGAATTTTTTGTGAAAATTCTTCTGATGTATATTGCTTTCCTTTTAAATCTAAAGAAATTAAATATGTTTCTTTTTTTAATTGTTCAAGCATTTTGCTTGCTTCTTTATTTTTTATTTCTTCAATAACATTCTCACTAAGTTTATTTGGAACAACTTCATCAGCTACTTCAATAATATTTAAATTACAGTATTTAGATAACCTTTTACTATATTCGTTTATAGCTTCTTTTAAGTATTTTTCTTTTATTTTTCCTACACATAAAATATTTATATTAAGCATTTATTTTCTCCAACCAACTAGAACTATTCTTCAATTTTCTCTGGTTCTTCTGTTACTTCTGAAACTTCTTCGATTGGTTCTTCAATAACTTCTACTTCAACTTCTGCTTCTTGTGGTTTAGTATTTCCAAATGTAAATACTTTCTTAGATGCTCTAGCTTTTTCTTCGAATTTTTTGTAAAATTCATCTTTTGCTTCAGCTAAGGTATCTTCCATTGCACGGAACATTTCATCAACATCTTGTTTTGTAAAATCATAAGCATTACTTCTTGCCATTGGCTCTAATATTTGAATATCATGTAAAACATTGTTTACTCTCTTTCCTGCAAATTCCATAAATTTTGCTCTTTTTTCTTCGTTAATTTCTCTTTCCATTTTGTACACTCCTTATTTTATCTAAGATTTTCATATATATAAATATCACATTTTTTTATAAAATTCAAATGTTTTAGCCAATTTTTAAAATTATTTTTTTATATCAAAAGAAAGTGCTATGCACTTCCTCTTAACTACCATAATGTTCTCTATCAATAGTGGTTCTCGAATAAACTATTGTTGCATTCACCTGCAAATTACATTGCTACATCAATTGTTGTTCTTGAATTAAGTTCTCTCCATACTTCAGATGAATGGAAAAATTTATTTCCAGTAAATACAACTGCTTTTGTTCCATATTTTGTATTATATTTAATAAGATTGTAATCACCATACTTGTATTTAGTTGCATTTATATTTTCTTTTTCAGAAGTTTCTTCTGTTTTTATACAGAAGCCATTTTGGTAATCCATTTCTGCTTGCTCAAGTATATCATCACAACTTATCTTTTTACCTTCTAAAGCTTCTTTTAAAGTATATTCTTTATTTTTGATTTTTACTGTAGCATTACCTTGCATTATATGAACAGGATAATTTTGATTTTTAGTTATATCTATAATGTTATTTGTATTCTTCATTTCACATTTCACATAAACATTACTTGCATAATTTGCATTATCTGGACTACAGTTTAAAGGATATGAACAAATACTAGCTTCTTTATCCATTTTCTTTATTCCATTTTCTTTTAATGCTATTTCAATATAACCTTCTTCATTATTTTGTTTATATTGTCTAAACAATTGATAATACTGAGACAAGTATTCATCTGTTACAACTTTTCTATCTGCTTCATTTGAAAATCTATCTCTAGTATAATCAACAGATATTATAAATTTTGACTTATAATATCCATTAGGTTCAAAAGTTACAGTTGTGATAATTGGATCACCTTCATCTGTATATGTAACTATTCTTATATTTTTAGCTTCTTTTAAATCTACCGTATTTGTTTTCATAAAATAGTCAACAAACTCATTTAGCTTGTCTAAATTTTTCACATTCTTATGAGCAATTACAACATCATTTGCAAATTCATCTTGTTCAGCATTATTTTCTTGATTTGTTTCGTTTTTAATTACTGTATTTTCAGTATCTTCATTTGATACTTTTTTTGCTACATTATTAACTGTACTAACATTTCTTTCAAATTCAGCTAATTTATTATCTGTATTATCTAAATTTTTAGTTTGTGTATTTTTTATTACCAAAATACTTGCAACTACTACAATTATTAAAGTTACAATAATTGCTATTACTAATAAATCTCTTCTTTTCATATATTCACCTTATACCTTTCTAATAATTAGACAATTTCTGTAAGTAAATTAGTTAGTTTTTTTCTTATTTATTTTTTGTGATTTTAAAAACATTGTACTAAAAGTTATTGTACCTATTAAAAATACAATTGTTGCAATAAGAAAAGACCAAGATGTTTCTCGCGAAATTGATGGAGTTATATTAAACTCAACATCATCTGTTGATGACATTGTACTTGAAATTGTATTGTCCGTTTTTTGATTTATTTGTGAATTTGAACTTACATCTATATCCAGGCTACTATCTATAAAATTATTATTTTCTTTTGAATTACTACTATTATTAGTATTTGAATTTTGGTTTCCTTCAATTTCTTCTACATTCTGACTCTTGTCTATTTCTGTTTTTCTTGTTTTTAAATATAATGTAAATGTAATTATACACATTGCCATATTACCAAGTGCTAATCTTAGTGTTTTTATAGACTTGTAATAATACCACTTAACATTTGCAATTTTCATATCTAATAAACTTGCAATCTCTTTAAATGAAAATTCACCCAATATTTTTAAAGTAATAATTTCCTTTTCCTTATATGAAAGATTATAGATTAAATTATTAAACTTATCTCTATCTATAATTTGTTCTAACTCATCTCTCGTATCTTGAATTTCAAATACTTCGTCAGTTGGTAGTTCTGGTTTTCGAGATTTAATAAAATTTATTGAAGAATTTTTAGTAATTGAATACAGCCAAGACAATTCATTATAACTTGGTAATTTATCGTTTTTCAAATTATAAATTTTTATAAAAACATCTTGAACTAAATCATCACAGTCTTCTTGATTTTTCAAATAACTAAAAGCAACTTTATATACAAGTTGCTTTGCTGAATTATAAAATTTTTCATAGTTTATATCATTTCTATCCTTTATCCATTTAATAAAAGATTTCTGTATATATTCTTTATTTTCCATACTTATATTCCGTTTGTTTGATTTTCTTTTGAAAGATTTTCTATTGCTCTTGCAGTTTGCAAAACACTACCAACATTTAGCTGATTGTTTTCATTGCAACTTGAATTTTCTTTTTCAAGTTCTTCTTTTGCAATTTGTCTTCCAACCATAACTTTTGCAAGTCTTGCTTTTGCAGCAGCTGCTGAATTTTCTTCAACAGAAGGTTCATCTTTTACATTTCCACGTAATTTATCAAATATTTTTATTGCTTTTGATAATAAAGTACTCTTATCTTCAATTCTTATTAAAGCAAAAGCTTTTTTCTTTTCTTTTTCTTGTTCTTCTATCTTTTCATGTGTTAAAATATCTTCTAATCTTGATTCAGCAAATTTTTCAGCAGATAAATAAGCAAATAAAGTATCAAATAGATTCCAGTTCATATAAGCAATATTTGCCATTTTTTTAGCTGTTTCTGTTTCTAAATTATTGGGATTAAATTCATATCTTCTAACCTTTTCAAGCTCATCTATATCTTTAAAGTATACTAGCATCTTCTTAAATTTAGATTGCTTAGCAATTGGCAAATTTGAAATATGTAAATCATTTTCACTTTTTTCCAAAGAATGTTCTGCAATTACAAATTTGATTACTTCTGCATCTTCTGAGGAAAAATTATCTAATTCATGTTTTAACTTTTCTACGCTTTTTCTACCATGTTCTTTACTATTTTCATCATTTTCAACACCTATATCATGGTATTTAGCAATTGCCATTAAAATTTTAGCATCTTGATTCGTTAGTCCTTCTATATTAGAAAATATTGCAGCTTCTAATATAGACCTTTTTGTATGTGCAATCCCATAATCTCTTTCTGCCATAAACAAGTCTTTATCATAGTCGATATCTTCAATCTCTTCTAATACATAATTCAATTTATTTAAAGAATTTAAATTATCTACTTCATCAAATAAATCATATTGATTAGAATATGTTGAATAAAATTTGTTATATTTGTATTTATTTTTTTCAAATTGGTCTCTACTCTTTTTAACATTACTATTACTTTTTACATATTCTCTACAATTTTCTCTAAATGCCTTTAATAAAATTTCTCTAATATCTTCTTGTGCAATAAATTTTAATTTATAATTTGTTCTTCTTTTATTATCATTTTCAATAGATTTTACATCATAATTAGATGGAGGTAATAATATTTCATTATCTTCTGTTGTTTCACCTAATTGACTCATAAGTGCAAAAGGTATACCCTTTGGAACAACTAAATGATAGAATACAGAATTTTGATAATTTTCTTCTTTTTCAACTAAAGATGTAGATACAAATGATGTATAATTTATTTCATCATTTTCTTTTATATCTTTTAAAACACCTTCACCACTTTTATGCAATACAACCGCTTTTCTTAAAGGTTTTAATTCTCCAAAAGCTTTCTCAATTTGTAAAATAGTATCTACTAAACTATTATCAATATTGTATTTCTTATTGCCTTTGCATTTACCTTCTTTAAAATCCAAAAATTCTGTAATAATATCACAATAATTATTTTTATAGTTATTTAAACTAGCAATTTGAGCAGATGTAGGCCTTTGAATACCAAGAACTAATGTAGCAACATCATTTACTAAATCAGAATTTAAAACTTCAAAATTAAAATCTAAAGCTTCATATTTTTTTCCTTTTTTTATCGCTTTAGCATAAAACTGTTTTATTAACCTCTTATTTGGAATTAAAGTATTTCCATCAATTTTAACATCTTTTGGTATAATAACATAACATTCATATTCAGAACCAAGTGCATTTACTATTACTTTTTCTGTATTTTCATCTATATTTGAATATGTTATTTGTGGCTTATTATCCTCAATTTTACTATCATTTTCAATACATCTATTAGCAATATTTAAATTTATATTTTTAACAAATTTATGAGTTTCTTCTTCATTTGGCAAAAAACATATATGATTATCGTCTAAAAGAATTGCAAATTGTTCATTATATTCGAAAACACTTAAAATACTTTTATAAAAAATATTCATTTGCCTTAAACTTTTAACTTTACTTAAATTATATATTTTAGCCACTGATTTTTCTCCTTTATTACCCTTTTTCTGTTGTTCTTTTAATTCTCATTTCAAACATAGTTACATTATACAACACTCAAAATTATTTTTAAAGCAATTTTATAAATGTAACAAAAATGTAACATTTATTTTTCATTTATATTATTTTTCCTCATAAGTTACTGTTTCTACACCAGTTAATTTTATATTGTTTTTAGGAGTATATAACTTCAAATAATATGGTTTTATATCTTTCAAAACATCTCTTACAAAAATAATATTACCATCAACATCTTGCATTTTTAAATTAGGATATGTCTTTAACATCTTTTCATCAGAAAAATATTTTTCTGTAAATTTGTACCAAACTTCATTTTCTTGAATAGCTTCATAAGCTTTAGCATATATTTCAGCATTTGGTATATTTAGATTGTATTGATACACTAATCTTGCATAAAAAACATTCATAGCAATAGCAGATATTATACAATCAACTAATAAAAATGCAGTTGCAAAATCAAATAATACTGGAAGCATATATTTTGACAATTTACTTTTAATTTTATCTATTAACTTATCTATCAATGGATTAAGATGTGATATTAAATAAATTGCTAAAATTCCCCAAGCTAATGAATAAAATAAACAAACTCTGCCTCCTATATTAAATGGTTCTGAAGAATAATCCCACCACTTAACATGTAAAAGTTTTTCACCTATTAAACTAACAAAATATTCTATTCCTGAACCAATTATGTATCCACCAAAAAATATTGTATAATTATTTTTCTTAAAATATTGAAGAAGCACTATCATTACTACTGCTCCAAGACCATATATTCCACAAAAAGGTCCATATAAGAAACTTTGTCTACTTTCTAAAACACCTTTTGTAAGTATTCCATATACAGTTTCTAAACAAAATCCTAAAAAACTATATATAACAAAATATGCCATAAGTCTCCATACTTTAAATCCAAGTATTCTGAAATGTTTTTGTTTATCTGCTTCTGTTTCTAATTTTTCTTTTATCTCTTCAGTCTTTTCTAAAGTAACTTTTTTGGTTTCATCAAATTTTTTTTGAACTTCTTCTTTTATTTTTTCTGTTTGAAGTAAATTTTCTTGTGAATTATTTTTTTGTATATTTTCTTTGTTTGTATCTTTTTTCTCTATATTTTTTTCCATTTGCTTCTCCATAAATAAAATTAGTTTCTATTTGGTAATTTTTATTATTTTTGTTTAAGCTCTTCCTTTTCTTTATATTCCATTCCAACAATCAATAACATTGCTAGCCATATTACTCCTAAACCGATTATTCCTCCAAAGGAATCTATCAAAACATCTACTATACTTCCATTTCTTCCTGGAATAAATAATTGATGAATCTCATCTGTTATAGCATATAATACTATACACATTTCTGAAAAAATAAACCTTTTTTTAGGTTGCATTTTAGGATAAGTTAAGCAATATCCAAAAAACAACATTGAACCAATTGCATATTCAGTTATATGTGCAGATTTTCTTATAAAACCTTCCATTTTACTTGCAACAGTATCATTATTAAATAACATCTTTGATATTTTCATACTAAGTCCAGATGAGCCACTTCCACTTTGATTTGAAAACATAAATACAGCTATCATCCAGCAAATTATCAATACTATACAAATCTTTCTTAAATTTTTCATCAATTTTTCTTTTTCCATTTTATTATTCCTTTGTTTTTATATTCTATAAATTTTAATAATATTAACTGTTAATCTTAAAAATCATGTCTAGCACTTAATTTTATAATTAAATCCATATTATCATCTTCTGCTGCCTTGTTTTTTCTAATTGCACCACATTTTTTACATTTAAAAATAATCACATATCCTTTTTTACTATCTATTTCTAAACCAACTGGTTCAAGTTCTCCATGGCAATTTTCAGCTCTATCACCTGGATTTATATCAACATGTTTAGAATATAAACAATATGGGCAATGATTTCTACAAGAATATCCTAATTTAGGAACATGTCTCTTACAATGTTCACATTCAAATTCTTCATCTATTACTGTAAAATTTGCCATATTTTCTCCTAATAAAATTTAATTATTTTATACATCATATATACTTCCACCAATGAATTCTCTTAAAAGTGAATTATTTGGTATCCATTCTGAATCTACTTCATCAAAATATTGTAACATTGAAATTAGTCTTCTAGCTTCACTATATTCCGGATTATCATTAGTTATCTCCTCTAATAGTGGCATTGCATATTTCTTTAGAGCTGCAAGTTCATATACAATTGATGAATTAAACATGCAATCAGCCTCTTCTTGATATGGAAATATATTTTTTTGCTCTCCACGATTTACAGACTTCCACATTTTTAATGTATGTAATGCTGAATATCCTCTAAAATTGAAATCTCTAACCATTCTTCTTATTAGTCTTGTATCTGTTGTAGAAATTCTATTATAATAATCAATATTTAAAACTGTTAAATCACTAATATATACCTTAAATTTATTTTCCTTTGGTATTAAATTTGTAAGTTTATCATTTAAGCAATGTATTCCTTCAATAACAAGGATTTCATCACTTTCAAGTTTTAATTTATTTCCAAGATATTTTTTACTTCCTACTAAGAAATCAAATGTTGGTAAATCGACTTCTTTTCCATTAAGTAAATCTAATAATTGTTGATTAAATAATTTTGTATCTATAGCTTCTATACATTCAAAATCATAATTTCCGTCACTATCTTTTGGATTATCTTGTCTTTCGACAAAATAATTATCTGTAGAAAGTGTTACTGGCTTAATTCCTTGAACTCTAAGTGCCATACCTAATTTATTTGCAAATGTTGTTTTTCCAGAAGATGATGGACCAGCTATTAAAACCATTCTAACATCTTTTCTATCTTTTATTTTTTGTGCTATTTCTGCAATCTTCTTTTCATGAATAGCCTCAGAAAGTAATATCAATTCTTTCTCTTTACCTTCTCTTAATTTTTTATTTAGTCTATAAACAGTATTCATTTTCATTATATTATAAATTTCTTCATATTCATCCATTGCAGAAATTTGTTTTAATGATTTTTGAGCACCACTAGGTAATTCATTTGGATTTTCTACACTTGGATATTTTATAATATAACCTTTTCTAAATTTTTGAATATCTACTAATTTAATTGCTCCTGTTGATACTGGCATAATTCCATAAAAATAGTTATAATATTCTCCACAAAAATATAAACTAATTCTTTCCTTATTTACATCTGTTTGTAATCTACCTTTTAAAGTAGGTCTTTCTTCATAAAACTTTTCAGCTTCTTCCCTAGTCATAACAACTTTCTTTATAGGTAAATTGCTGTTAATAATTTCTTGCATTTTATTTCTTATATTGTCAATCATCTCTTCTGTAATTTCCATATTATCAATTTGGCAATACATTGCATTAGATAATTGGTAATTTACTGTTAATAATGCATCCGGATACAATTCAGATATTGCCATACTAGCAATATATAAAGCTCCTCTTATGTAAATATATCTACCATCTCTATTTTGCATATTTATAAATTCAATTTTTCCATCTTTGTCTATTTCTTTATCTAAAGAAACTACTTCATTATTAAATCTAGCAGCAATAATTTCTTTTATTTCACTCTTTTCCATTTGATTTTTCAAACCATCTCTAATAGAAATAGGTGATTCAAATTCAATTAGTTCATTTTCACATTTTATTATCATATTATATCTCCTTCATTTGTTTATATATTTATGTTTATATTTTTGATGCTAAAAATTATAATATATTAGAAATCCACCTAACATTACTAGTAAAAATCCAAATATCTTTAATCCTAAAGTTGCATCATTTTTATCTCCAAAACTAAAAAGCTCTTTTACAATAGGTCTTGCATCATATATAAATTTCACACCAAGCATTGCAGATATTGTTCCAATAAATAGTAAAAAAATTCTCATTTCAACTTCCTCTGTTTATCTAATTTAGTAGTTATATTTTATTATCTTTTATATTGTTTGTCAATGAAATTGCTTTGTCTTTTACATTATATTTCAATTCTATCTTTAAATTTTTCATCAACCATTTTTTTCAAAATTTTATTTTCTTCACTTTCCAATAATGGGTCTTTACTTATTATTTGCATAGCAACTGATTGAACCATTTTTAAAGTTTCCATATCTTCAAATAAATTAGCTATTTTAAATTCTGGTATACCATGCTGTCTAGTTCCAAAGAACTCTCCTGACCCTCTTAACTCTAAATCTTTTTCTGAAATTACAAAACCATCATTCGTACTAGAAATTACTTTCATTCTCTCTTGAATAATTTTTGAATTTCCTTCATATTTTAGTATACAATATGACTGATATTCTCCTCTTCCAACTCTTCCTCTAAGCTGATGTAATTGTGCTAAACCAAATCTTTCTGCATTTTCTATAAGCATTATATTTGCATTTGGAACATTTACTCCAACTTCTATAACTGTTGTTGAAATAAGAATATCAATATTACCATTTTTAAATTCTTCCATAATAGCATCTTTTTCTTTTGGTCTCATTTTTCCATGTAAATATGTAACTCTAAAATTTGGAAATACTTCTTTTTGATAATGCTCTACTAATTCCATTACAGAAACTGCATTTATCTCTTCATTTTCTTCTACAAGTGGACAGACTATGTAACATTGTCTACCTTGTTGAATATTTTGTTCTATAAAATTGTTAACTCTAACTTCCATGCCTTTTTTTACTGCATAAGTTTCTATTTTCTTTCTATTTGGTGGCAATTCATCAATTATGGAAATGTCCAAATCGCCATATAGAATTAAAGCCAAAGTTCTTGGAATAGGAGTAGCAGTCATTACAAGAACATCCGGATTTTCTCCTTTCTGTGCAATAATGCTTCTCTGTCTTACTCCAAATCTATGTTGCTCATCTGTTACAACTAATCCTAAATTCTTAAAAACTACATTTTCTTCTAAAATTGCATGTGTTCCTATTAGTATATCTATCTCGCCATTTGCTAATCTTTCTAATATATCTTCTTTTTTCTTCTTTGTAATTCCACTAATCAATACCTCGCATTTTATTCCTGTATTTTTTAATATTTCATTAAAGCTTTCTAAATGCTGTGTTGCCAAAATAGCTGTAGGAGCCATTATAGTAGCTTGATATCCACATTTCACAGCTTTATATGCAGAAATTAGTGCTATAACTGTTTTTCCAGAGCCAACATCTCCTTGAAGTAATCTATTCATTGGTGTCTCAGATTCCATGTCTTTATCTATTTCTTCTAAAACTCTTAATTGTGCTTTTGTTAATTTAAATGGCAATGTATCAATTACATCAGACATTTTTACTTCTTTTGAAAAACTAATTCCTTTTTTCTTGACTTCATATTTATTTTTCAAACTTAATAAAGCAAGTTGCATTGAAAGTAATTCTTCAAAAACTAATCTGTTTCTCGCAAATTTAAATGTTTCAAAGTTATCTGGAAAGTGTATTTGCTTTATTGCGGTATTTATATCATAAAAATGATATTTCTCTATTAAATATTTAGGCATTGTTTCATCTAATTTGTCATCAACCTCTTGCAATGCATTTTCTATTATCTTTCTAATTGCATTCTGTGTTATGCTATATGTTAGTGGATAAATAGGAATGATTTTACCTGTATTTTTATTGCTACTTGCCAATTCATATACTGGAGATTGCATTTCATATTTGCCATATCCCACTTTTACTTTTCCATAAAATTTATATCTTTCATTTGGTTTAAAAAAGTTTTTTAAATAACTTTGATTATACCAAACAATTTCGCAACCTCCACTTTCATCTCTAACATGTAATTTGCATAATGTAAGATTTTTTCTAATTTTTATTTCATTTAGTCTTCCAACTGGGTAAGCTGAAATCAAAGCTTCTTCGCCATTTACAAGTTCACTTATTTTTTTAGCTTGTCCTCTGTCTTCATGTTCTCTTGGAAAATAAGTAATTACATCTCCAAGTGTATATATTCCTAATTTATTTAAAGCCTTTGCTCTATTGGGTCCTACTCCTTTTATAAATTGTATTTCTTTATCTAAATTTACCATATTATTATCCTTATATTTTTATTTATGTTGCAATTATATTATATTTGTAGCACATTTACAATGCGTTACAGGCTTTTTTTACTTTTTGTGAAATTTTACTAAAAATTCTATATTTTATTGTTTCATCTACTCATCTTCTAAATACTCTTCTGCTTTGTTAGTTTCATCATATTCGATTTCAACACTCTTTGGAGTTTCTCTAACTCTCTTATCCATCTTAGGCTTACGAATTTTTAAATTACTTTCTTCATTTTCTTTTTTTCTATCTTCATTTTTCTTATTTTCTTTTTTATTGTCAATTGTTTTGTTAGCAATTATATTTGCTTTTTCCATAAAATCTGGTACATAGTCTAAAAGTTTATCTATTGTTGATGAATGTTCTACTGGCATAAGTTTTATAGAATCTTGTGTGATTACAACAAAAGCAACTGGTGTTATACTAACTGCTGCTCCACTACCTCCACCAAAAGGTAATTTATATTGTATTTCTTCTTCCTTTTCTCTTTTTTTGTATTCATTAACAGTTTCACCTCTAAATTCACTTCCACCTGCTGCAAATCCAAAACATACTTTAGATATAGGTATAATTACCATATTGTTTGAAGTTTCAATTGGCTCTCCTATTATAGTATTCACATCAACCATGTTTTGAATACTATCCATAGCACTTTTCATTAGACTTTCTATTGGATGATTTTCCACTCTCATTCACTCTCCCATTTTTCAATAATTTTACTATGTGAATAATATGTGCAAAATTCCATTCAACTATGCACGAAAATATTAAGTTTATACAATTTTGCATCATTACTAATTGTGAAATAAAATATTTCCAATTTTTTATATCATCTTGTCTATTTTCTTCAGCAAGCTTAGAAAAAACTAATATTGCGAAAGCATTTAAAAGCATACTTAAATAAGTTGATAAGATTATGCTAGTAGTTCCTATTTCAATATATAAACTAACTTTCTTTATCTTTGGCAATAACTCTGTAACATTTTTTAAAGTAATTTTTTGTTCAATAATTTTATTTTCACTCTCTATTTTTCTTATAATTTTACTATTTAAAAATTTTTGTTTTGAAATACTTTTATTAAAAATCTTGACTGTTGATTCATTAAACGTTATAGAAAAAATCCTTATTTTATTTAATAAATAGATACTACACTTAATGTTATATTTTATAATAAAAAAATACTCTAAAAAATTATTTGCAATTTCTTTTCTAGTTAAATTTTCCTTACTTGCTAATTCATCTACAAATTTTTTTATAAAATTTATATCAAATAATCTATCGCTTTTTATTGAAAAGTCTACTATTTCAATTCTTACTTTAGTTGTAAAAATGAGTAGTAAAACAAATGAAATTATTATCAAAGTTATCAGAATACATAACAAAACAACCATTTTATTCCCTCTTTATGGTTATTTTTTCCATAGACTTTAAAATTATGTATAAAAGTCGTCCAATCAGATTAACAGGACGACTTTTACTATATATTTTTTCTCGTTTTATTAGTTTAAAATTTATAAAATATTTATTACTAAAAAATTACATCTCATCATTAGAATTTTTTTGAATTTTAGAAATAACTATGTCTCCAAACAATTCTGTTTGTTCAGCATTGATTTTATTCCTTCTGCTTAATTCTAAAACTCCAGAAAATGCTGTTACAACTTCTGCCTTTGGTTTCTCACCTAATTTGAATAATTTTCCAAAAACAAACTTAGGCCTATTAACTAGCTCTCTAAAAATTTCTTTTACCTTATCAGCAACTGTATATGTATCATGTATAGCTATTTTTTCTATATTTTTTGCATTCTCATTTTTCTTCTCTTCATTCTTTTTTACAAGTTCTGTATAAGCAGAAACTATATCATCTATATAGTATTTTTTTTCTATAATTTGTTTTGGAAGTTCAATATTATCTGGTAATTTATAAAATCTTTTAGAAAATTCATTGATATTTTCTTTAAATTTTTTGCTAATTTCTTTGTATTTTTTATACTCTATTATTCTTCTTAATAATTCTTCCTCTGTAAGTTCTGCTTCATCTTCTGTTTCCTTTGGAAGCAAGCCTTTTGATTTTATTAAAATCAATGTAGAAGCCATCACTAAAAACTCACTTGCAATATCTAGATTTAGTTTTTCTTGCTCTTGTAGATAATTTATATATTGTTCTGCAATATCACTAATCTTAACTTTATATATGTCCATTTTATTTTTTTCTATTAGATAGCATAATAAATCTAATGGACCTTCAAAATTATCCAATTGCAATTCATATTTATTTGTTTCTAAGTTAAGTACATTACTATTCATTATTTTGGTTTCCTTCATCTTCTAATTCATCTATCGCAATATTGATACTTTCACTCATATAGCCTTTTTTATACAAGTAATTTTTTGCATCTTCCATTTCCATTTTAGATATTTTTTTTCTTAAAATATTCATTGCTGATTGTATTTCATATTCAAGCATACTTTCTTTATGCTTATATATATAATCATCTACAAGTGATTTTTTTATTCCTTTTTGCAATAATTTATAAGAAACTTCTTTTATTGATAGATTTTTCAAAGCAATGTATTCTTGAATACTTTTTTCTATATAAGCTTCATCATTTATATAATTTTGTTCTCTTAAGTTTTCAATAACATCATCTAGTAAATTTTCATCTTCTTCTGAAAATTTTTCTCTGATTTCACTCTCTGTCCTTTTTTTATATAAAACATATTTAAGAACTTTAGTTTTTAAACTATCCATTTGTTTTAATTGCTCAAAATCTACAATCTTATCAGTTTTTTTCAAATTTTCTAAATTAAATTCTTTCATATTTCAATTACTCATCTAATGGTTCTTCATCTTCTTCAGCATCAGGTGTTTCACCATCTACTAAAGCATTTTCGAAAGCTTTTGAGAAATTATCTCTAACTTTCTTTTCAACTTCTTCTGCCATTTTAGGGTGTTCTACAATATATTTTTTAGCGTTTTCTCTACCTTGACCTATTTTTTCGCCACCATAGCTAAACCAAGAACCACTCTTTTCTATAATATCTAAATCTACTGCTAAATCTAATAAACTTCCTTCTTTTGATATACCTTTTCCATAAATTATATCAAATTCAGCTTCTCTAAAAGGTGGAGCTACTTTATTTTTTACTATTTTTACTCTTGTTCTACTTCCAATAACTTCTCCATCTTGTTTAATATTTTCTATTTTTCTTATATCCATTCTAACTGAAGAATAAAACTTTAGAGCTCTACCACCAGGAGTTGTTTCAGGATTTCCAAACATTATTCCAACTTTTTCTCTTAATTGGTTAATGAAAATAATTATAGCATTAGTTTTATTTATAGCACCAGCAAGTTTTCTTAATGCTTGTGACATAAGCCTTGCTTGTAAACCAATATGAGAATCTCCCATATCTCCATCTATTTCAGCTTTTGGAACTAAAGCTGCAACAGAATCTACTACTATAATATCAATTGCACCACTTCTAATAAGAGCTTCTGCAATTTCTAATGCTTGTTCTCCTGTATCTGGTTGAGATACAATAAGATTATCTATATCAACACCTATCTTTTTAGCATAAGCAGGGTCTAATGCATGTTCAGCATCTATAAAAGCTGCTTCTCCACCAGCTTTTTGAGCTTCTGCAACTGCATGTAATGCTAAAGTTGTTTTTCCAGAAGATTCTGGACCAAATATTTCTATAATTCTTCCCTTAGGAATTCCACCAATTCCTAAAGCTATATCTAAATTCAAAGCTCCTGTTGAAATTGCTTCTACATTCATTGATGTAAATTCACCTAATTTCATAACAGAGCCTTTACCAAATTGCTTTTCAATTTGACTCATTGCTGCATCTAATGCTTTTCTTTTTTCTGAACTATCACCCATTTTTTTGTCTCCTTTTCAAAAATATGTTTGTAAAACTTTTGTTTGTCTATATTATATATGTTATTTTATTTTTGTCAAGTTATTTTTTATAAATTTTATTGTCTGTACCATTTTTCAATATTATAGTATATGTTAAATTTATTAGGAGTTATATTACCTACCAAGCCTTGATTACATATTATTGTTTCTGTATTTCTATATAAACCAATGTATGGTACATCATCTAAATATATATCAAATAATCTTGAATATTGGTTATACATTTCCATTTCATCTTGTGTATTTTTTACAATATTTAAAATATTTTTAACTTCATCATTATTATAATTTGCAATATTTCCATCACCAAAAAAAGTTTCTACATTTGGTGAATATCCACTTACTATGCCAGTTAAAATACACTCATAGTTTTTATTTGAAAGTGAATTATAATAATTTTCTGATGAAACCTCTTTCACATCAACTTTAATTCCAAAACTTGCAAGTTGTTCTGCTATATTATTAGCTACTTTTACTCTACTATCATCATCTTTTTTAACAGTTAATGTAAATTCTAAAGTTTTAGTCTGTCCATCTTCTTTCTTTTGCCATATATTATTTTTATAAGACCAACCACTTGCTTCCAAAATTGATTTTGCTTCTTCTGTATTAGTTTGAACATTTAAGTCTTTAGTATAAAGCCAATTTCCCATATCTAAGCTAAAATTTGAAACAGTATATCCACTTCCTAAACAAGTAGCAATTAAATTTTCTTTATCTATACATTTACTTATAGCTTGTCTAACAGATTTATCTGAAAAAATATCAGAATTTGTATTAAATGAAAGAAAATCATAATTACGTGATTTATACTCAATTTTATTATATCCAATTGTACCTATATAGTCTTCTACGTTATTTGCAGTAACTGTAACTATATCAATATCACCACTTTTAAAGCTATTATATACTTCACCCATTGTTTGATAATTAGTAACAATTACTTCTTCAGCCATTGGACTAACTTCCTTATTCCAATAAGATGTATTTTTAGTTAGAGTAATTACATTTGCATTTACTGATGTAATTTTATACAACCCTGTACCAATTGGAGCTATATTTTTATCAGTATTTTTTATGTCAGTTCCTTCATAATACTTTTGACTAACAATTGGAAATGTTAAATAATATTCAAAAAATGGCACTTCCTGAGATAATGACATTTTTAAAGTATAATCATCAATTACTTCAAGTGTTGTTAAATATTTTAAATTTTCTGAATATATTGAATTATTCTCTCCGTTTTTTATATTATCTACTGTAAATCTTACATCATTTGCTGTAAACGCAGTACCATCATGCCATGTAACTCCCTGCCTTAATTTTATTAAATATGTTGTGTCGTCTTGTTTCGCAATTTCTGTTGCTAATTTATATTCTTTTTTATAATTTTCATTCAAAGTTACTAATGGTTCAAAAATAATTTTTGTAATCTCTTGTACATTTCTATTTTGACTAATTATTGGATTCAAAGTGTCCATTTCGGCAATTGCTAAACGCAAATCTTTTTGAATTGTACTTACTGTTGATGTCTGATCCAAATTATTATTTTCATCCTTATTTTCATCATCTTTTACTATTTTATAACCAGTATATGCAACAATTGCAATAACAACTATTACAAATATGTATTTAAAAAAACTTCTCTCCAACTTTCTTTTTCCCTTCTTATTATCCTTTCACATCATATATCATTTTTGACAAACTTTCAAGTTTTTTACAAAAGTTTTTAGTTCCATAATAACTGTCGCATAAAAAAATACAGACCTTTTAAAAGTCTGTATCATTTTTTATTTTTATTTCATTAAATATTCTGGATGTGCTAAATACCAATCAATTGTTTTTACAATTCCATCTTCAAATTTTGTTTTTGGAAGCCAACCAAGTTCATTATGTATCTTTGTAGGATCAATAGCATATCTATAATCATGTCCTTTTCTATCTTCAACATGAGAAATTAAAGATTCTGGTTTGTCTAATCTCTTTAAAATTAGTTTAACAATCTCAATATTTCTCTTTTCATTATGTCCACCAATATTGTATCTTTCACCTTTTTTACCATTATGTAATACTAAATCAATTGCTTCACAATGATCTTCTACATATAACCAATCTCTAATGTTTAATCCTTCACCATATACTGGTAATTTCTCATCTTTTAAAGCTAATGAAATCATATGTGGTATTAGTTTTTCATGATGTTGGTATGGTCCATAGTTATTTGAGCAATTAGTTACACAAACATTCATTTTATATGTTTCACAATAAGCTAAAGCAATTAAATCAGATGATGCTTTTGAAGCAGAATATGGACTGTTTGGTTTGATTGGAGATTTTTCTGTAAAATATCCTTCTTCTCCTAAAGTACCATATACTTCATCTGTTGAAACATGAACAAATCTGTTTTCACTACCTTCTCCCCATACTTGTTTTGCTGCTTCTAACAAAGTATGTGTTCCTAATACATTAGTTTGAGTAAATATAAATGGTGTTTTAATACTATTATCTACATGTGATTCTGCAGCAAAGTGAACAACTGCATCAATATTATATTTTTTATATGTTTCTTTAACAAATTCAAAATCACAAATATCTCCTTGTACAAAAGTGATTTTATATTTAATATTCTTTAAATTCTCTAAATTTCCAGCATATGTTAATTTATCAAAAATAATAAAATTATATTCACCTTCATATTTTTTTACCATTAATTCTGCAAAGTTTGCTCCTATAAAACCTGCAGCTCCTGTAATCATTATGTTTTTCATTTTCATATTCCTTATATAATATATTTAGGTTTGAAAGATACCTATAAACTTTTTTGGTTATTATATATCACATTATCATTTATAATGCAATTACTTTAAATTTTGAAACAAATCTGTTTTCTTAAGTTCAGCTAAAGTTGGCCATTTTCCATCTTTTTCTGAAGTTAAATAATCTTCTGGTTTCATTCCTTTTACTTCTGGCCATTCAATTCCTATTTCTGGATCGTTCCATTTTAATCCACCTTCAGCTGAGTGGTTATATATATCATCACATTTATAAACAAATTCGGCTTCATCAGATAATACTAAAAATCCATGTGCAAATCCTCTTGGAATCATAAACATTCTTTTATTTTCTTCTGAAATTATAACACCTTCCCATTTTCCATAAGTTTTGCTACCTGGTCTTAAATCAACAGCAACATCAAAAACTTCACCCTTTATACATCTAACAAGTTTAGCTTGTGTATTTTCTTTTTGGAAATGTAAACCTCTTAAAACACCTTTTTTTGATTTTGATTGATTATCTTGTACAAAATCATTTGTGATGCCTATTTCTTCAAAATCTGGTTTACTATATGTTTCCATAAAGTAACCTCTATTATCTCCAAAAACTGTTGGTTCTATAATATAAACGCCTTCAATACTTGTATCTATTCTTTTAAACTTTCCCATTTTTAATCTCCTTAAACAATATTTATTTCTTTGAAAAAGACGGTTTGTTCCGTCTTTTCTTTAAATATCTTTAAACAAGTCACTATGATAAATATTATTGTAATTTGGAACATTCTCATCAATTACTTTCTTTAAATATTTACCATAATCTGTTTTCTTGTATTTTTGAGCATGAGTTTCTAATTTAGCTTTATCTATCCAGCCATTTTTATATGCAATTTCTTCTAAGCAAGCTATTTGAACACCTTGTCTTAATTCAATTGCTTTTACAAAATCTGCTGCATCTCCTAATCTATCTGGAGTTCCTGTATCAAACCAAGCATATCCATTTCCTAATGGTATAACTTGTAATTTTCCTTTTTCCATATATACTTTATTAACATCAGTAATTTCAAGTTCTCCTCTTTCAGAAGGTTTGATGTTTTTAGCAATTTCTACAACTTCATTATCATAGAAATAAATTCCTGGTACTGCAAGATTAGATTTTGGCTCTGCTGGTTTTTCTTCGATTGATATTGCTCTTCCATCCTTATCAATTTCAACAACACCATAAGAAGTAGGGTCTGCTACTTGATATCCAAATATAATTCCACCTTCTTTTAAATTACTTGCAGCTTTTAATATTCTTTCAATTCTTGAACCATAAATCATGTTATCTCCAAGAATTAAAGCAACATTATCATCTCCAATAAAATCTGCACCTAATATAAACGCATCTGCTAGTCCAACTGGTTTTTCTTGAACTTTATATTCTAATTTCATTCCATAATCAGAACCATCACCTAAAAGATCTCTAAATGCTGGTAAATGTTTTGGTGTTGAAATAATTAACACCTCTTTAATTCCTGCCATCATTAAAGTTGATAATGGATAATAAATCATTGGTTTGTCATACACTGGTAACATTTGTTTTGATACTGCTAAAGTTATTGGATATAATCTTGTAGCACTACCACCTGCTAAAATAATTCCTTTCATTTTGTACTCCTCCGTTCTATTTTAATTCTTCTTTTAGGTATTCAGCTAACGCCTCTTCCCAAGGTTTTGGATTTATTCCTATTTTATGTAATTTTTCTTTTGATAATTTACTGTTTGTTGGTCTATCACTTGATTGTGGATACATTTCTTTATATTCTTTTGATGTAATTGCATTTACCTTTGTATTTATATTTGCTAATTCAAAAATCTTTCTTGTAAACTTACACCAAGTTGTAAATCCTTCGTTTGTTGAATGATAAATTCCATATTCTGGCTCTTTTTCCATTATATCTTCTATAATATGGCAAAGAGTTGTTGTTGTTGTTGGGCTACCATTCTGGTCATCTACAACACTAATTTCATCTTTTTCTTTTGATAAACGAAGCATTGTTTTTACAAAGTTTTTACCACCGATTCCATATAACCAAGCTGTTCTTAAAATATAGTATTTACCAGCCTTAGCTGCATTTTGTTCGCCAACTAATTTTGTTCTACCATATGCACTTACTGGATTTGGTTCCATATCTTCTGTATAAGCTTGATCTACAGGTAAATTTCCTGCAAATACATAGTCTGTACTAATATGGATGAATGTTGCATCTACATCTTTTGCAGCATCTGCAATATTTCCAACAGCTGTTCCATTAACTGCTAAAGCTAAATCTTCTTTAACTTCACAAGCATCTACATTTGTAAATGCTGCACAGTTTATTATAAAATATGGTTTTACTTCTTTTGCTTTTGCAAAAACAGCATCTCTATCACATATATCTAAAGTTTGAAGTGTTGTACCTACAACTTCATACTTTTTTTCTAATCTTTCTTTTAGTTCTCCACCAAGCATTCCATCTGCTCCGATCAATAAAACTTTTTTCATCTTTTCCTCCATTATCTGTCTATTTGTATTTAACTTTTCTCTTGTTTTTGATAGTGCAATTATATCACACAAGCTCTATTTGTCAAAGGGTTTGATAAACTTTACACAAATTTTTCACAAAGTAAACACAAACCCTCCTAAAAGACAATTTTATAAAAATACAATTGGTAATCCTATAATTGTTAATAATCCCATTACCCATAAAGAAACCTTTTTATATTTTTTATCTGTATAGCAAAGCATTAAGAAACTTTCTAAAGTTAATACTATAGCAAAAATATAGCTATAGATTTTGGCTGAATATGCAATAGGTGTTTTTACAAAGAAGTTTAATACTAATATTACTAAAGTTAATCGTATTGATGAAACAAAACTAAGTGCTTGTTCTTCAACATTTGAATACATATATAAAAACATATATACATTAGCCAAAGCAACACCTAAAGTAGCATCTTTTATAGAAACTAAACTTAGTCCTGTAATATTCCCAAAAATATTTGGTAAACTTATCATTGACCATACAAACTCAAGTGTAATTACACAAAGCATTGGAAATAAAAATTCTTCATGCTTTTCTTTTTTATATAAATATACTAAAGCTAAAATTACAGGAACTGGGAATACTGAATTCATACTTGCTAAATTTGAATTCATGCCAGTATCTTTATATGGTAATAAGAAATTATAAATATAGCTAAAATTATATGTAAGTCCATTACCAATTCTATTATTTTTACATACATCACTTGCTTGTGAAAACAAACCAGTATTTACTTCTACCAATATACTTACAGCCATAATAAAAGCAACTATTCCAATAGTAATAAAAACGTTTTTTAAATTTAATTTATATTTTTTTCTATTTTTAATTAACACCCATATTGCCAATGCTAAAAATATATATCCTAAACTAATTTCCAGTGATAAATCAAATCTAAATAAATATGCAAAAGCAGAAATTATCATTCCTAAAATATATAATATCTTTTTTATTTTTTTATCTTTTTCACTTTCTGTTTTTGATACTTCTGAATCAGTTACTTTATTCAAAAATATAATAAAAATTTCTCCAAATGTAATTATATCAAAACTTATTTCAGATAAAACTGCTGAAGATAAACCTATTATTATAGTTCCCCATTTTGAAACAACTTTATCATTATTAGTTAACTGTTTTAAAAAAATGTTTGTTGAAATTAAAAGTGCCAATAATCTAATACAAAAAAAATCAGTTTTCCAAAAGGAAAATCTTATACAAATCACATCTGCTATTAAAGCAATTACTCCTATAATCATAAGAATGTATTTTGTATCTATTTTTTTATTTTTCATCTTATAGAATTCTCCCTTCTCTTATATGCAAAAATTTCATATTGACATTGTAACATATAATATTTTTTATTGCTATAATTTTATTTTAAGACTTTAATTTATATTAAAAGTTTTATAAAAAGCTATACTTTTTCTATTCAATCGCATATAATAAGTATGCTGATTTGTAATTAAATAATATAATTATATTGTTTAATTGATATTCCTTTAAAAGGAGATTTATATGAAAAAATATAGTTTAGCTTTAGTAGGAGCTACTGGTTTAGTTGGTAGAACAGCTATAAAAGTATTAGAGGAATTTAGTTTACCTCTTTCTAAAATAGTATTTTTTGCTTCTGAAAAATCTGCTGGAAGCAAAATAAAATTTAATAATGATGAATATATTGTAAAAGAACTAACAGACACTTCTTTTGATGAAGGTTTTGATTTTTCAATATTTTCTGCTGGTTCTGATGTTGCAAAACATTTTGCTCCAATTGCAGTTTCAAAAGGTTGCACTGTTGTAGATAATAGTAGTGCTTTTAGAATGGAACAAAATATTCCTTTAGTAGTACCAGAAGTAAATAGTTCTGAATTATCAAAACATCATGGAATTATTGCAAATCCAAATTGTTCAACAATTCAAGCCGTTGTTCCATTAAAAGTTCTTGATGATAAATATACTATAAAAAGAATTGTTTATTCTACTTATCAAGCCGTTTCTGGTGCTGGTCAAAAAGGAGTTGCCGATTTACAAAATGGATTAAAAGGCGAAGAACCTAAAAAATTTCCATATCAAATTGTAAATAATTGTATTCCACATATTGATGTTTTTCTTGAAAATGGTTACACAAAAGAAGAAATGAAAATGATAAATGAAACAAGGAAAATATTAAATAAACCTGAACTAAAAATAACTGCCACTGCTGTTAGAGTTCCAGTTATCAATTCACATAGTGAATCAATAAATGTCGAATTTGAAAAAGATTTTGATTTAAAAGATTTAATAAATTCATTAAAAAATGCTGAAGGAATTATTGTAACTGATGATCCTTCTAAAAATATCTATCCTCTTGCAACACGTGCCTCTGGTCATAATGAAGTATTTGTTGGAAGAATTAGAAGAGATGAAAGTGTAGAATCAGGAATCAATTTCTGGGTAGTTGCAGATAATATTAGAAAAGGAGCTGCTACCAATGCTATCCAAATCGTAAAGAAACTAATTGAAATTGATAAATAAATATTAAAGGACATTATTCTAGATAATGTCCTTTTTACTATTCTATATATGAATCCCATTTTAAATTTTTAATTGCTGATGTGTCAGAAAAATTATTTCCAGAAATATTTATCTTTTTTAATCCAAGCTTATTTAATTCCTTTATAATTTCTATATTATCAACATTTATTGTCACACCATCTTTTGATATAATAGCATTATTTTCTAATAAATTATTTGATAAATCTAAATCATTTAATTTTATATTATTTTTCTTTGCTAGTTCTGACAAAGAATATAAGTTCGAAATTGAATTTCCAGAAACATCTAATTTTTCTAAATTTACTAATTCTTCTACACCATTAAGATTAGATAATTTTGAATTTGCAGCATATATACTATTCAAAGTAGCAACATTTTCTAGTGGCGATAAAGAATTTATATTTGTATTATTTGCATAAAGCACTTTTAAAGTTTTATGATTGTTTAAAGGTTGCAAAGATTGAACTTTTGTATTATCTAAATTTAATTCACTTAAGTTTATCAAGTTTTCAAAACCATCAATAGTTTCAAAAGATGTACAATCACTAAGATTCATAGTTGTAATATTTTCTACTTGTGAATCTATTACTATTTTTTTCAAAAGTGTACTAGATTTTAGGTTAATTGTTTTTACTTTTGTATACTTTAAATTTGAAAAGTTACTTATTGTTACATCTGGAATACCATAACAACCTATTTCTGAAAGAATACTTTCTGTTTTAATATAATTTAATATTTTCTCTAATGTAACACCAGATTGTCTAGATACCCATGAAATATTTATTTTTGTTAAAGAATTATTGTTGCTTAGATCTGGCATTGTTGCATCAGCATCTAATTTAAATTCTTTACAACTATTTGGTATTATGAATTTTGCAGTATATCCTCTAGTTTGTATTTTGGTTAATTTATTACAGTTTGACAAGTCTATAACTTGATTATTTACACCTATTCCTGGTCTTAAATAATTCACAAAGGCTGTTATTTCAGTACACTCACTAAACTTCGAAAAAATTTTTGGATTAGTTATAGCAATTCCTCTATTTTCAATAATAATATCCTTTGAGTTATCTTCTGCTGTTATAAAATCATATTTACTAGTTTTACTATTCTCACTCACACTACTAATTGTTTTTTGAATAGTTGTTACATCAATATTTTCATTATTTATAAATAAACAACCAATTGGTAATTTATTTTGTTTAGCTAAATTTTCTAAAACACTTAAATCACTTACACTAGTACCACGCAAATCAAATGAAACCAATTTTGGCAAACTTTTTACAAAGTTGATACTTGTAACTTGTGACATATTTAATAATGATATGCACTCTAATTCCGTCAAAGTTCCTAATATCTCTTCAATTTTATTATTTGATAAACTTGTATTTCCTGTTAATTTAATAGCTTTTATATTGCTTTTTCCTCTTAAAAGTTCTAACTGGCTATCATCTATATTTGAATTTGCTAAATCAACTTTTTCTTGATTCAAGAATAATAAACCATATTTTCCATCTAAAGAATAATTAGTTCCACAATTTTTTATAATATTTTGAAATTCATTACTAGATAATACAGTTTCGTCTAAATTCGTATTACCAGCCATATATAAATTATTTATACTTTGGCATTTTTTCACTGCTTTAATATCTTGCAAATTTTCATTTTTCTCTACTTGTAAATATTCTAAATTTGTACAACTCTCTAAAGCACTAATTTCAAGTAGCTTTGAATTTCTTGCATCTAATAAAATTAATTTTGTACTTTCAATTCCATTTAATGATTGTAAATTTGTATTTCTAACAATTATATTTGTAATCTCCGTGCACCCACTTAATCCTAGTAAATTTTCAATACCTGTATATTGCGCTAGTACATATTTTAAACTCTTATGTTTTTCTAATCCAGATACATTTTTTAATGAATAATTACAGCAAATATACAATTGTTCAATATTATTAAAATCTTTTAAAGATTCAATACTATTCAAATTATTATTATTTAAGTAAATTATTTTTATTGTATTCTTTATATTATTAGCAAATGCAGTTAAATTTGAAATATTAGTAACATTACTTCTTATACTTGAATTATATAAATACTTACCATTTGTATTATCAAAGGACATTTGAGTTTTTTCCTTCAACATACCTTCAGTTCCAAATATTCCAAATTTCTCCAATTTATTTAGTTCTGTAGCTTTTGACATAGAAAAACACATCTTTTCTATTTGCTTATTACTTGCTTCTTCTGTAAGATTAGTACTAAATCTAAAATATAACTCTTGTAAATCAAGAACTGTTGATAATTTATCATATCCATTTTCATCTGTAATTACACAATCTTCAAAATATATACTCTTAAGCATATTACAAGCTTCAATCCCGTCTAAATTTGAAACAGTTATGTTTTTCAAATTTAGATTTTGTAAAACTGTTAATTCAGATATTCCAGCCAAACTTGTAATTGGAGTTTCACTTCCATCTATAGTTATATTTTTCAAATTTGCAACATTTCCTATGGTAATTCCTTTTTCTTCATCTACATTTATCCCTATATCATTTAGAGCTGATGAAATTGCATTTTTTAATTCAGAATTATTATTTATTTTTGTTAATGGTGCATTCGGATCAATCTCTAAATCTGTTAAAGTTCCTAACACATTTTCTGTTCCATTGTTGCAATAGTACACTTTTAAATTCTCTGTTATACCATATACATTTTGTAATCTTATGTATTTTGAATACTCCGTTGTATCTCCATCTCTCAATTGATTTCTTATTTCTTCTGGTAAAGCTTGTTTATTTAATAAGTAATACATTTTTCCTTCATATACAACATAATTTTTACTTCCATCTTTTAACAATAATCCACTCATTTTGCTTGCTAGAAGTTCAATTTTATTTGTATATTCATCTGCTTCATCATAATATTTTACATATTCTGACTGCAAATATTCTTCTAATGTTGCTATTCCCTGCATATATGTTGCATTCTTTGCTTGTGTCATTATGCCATTTTCTCCAATTGTTGCATTCAAACTTACTCCTGCAAGAATCAACATCACAATTATTGATATTACTAGTGCTATCAAAGTTATACCGTTTTTACTTTTTATTAGTACATTATCGTCATCTTTCTTTTTAACTTTGTTACTTCTAAATTTTCTTTTGTTCATTTATGATTTTCCTCCTTAGATTTTATAAGTAGAGAAAAAGCCTTCTGTTTATCTTTGATAACCTTTGGCATCCGCAGTACAATACAATTATCAATATTAAAGCTCTTTCTCTTTCAATCCATAAAAAACATTAGTCTAATGACTTTTGCTTTTCTTTGAAAGAAAACCATTTCAAAACTTCTTTTTTTCATTTTTATGGACTTCTTTAAGTACCAGACTTAAAGTAAAGAAAAAAAGACACAAAACAGTATATTTTATTATACTTTCGTGTCTTTTTATATTTATATTTATTTCTAATTATTCATAAAAATTATTTTGAAATAGTTGACTTCAATACTTACTAATGATAGAATTTCTATAAATGTTAATCGTGCTTTAAGTCTGGTACTTAAAGCATTTTTATTTATAAATAATTATTCTAAAACATCTATATTTTCTATTTCTTCTTTTGTCAATTCTGTAAATTCCATTATTTCATTTAACGGCTTGCCTTTAGCCAACATTCTTTTGGCTGTTTCTATTTTATTTTTTCTTTCACCTTCTGCTCTGCCTGTTTCTCTTTCTTCTCTTTTTATTGCTGCATCTTCCCATCTTTTTAATGCAAAATAAAATGC
>CAKPCF010000004.1 GCA_934141445.1 uncultured Clostridia bacterium | reverse complement strand
TTCCTAACTAACAAGGGGTGACATTTCTAAAAGTTATTTTTATATCTTAAAGGTGACATTTCTAAAAACTATTGACATCCATTAGTTAATGTAAATGATAAAGTGCATAGAATAAGTGATATATCAGTATCAGCTAGTGATGATATAAATAATTTCTTAAATATGGAAGTTCATAAATATATAGGATTTAATTTTGATTTTAAGCCATATATAAACTAAATAAAAACTCCTGTCCTTTGCTTGGCAATTGATTTTGCAAAAGACAGGAGTTTGGAGATTAGCTGTTAAAACTTTTTAGAATCAACAGCTACTTGTATGGACCGAACGCATCAAGCAACTTACTGCTTGATAGTGACTTCCAGGAACTGGATAGTTGCGCCTTCCGGAAGCTGTGTAGCTCCTTCGGGAAGGCGAGGACCACGGTACTGTGCCAGGTACAGCATATCGTTCTCCGTAAGGGAGAGAGAAACACGGTTGCAAGGGACATTAAATCCCAGGAGACCGGAAACAACGACTGCCGTATCAGGGTGCCCAATGGCGCTTACGACATCCTGAGGAACCTCTTTAGCCGTAATGGGCTTGAACTCGACCAGCTTGTTGCTGGAGGTGTCGATCATGTTGGGCGACCATGCGTTGCTGATGTACTTCATCTTGCACTCCTTTGCCACCTGAATAAAGTGGACTTTCTTAATGATGTGTTGACTTACGAATAAAAGTATAGCATGATTTACATAAAATGTCAACAACTTTTTATATTTTTACTAATTAGTCTAAAAAATCACTAAAGTATTGAATATTTAAGTAAATTATGGTAAACTAATAATGTTATTCATTATAACATATTCTTATTTTGGAGTGTGAAATTATGCAGTAGAGAAAAATAATTTTTGTAAGAAGAATGAATGAAAGGACATAACGGTAACAAAAATATGACAGAAAAAGATAGTTATCAAAATAAAAAAGAAAGAGAGGAATGTTATCGGAAATTTTTAAAGAAATGTGAATTGATGAAACAAGAGTCTTGGCTGATACAACATTCTAGTCTGGTTAAACGGTGCCTTGCAACAGGAGTACAGTTAGAAAAATTTCCAACATTTGATGAGTGCTGGAAATATGCTTGTGATAGCATATCTAATGGAACAAGGTTGCAACGAGTGCCAAGAGTAGGTGAAGTAGCAGAAGTGAAGGAGGAACAATCATTTCACTTCATGGTAAGAGTAGATACAACGGTTCAAATTATTGTAGATGGGACAACCATAACTCCAAAAGTCTATTATAAAACTTTTGAAAGTAGGGAATTTGTAAGCTTTTCTACAATTTGGAATGACAATGTATCTCATTATATGGGTTCGCCTCTTTTTGTATACAATATTTATCCAGAAGATCTGGTGCATATTTTTCCAATGGATTCGTCTACATTTATGTATGCGAAGAATGTAAAAAGCTTAACAAATGCACCGAACCTTTTATTGGATTTGAAAGATATAGATAATCTTTCTACTGAGATGGGGTGTTATTCACAAATAACTTGCAGAACAAAGCGAAATGGTAGAATAATAAAACCAGTAGCAATAGCTGTTTTGAATAACATCACTTCTGAAGATGCAAAAATAGCCGAAAGCTTTGGATTGGGAATATTTCGTATTATTACATCACATAAGGCAATTCGATATGATAGAGATGTTTTGTGTGACCCAATTCAGCTCTTACGTTGCAAGAATGTTATGCTACGCGAGTTTGATTTTGATGCAGAATTTCTAGCAATAGCAGAATGATATTAGTTTTTAGTATAGGAGAAAAAAATGGATACTAATTCTAAAGTAATAGCGAATCAAATGGAAACAACATGTGTAGATAAAGAGCATCCTTTATACAAAAAGTTTGTTGAGGAATTTTCTAAAATTCCAAAGGAGCAAATATATTCTAGAATAGCAAGTTCTCAAAAAGAAAGAGAGATTTTTTTGAGACAATGTAAGGCTATGAAAACTAAAAATTGGGCTGTTGAACATTCTAGTTTGGTAAAACAGCAAGAAAATTCTAAAAGAAAAAAGGCAAAATTACCAAGCTATGATGAATGTTGGAAACATGCTTGTAAAAGCATTGCAGATGGAACAAACCTTCGAGTAAAACCAAAAGTAGGAGAAATCATCACGGTAACTACAGATGAAGAATTTTACTTTTTTGGCAGAGTATCTACTACAATGAGCGTAAGGTATGGCAATCAGCCAATTACACCAGAACTCTATTATTCAGCATTTGAAAAGCGAACTTTTATAAGCTTTTCACCAATATGGCAAAATAACTTGTCACATTATACTGGGCGTGCGTTTTTCCTGTACGATATCAATTATCAGGATATTGTACATATATTTCCAATGGATTCTGCAACTCAAAGCAATGCAACAAGTTTGCAAAACTTAACAGCTGTTCCTAATATGCTATTGGATTTGGAAGATTTGCTCAAGCTTTCGACTGAGATGAAATGCTATGCACAAGTCACATGCAATACTAAAAGGAATGGCAAGATAATTAAACCAGTTGCAATAGCTTTTTTGGATGATGTGACTGAAGAAGATAAGAAGCTGGCTAGTGCTTTTGGAGTTGGTATTATTAGAATAATTGCTACCAAACCAGTTAAATTCATTGAAAGAGATATGTTGTGTAGTCATGATGCTCTTTTACAGTGTAAAACTGTTTTGGAACGTGAATTCAAATTCAATCCAATGCCAATGGAAGTGCTTGATATTTGGTAAGAAAAGAGGTTACTTAATGAAAGTATTACTGAATAAAATCAAATGGCGGGTTTGGTACTTTGTAAACTGGCTCAAAATCAAATGTTCATCTATCAAAGAGCTAATAAAAAACTTGTTGACAATAGTTGTGATTCTTATAAAGTATCCGAGCTATGATGAAAGAGCAAAGAAGTTAGAGGAGCTGACCAAAAGAAAAGAGAGAGAGCTAAAAGAAGCAGAAACTGTTTATGCTTATGTTATGTTGCTAAATGGAGTAACGACACTTACAACTAAGCCTTTGCTGTATGTATCTAAACCAGAGTGTAGAGAAAGTGCTTTAGCAGAGTTTAATATTGCTAAAAAGAGCGTGAATGAGTATGCACCAAAACTAAGATGGCGTGGGATTCCTGTTCCAACAGAATTGACAGATTTAGTAAATAGTACTGATATCAGTCAGTTTAAGGACTTAGTAGAGGTAAATACATTTTCAGAGCAACTATGGAGTTACTGTGAACTGGTGGATATATCAAAGGTAAAGAGAAAGAATTAAATCAATTCATTTAAAAATTAAATAATGTCCGTGTGCAAGGCGGTATGGCTTAACTTTAAGCTGTGCCGTCTTGCACTTTTTATATAATAGAAAAGTGTGTTTTGTACTTCATATTATATAAAAGTCTGGCTAAACAATGTACAGAAAATTTATAGAAATTGGCTATGATAAATAACAAATTTTGACAAAATTATATAAAAAATTAAAATATAAAATACAATATTCTACATCAAAAAGAAAAAATGTGAAATGGCTGAAGTTGACTTTTCAAGCAATGTGTGTTAAACTGTTTACATAAGTAAATAAAATCCAACCCCAACAAGTTATCTATTGTCAAGGATGACTTGTTTACAAACAGTCTCTCTTCTTTTGAGAGCAGGAAGGCAAAATTATGGCAAAGGAAAACAAGAAAAATATCAATACCAACGAAAACAGCGAGAGCAAGCTGGATAACATTATGCAGAATGTTATGGCTTCTCTTCATGCACAGGTACCTTTGTACATGAAGGAGAAAGCCTATGATGTCTTGAAGGTAAGTACAAGGGAACTATTAGCAGTACCTGGTAGCACTAACCGGCTTGTGCAGTTCTTTGGAACTGTCGAACAGTTCAGTGGAAGCATTCCGTGGAACAACTTCCTTAAGCAACAGCGTCCGGGTGAATTGCTCAGAGCTAAATGCTGGGCACTGAAGGAAGGCGAAAGGAATGTCTGGATTCGTCTGGAATGGTATCAGACCAACCTGGATATGTTGGCAAATGTTGCACAGAGTCCAAGCCGTGCGGCACTTATGATTCCTGTTAGCACAGATAAGCCCTTAAAGGAGCTTACCAATTTTCTGGCACAGTATTGCTGGAAAGAACAGGAAGTACCGGAAGAAATCTAATTGATATTTTGAACATTAAGGAAAAGGGGTGATATCCGGAAGGAATTTAGCTGTAAAATACAGCAATTTCCTTCCGGTATTTTTTGTCTAAATTAGTTTGATTTTTGAAAAAAATCAGTAATTAAATATTTTGAACTTTTTTGAACGAGCAGTCAGAAAGTGGTATAAAATTTGCCTAAAAATAGTAGATATGTTAATATAAAAACATATTAAAAAGAGAAGATACTATATGTATTTAATCAAATATGTAATAAGAAATTAGGAGAATTTTATGAAGTGTTTAGAGAAATTATATAAAGCGGAAAAATATGAAAACATAAAAAACTATGTAGATGAAGCAATTAAAAAATTTGCTAAAAAAGATGCTTTTATTGTAAAGAGTAAAGTTGAAGAAACTACAACAGCATTGGCAGATAAAAATAATAGAAAAGAAGAAATAAAATATACACATATTTCATTTGAAGAATTTGGCAAACAAAAAGAAAAATTGGCTAAAGGATTGATTGATTTAGGATTAAAAGGAAAAAGAATAGCTATTATTGGTCATAATACTTATAATTGGGTAAAGTCTTATATTTCATGTATTTGTAATGTAGGAATTGTAATTCCGCTAGATAAAGGATTACAGCCTAATGAAATAGAGCTTTCTTTAATTAGAAGTAAAGCTGATGCTGTAATATTTGAAAATGAATATATAGAGTGTATAAAAAATATAAGAATACAGAATAAAACTAATATTAAAAATTTTATATCAATGAATAAATTACCATCAAATGAAGGATTTATTAGTTTGGAAGAATTAGAAGAAAAAGGAGAAAAAATAAAAGAAGTTGAATTTTTTGAACAATCACCTGATGAAATGGCAACAATAATTTTTACTTCTGGTACAACATCAATGGCTAAAGCAGTAATGCTTTCAAATAAAAATATTGCATCAAACATATATGATATGATGTGTGCTGAAAAAATATTAAGTACAGATGTGAATTTATTATTTTTGCCACTTCATCATACTTTTGGCTCAACACAGATGTTGTTATTCTTTTCAAATGGAGCAACAACAGTATTTTGTGATGGATTAAGGCATATTCAAGAAAATTTAAAAGAATATCATGTAACAACTTTTGTATGCGTGCCATTATTATTAGAAGTAATGTATAAAAATATCTGGAAGGCAATAGAAAAGCAAGGAAAAACAAAGCAAATTAAATTTGCTTTAAAATTAAGTAATGCTTTACGAAAAGTAAAAATTGATATTAGAAGAAAGATATTTAAGCCTATTTTAGACCAATTTGGCGGAGAACTTCGTTTTATTATTAGTGGAGCAGCAGCTATTAACAGAGAAGTTGCTAAAGGGTTTAATGATTTTGGAATTTTTACAATTCAGGGTTATGGTTTAACAGAAACTTCACCAGTTTTATGTGGTGAAAATGAAAAACATTTAAGATATGGTTCAGTTGGACTTCCATTTCCATCTGTTCAAATAAAGATTGAAAATAAGAATGAAGAAGGAATTGGCGAAATTACTGCTAAAGCACCAAATGTAATGCTTGGATATTATGAAATGCCTGAAGAAACAGAGAAAGTATTAAAAGACGGATGGTTTTATACAGGAGATTTAGGATATATAGATAAAGATGGATATTTATTTATAACAGGAAGAAAGAAAAATGTAATTGTACTAAAAAATGGAAAAAATGTGTATCCAGAGGAATTAGAACAAGTAATTACAAAATTACCATATGTTTCAGAAGTTATGGTGTTTGGTAAAGAAAAAGATGATGATTTAGTTGTATCAGCAAAAATTGTTTATGATAAAGATTATGTAAAGAAAAATTATCCAAATATGAATCAAGAAGAATTAAAAGAATTTATTTGGAAAGATATTAAAGAAATAAATAAAACATTTCCAACATATAAATACATAAAAAATTTGATTTTAACAGATAAAGCAATGATAAAGACTACTACAGCTAAAATAAAGAGATATGAAGAAATCAAAAAAGAAAATTAAATCAATTTATATAATATAAAAAGAAGAATAATGTCGAAAAGAATTACTTTTAGTCATTGAAATATAAATAAAAATCAAACACTATAAGTTGACATAAGCTAGAACAGGTGCTATAATTTATGTATGTCAAATTATAGACAAATCTTGGAAAGGAGCTTTGTACGCTTATTTACACATTTCAAGTAGCTAACACTTGAATACAAGAGAGAGGTTTTTATTCATGTTTGTAATCAACAGAGGTTTTTCCGACTACAATTCAATTGCATTTAGCAGGGACGTAGATGGCGTTTTGTATGGCGCTAAAGCAGAAAAAACGGATGGTGCAGTTGAGGTGCATCGTATACGGGTTCTGAATATCGGACCAAACTATAGAGTGCCAGATCATAAAACAAGAATTAAGTATATGAAGGCACGCTTGATGGCTATCTTAACCATACTTTTGTTGGGAGTTGGTGCATGGATGATGCCATACAAAAACGTAAATTGCTGTTTCATTGCAGTGGCAGTAATTGTAGCGGTCGATGCGATGTTATATCATTGCTCGATTGCCAAGTTTTTGGAACGGTTCTGGTTTCGTTTTAGCATCTCTAGTGCATCGAGTAATCGAAAGCACTGTGCTGAACATAAGGCTATCAATGCCTATCATAAGCTTAAGAGAATTCCAACTGTGTTGGAAGTGAAGAAGGCAAGCAGATTTTCCGCTAAATGCGGAGATGTGAGAAACATTGGATGTATCCAAGCACTTATTGTATTTGGCTTTATGGGCATGATACTGAATTTGATTGGTGTAACAGATACAAAAGTGATTTTTTTGTATTTCGTGACATGCGGTATCTACGCAATGATTTATGTCAATGATTTGTATAAGTATCTTGGCTGGTTTTCGCTGGAAAAGCCGACTGATGCGGAAATTCAAATGGCAATTTCTGCCCTTGAATTATACGATAAGTTCCAAAGCGAATTGGCTGAGAATAAAGAAACGGCTTTGAAGAATTTGGAAGATGTATTTTACGATGAATCGGAGGCGAATGATGAATAAAAAACTGTAAAATCTGAAACTTCAGATTTACAAGAAAGCTGTGTGGCTTTAATGAAACTGCGTGAAGCAGTCGAATTAGAGCCATACGGCTTTTTATTTTGAATTTATCATAATCAACTTTTATTCTTTTTAATATGTTAGCCTTGACAAACATATACTAAAGTATTATAATGTTAACCGTAGTTAACAAAAAGGAGAATATAATGGTTTCTAAGTCATCAGAAGAATATTTGAAAACGATGTATTTGTTGCAAAAACAAAATGGAAATATAAGGGTTACAGATATTGCTAATAAAATGAATTGTACAAAGCCTAGTGTAAATAAAGCTTTAAATAATTTAAAAGAAGAAAATCTTGTAAAATATGAAACTTATGGAATAATAGAATTAACAGATGAAGGAAATGCTTTGGCACAAAAAATTTTAGAAGCTTACGATATTGTGTACTTATTTTTAAAAGATGTATTAGATTTGAACGAAAAAGAAGCAAAAGATGAAGCGGAAAAAATAAAATTTGTTACAACAGATGAAACTATAAATAAACTTGCCAAATATGTACATAATGTATTAGGTTTAAGAGAACTTAATTGCAATTACGATATAAATCAAGAAAAATGTAGATGCTGTGTAAAAAGAACATCTGCACCTAGAAAGGAATAAATCAATGGAAAATGAATTACTACAAATAAAAGACTTGTGTGTTTCAGCAGGTGAAAAAGAAATTTTAAGAGGAATAAATTTGAATATTAAAAAAGGTGAAATTCATGTAATAATGGGACCAAATGGTTCTGGAAAAACTACTACTGCAAATGCAATTTTAAATAACCCAGAATATACAAAAACACAAGGGTCAATACTATTTGATGGCGAAGATATTACAAATTTAAAAACAGATGAAATAGCTAGAAAAGGTGTATTTATGTCTTTTCAGCTTCCAGAAGAGATTCCAGGGGTTTCTGTTACAAATTTCTTAAAATATGCTAAGAATAAAATTACAGGAGAGCCAGTTAAAATATTTGCTTTTAAAGATGAATTAAAAAAATATATGGAAGAATTAAAAATGAATCCAAAGAATATGGAAAGAAGCTTAAATGTTGGTTTTTCTGGTGGAGAAAAAAAGAAAAACGAAATTTTGCAAATGCTTGTATTAAATCCTAAATTGGCTATATTAGATGAAACTGATTCAGGATTAGATGTTGATGCAATTAAAACAGTATCTAAAGGAATTGAAATGTTTAAAAATGAAAATAATGCAGTTTTAATTATAACTCATAATACAAAAATACTTCATAGCTTAAAAGTAGACTATGTTCATATTTTAGTAGATGGTAAAATTGTAAAAACAGGAACACAGGAATTAGCAAGTGAAATTGAGGAAAATGGATATTCACAATATAGAAAATAATTTATAGAGTAAATGAAAACTTAAAATAAATTAAATGAGAAAGGAAAGTTGTATGTCAAAAACTCAAGTAGATGAAATAGATAGAAACATATATGATATAAAAAATAAAGACGAATATGACTTTAAAATAAAAAAGGGGCTTACAAGAGAAATTATAAACGAAATTTCTAATCAAAAGCATGATCCAGACTGGATGAGAGAGCTAAGATTAAAAGCTCTAGATGTATATAATGAACTAGAACTTCCAACATGGGGACCAGACTTATCAGAACTAGATATGAATGAAATAGCAACTTATGTAAGACCAAAAACAAAGTTAAATAGTTCTTGGGATGATGTACCAGAGGACATAAAAAATACTTTTGATAAACTAGGAATTCCAGATGCAGAAAAAACTTCTTTGGCTGGTGTTGGTGCACAGTATGATTCAGAAGTTGTATACCATAGTATGAAAGAAGATTTAATAAAGCAAGGTGTTATATATACTGATATGGAAACAGCAGTTAGAGAGTATCCAGAAATTGTTAAAGAACATTTTATGAAATGCGTTCCAGTATATGACCATAAATTTGTTGCACTTCATGCAGCTGTTTGGTCAGGAGGTTCATTTGTATATGTTCCAAAGGGCGTAAAAGTTGATATTCCATTACAATCATATTTTAGACTTAATTCACCTGAATCTGGTCAATTTGAGCATACACTTATAATTGTAGATGAAGGAGCTAGTTTACACTTTATAGAGGGCTGTTCAGCCCCAAAATACAATAAAGTAAATTTACATGCAGGCTGTGTTGAACTTTATGTTAAAGATAATGCTTATTTAAGATATTCAACAATAGAGAACTGGTCAAAAAATATGCTTAACCTAAATACAAAGAAAGCAATTGTTGGAAAAAATGCAAAAATGGATTGGGTTTCTGGTTCATTTGGTTCAAAAATTTCAATGTTATATCCAATGAGTATATTAAATGGAGAAGGTTCTAAAACAGAATTTACTGGTATTTCATTTGCTGGTAAAGGACAAAATTTAGACAATGGATTTAAAGTTGTTCACAATGCTAAAAATACTTCAAGTGTGGTAAATGCTAAATCTATCTCAAAAAATGGTGGAGTTTGTACTTACAGATCTCTTGTAAGAGTAAATGAAAATGCTAAAAATTCAAAATGTTCAGTATCTTGTGAATCTTTAATGCTTGATGATATATCAAAATCAGACACAATACCAGTAAATGATATAAGAACAGATGAAGTAGAATTTTCACACGAAGCTAAAATCGGAAAAATAAGCGATAAAGCAATTTTCTATTTAATGAGTAGAGGTTTGTCTGAAGAAGATGCAAAAGCTATGATTGTTAGAGGCTTTGCATATCCAATTTCTAAAGAATTACCAGTAGAATATGCAGTAGAAATGAATAACTTAATAAATCTAGAATTAGATGGAGCAATTGGATAAAAATTATATTTGTTAAATAATAAAGCTTAAATAATTTTACAAATATAAATTTAATAATAAAAATGAAGGGATAAAAATATGCCAGATTTAAGATTAAATGAAACACCAGTTAGAACAGCAAAAAATTTTAACTGTAATAATATCATAATAAAAGATTTGGAAATGCAAGATGGTAAAGCTGATTTTAATTCAACTTTGCTAGATATTGATAATGAAAAAATTCAAATTAGTGAAGCAATTTCAGATGTTAAACTTACTTATGGATTAGGCAATTTACTAGAAGAACAAATAAGAAAAAACGCAAATAAAAAAATTAAATTGCATATTAGTGGAGTTTCTGAAAAAGAATCAGTTATTGAATTTGATTTTAATGAAGAAAATAGAGCTTTAATAGATAATATAGAAATAATTGCAGAAGAAGGAAGTAAAGCAAATATTTTTATTAAATATAGTTCTTCACAAGATAAATCTTGTAATAATACAGGTTGTGCAAATACAACTTGTTCAAAACAAGGCAATTCTAAAGAAAATGAAACAAACAGGAATGTAGTAGAAAACGGCTATTATCACAATGGAAGTGTTAGAGTATATGCAAAACACAATTCAGACATTAAAGTAACAGTTATAAACTTATTAAATGAAGTATCTCAGAATTTTTTAAGCATAGAAAATGAAATTGATGATAATGCTAATTTAGATTTTTGTATTGTTGACTTTGGAGGAAAAAATAGCATTACAAATTATTTTTCAAATTTGGTTGGAGAAGCTTCAAATAATGAATTGAATTCAATTTATTTAGGTAAGGGAGAGCAATTATTTGATTTGAATTATATAGGAACTCTTCGTGGTAAAAAGTCTAATATGAATATAGAAGTTCAAGGAGCTTTAAATGGAAATAGTAGAAAACATTTCAAAGGAACTTTAGATTTTAAAAGAGGGGCAAAAAAATCTAAAGGAAATGAAAATGAATTTTGTATGTTACTTTCAGATACGGCTAAAGCTATTGCATTACCAATGCTTCTTTGTGAAGAGGAAGATGTTGAAGGTAATCATAGTACGGCTGCTGGAAAACTTGGAAATAAAGAGCTTTTTTATATAATGAGTAGAGGATTTACTAAAAAAGAAGCAATGAAATTGATAGTAAGAGCTAAATTTAATAAAATTTTAGATACAATTACAAAAGAAGATTTGAAAAATGAGATTTTAAGAGAAATTGATAATAGATTAGACTAATAAATGGATAATATAAAGAGATAATAAAATTATAATGAGCAATTTGTTCGTTGTATAAGGAGTATATATGAGTAATTTGGATAGTATAAAGGAAGATTTTCCACTTTTATTAAATAGAGATATAACATATTTAGATAGTGGAGCAACTTCTCAAAAGCCACAAGCAGTAATAGATGCAATAGAAAATTTTTATAAAAATTTGAATGCAAATCCTCATAGAGGTGCATATACATTAAGTCAAGATGCGACGGAAATTTATGAGAATACTAGAACTAAAATAGCTGAATTTATAAATGCTAAGCATAGAGAAGAAGTTATTTTTTCAAAAAATGCAACAGAAAGTTTAAATTTAATTGCATATTCTTATGGTTTGGATAAAATACAAAAAGATGATGAAATTGTTATTTCAGTAATGGAACATCATTCAAATTTAGTTCCTTGGCAAAAAGTTGCTAAAACTAAAAATGCAAAACTAAATTATATGTATATTAACGAAAATTTTGAACTTTCTGATGAAGAAATAGAAAGCAAAATTACAGATAAAACAAAAATTGTTGGAATTACTTATGTATCAAATGTGTTAGGAACAATAAATAATGTAGAAAAAATTATAAAACTTGCACATAAAAAAGGAGCAATAGTTGTATTAGATGCTTCACAAAGTATTCCTCATATGAGACTTGATGTACAAGCTTTAGATGCGGATTTTGTAGTGTTTTCAGGCCATAAAATGTTAGCACCATTGGGAATTGGAATATTATATGGAAAAAGAGAAATTTTAAATAGTATATCACCATTTTTAATGGGTGGAGATATGATTGAATATGTTTATGAACAAGATACTACATTTGCTAGTTTACCAAATAAATTTGAAGCTGGAACACAGAATGTTGAAGGTGTAGTAGGTCTTGGCGCTGCAATTGATTATATTCAAAAAATTGGATATGATGCAATACAAGAAAAGGAACATGAAATATTAAAATATGCTAGAGAGCAATTAAGAAAATTAGACTTTTTAGATTTATATTTAACTAATAATGATGAACATCATTCATCTGTTATTTCGTTTAATATAAAAGGAGTTCATCCACATGATGTTGCAAGTATTTTAGATTCAGAAGGTGTATGTGTGCGTTCTGGTAATCATTGTGCACAACCACTAATGAGATTTTTAGGCATAGATTCAACTTGTAGAGCAAGCTTTTATTTCTACAATACTAAAGAAGATGTAGATAAACTTGTTGTAGCACTTGAAAAAGCATATAATATGTTTAAAAAATATATAAAAGTTTAAAATAATTCGAGGGGGCAAATAAAGTGGATGATTTAGATGATGTATACAATGAACTTATTATGGAACATAGTATGAATTCATATAATAAAAAGCATTTAGATAAATATGATTATGAAGAATTAGGACATAATCCTAATTGTGGTGATGAAATTTCCATTGAAGTAAAAATGGATGGAGATAAAATTTTAGATATGGCTTTTTCTGGTCATGGATGTGCAATTTCACAAGCTTCTACATCAATAATGATTGATACTTTAAAAGGAAAAACTGTAGAAGAGGCAAAAGAGATTATAAAAGTATTTATAGACATGATTAAAAGAGAAGCAGTAAGTGATGAAGAATTAAAGAAGTTGGAAGATGCAATTGCTTTTAAAAATGTTTCTCACATGCCAGCTAGAGTAAAATGTGCATTACTTGCATGGCATACTTTAGACGATATATTAGAAAAAAGAGAAAAGAAAAACTAGAAAGATGGAAAATAAAATGGAGAATAAAAAAGTCTTATTAGGAATGAGTGGTGGAGTAGATAGCAGTGTTTCTGCTTTACTATTAAAAGAGCAAGGATATGATGTAATAGGCTCTACTTTGGAATTATATGCAGGAAGTAGTTGCTGTAATATAAATACATATATAGATGCTAAAAATGTGTGTAAATCAATAGGAATACCACATTTTACTTTTGACTATAAGAAAGAATTTAGTAAATATGTTATTGATGATTTTATTGATTGTTATGCAAATTGTAAAACACCAAACCCTTGTATTGAATGCAATAAATATATGAAGTTTGGAATAATGTATGAAAAAGCAAAAGAACTTGGTTGCGAGTATATTGCTACTGGACATTATGCAAAAACTGAATATAGCGAAAAATATGGTAGATGGGTTTTAAAGAAATCAAAGGCTGGTAAAAAAGATCAAAGTTATGTATTATGGAATATTCCAAAAGACTTAATCCAATATGTTTTATTTCCACTTTCAGATTTTGAGAGTAAAGAACAAATTAGAGAAATAGCAAGAGAAAAGAATTTAAAAGTTGCTAATAAACCAGATAGTGAAGATATTTGTTTTATTCCAGATGGAAACTATAAAAAGTTTTTAGAAAACAATTCTAATATAAAGCCAAAGGCAGGAAATATTGTAAACTTAGAGGGAAAAGTTTTAGGAAAACATACAGGACTATATAATTATACTATTGGTCAAAGAAAAGGACTTGGAATTTCAAATCCAGTACCACTTTTTGTATTAGGATTTAATAGAGCAAAGAATGAAGTAATTGTTGGAGAAGAAGATAAGCTTTATAAAAAAGAAATTATAGTTAAAGATATAAATTTATTGTTAGTTGATGAAATAGAAGCTGAAATGGAAGTAGAAGTAAAAACAAGATATTCTACAAGAGCTGCTAAAGCAAAAATTTCTCAACAAGGAAATGATATAAAAGTTGTCTTTGCTGAACCCCAAAGAGCCTTAACCCCAGGACAGTCAGCAGTATTTTATATTGATGATATTGTTGTTGGTGGTGGCAAGATTTGCTAAATATAAGAAGTATGCAATAAAGAGTTTATTTTTGAATATAAAACGAGAAAGGAATAAATTTAAAATGCAAAATCAATTTTCTAGAACAGAATTACTAATAGGAAAAGAATCAATAGAAAAATTAAATAATGCAAAAGTAGCTATATTTGGTGTTGGTGGAGTAGGTTCTTTTGTTGTAGAATCTTTAGCAAGAGCAGGAGTGCAAAATTTTATAATTGTAGATGATGATAAAGTTTGTTTGACAAATTTGAATAGACAAATAATTGCTACATATAAAACAATAGGAAAATATAAAGTAGATGTTGCAAAAGAAAGAATATTGGATATAAACCCAAAAGCTAATGTAGAAACATATAAAGAATTCTTTATGCCAGACAGCAAGGAAATCTTAGATGAAAGTGTATCTTATGTAGTTGATAGTGTTGATACAGTAACTGCAAAAATAGAATTAATAATGAGGGCAAATAAGCTAAATATTCCAATCATTTCAAGTATGGGAACAGGAAATAAATTAGACCCTACAAGATTTGAAGTAACAGATATATACAAAACTAGTGTATGTCCACTTGCAAAAGTTATGAGAAAAGAATTAAAAGCTAGAGGAATAAAAAAATTAAAGGTGGTTTATTCAAAAGAAGTACCAATAAAACCAAAAGAAACAGAGGAAATTAGTTGTAAAAATCATTGTATATGTCCACCAGGAACAAAAAGAAAATGTACAGCTAAGAATCAAATTCCGGGCAGTATATCTTTCGTACCATCAGTTGCTGGTTTAATAATTGCAGGAGAAGTAATTAAAGACATAATAGGTTATGAAGAATAATTGGATATATATAATTTAGTGGCTATAATAGTCACTTTTTTTATTACGTTTGAGAAAAATGACATATATCTTTTTTGGAAACTAAATAATGCTATTAGTATATATACTTTCTTTTTTGGAAAAATATATGGTATAATATAGAGAAATGGATTGGTATAATTCATTAGAAAATAAAACACTTAATGAAATAGTAGAATTATTTGAAATAGAAAAATATAGGCAGGTAATCCTGCTTTTTTTCTGGAAAAAAAGTGGTTGATATATGATTTAATAAATGGTAAAATAAAATTGTATTCAATCTAGTTTATTTTAATAAAGGGGATATAAAAATGTTAAAATTTAGAAATGAGAACGTACAAAAAGAAGCAAAAAAGAAAAATAGAAATTTAATTATTTCTATACTAATTATTATTGTTGCTGTAGTTTTATTTGTATATGCTAGTAGCAATGATGCAAAAGAAGAGGAAAACAAAAAATATTTAAATGATGTTATAATGGAACAAGAAAATACAGATAAAAAGTCATATGTAAATGTAGCTGTAATTCCTTATGTTTTTGCAGAAGAATCAGAAACAAGCAATAAATATTATTTAATAACAGATGGGAAATATTTATATATTGTATATTTAACAGATGAACAATTTAACGAATTAGATAGAGAAGATATTGAAACTACACCTATTAGAATAGATGGAATTACTAAAGCAATATCAGATAATATATTAGAATATGCACTTGAAACTTATAATGAGACTTTAGATGAAGAAAATAAAATTTCAGAAGATGAAGCTAAAAGTTATTTTGGAACTGTTTATTTAGATGCTACAACAGAATTTACAGAAGCAAATGATACATATTTTGCATTTGGAGCATTAGTCGGAATAATAGGTATAATATATTTTGTAATAGCCTTAGTTTTAAAAATAAAATATAATAGAAGCATAAATAAATTAAGTGAAGAAGATATCAATTTATTAGATGATGAAATGAATAGTGCAAGTGCTTTTTACTATGATAAGCAACATTTATGCTTAACAGAAAATTATATTATACAATTTTCTGGAAATTTTAAAGCGATTCCATACAAAGATGTTGTTTGGATGTATAAATTCGTACAAAGAGTTAACTTCGTTAAAGCTTATGAAACTATAAATATAATGACAAATGATGGTAAACTAAGTACAATTGCAACATTTCAAATGATTACAAAGTCAAGAAAAGAATTGTTTGAAGAGATATGGAATACAATTGCTAATAAAAATTCAGAAATTCTTTTAGGATATTCAAACGAGAATAAACAAAAGATGAAAGAAGAATATGGTAGAAAGAAAAATAAAAAAGAACTTTTGTAAAAATAAAATAAAAGGAAATTTATAATGTCAGATAGAAAAGAAAGTGAAAATTTAAAAGCCTTTAGAATAGCTTATTATGATTTGCTATATCATTATGATAATAAAGCAGAGAAAGAGCAAATAAAAGCTATGGTTGTGAAGAAAGAGAATATAGTAAAAAGAGCAATACATAAAATTAAAAGTTTCTTTTTCTTCTATTAACACCATATAAAACTTTGGTAGCGCAAATCTTTGAAGTAAAATACCACAAATGTTTGAAATGAAAAAACACAAATCTTTGAAATAAAATACCACAAATCATTGAAATGAAATAAAATTTATAGTATAATATATATGAATAAAGTGGATAGGAGAATGATTATGGGAATATACAAAGAAAGAATAATTGATAAAGAACTATCTAAACAAATGAAAGTGGCTGGAGCTATTTTGATAAGAGGTCCAAAATGGTGTGGCAAAACCACTACATGTAAGCAAAGAGCAAAAAGTTATATAGAATTACAAGATGAAGATATTGACATGGAAAATTCAAATGCTTTAAAACTTGCTGAATTGAAACCATCTTTATTATTAGAAGGAGAAAAGCCAAGATTGATTGATGAATGGCAACTTGCTCCTAACTTATGGAATACAGTTAGGCACTCTGTTGATGAAACAGGAAAAAAAGGACAGTATTTATTAACTGGTTCAGCTACTCCTAATGAAAAAGAAAATCAAAATTTACATTCTGGTGCTGGAAGATTTGCTTTTTTGAATATGAAAACAATGTCGTTATATGAGAGTGGAGATTCAAATGGAAAGATTTCATTAGCAGAGATATTGAATGGAAACAGGAAAATTGATGGAATTACGAGTGATATTACTTATGAAAGAATGGCTTTTTTAATTTGCAGAGGTGGTTGGCCAGATATTTTTAATATAGAAGATGAAGATGTTTCTTTAAGTATAGCTAAAAACTATATTACTGCTGTTTGTGAATCAGATATTTCAAGAATAGACGGAATTTCAAGAAATACAGAGCTTGCAAGATTGATTTTAAGAGCTTATGCAAGATTGGATTCAACAATTGAATCTAATCAAACTTTAATATCTGATGTTATTGCTAATAATAATAATGTAACAGATAGAACAATAAATGATTATTTAGCAATTTTGAAAAAACTATATATAATTGATGAAATTCCTGCTTGGAATCCAAATATTAGGAGTAAAACAGCAATTAGATCTACTCCTAAAAAGAGTTTAGTTGACCCTTCTTTAGCAACTGCAATACTAGGAATTTCACCTAAAGAACTAATGCTTGATCCAAATACTTACGGACTATTATTTGAAAACTTGGTAGATAGAGATTTAAGTGTGTATATAAATGCAATAGGTGGTACATTAAGTCATTATAGAGATAGATATGGTTTAGAATGTGATGAAGTTGCTCATTTTGATAATGGAAAATATTGTTTAATAGAAACTAAAATTGGCAGTGAAAAATCAATTGATGAAGCTGAAAAGCATTTGTTAGAATTGGAAAATTTGATTAAAGAAAATGGAAGATTAAGAAAACCAGAATTTTTAATGATTATTACTAATACTAAAATGGCATATACTACTAAAAATGGTGTGCTAGTTGTTCCAATAGGCTGTTTGAAAGATTAAAGTATTATATTGAATTTTTAGATAAAAGACTTTTGCAAAGAGTGTTATTTTGGCACTGAAAAGCAAGAGTCTTTTTGGTTTGAAATTTAATAAATAATAAAGAGTTATTCCTAAAATTAAATTGTTTGATAATAAATTTATAAAAATCAACATCAGATTTACATAAGTAGTTGCAAAATACGGGAAAATATTGTATAATAGAAAATGTTGAAAGGAACGGAGATTGTATATGGATAATAGTAAAAGTAGAATTTTAGTTAATTTTGTACCTGGAGAAGGTGAAATTATTACTTGCGATAAAGATAATGGTGGTCAATATGTAAAAACACCATTTAGAGGAATACAAGCAAATGGGTTTTATGGTGAGATTTATTCTAATTACGAGAGAAATATTATTTATAGTCAAATTGTTTCAAAAAGTATTGAATTTCATAACGAAATGAATGAGGATGAACTTGAAAGTAAAATTAGAAAAACGATAGACCCTAATATTTATAAGGCTATTCAGGATTATGAATTTGTACTTGAAACAGAATTTGCAACACATACTCGTGCAGATGACTATGTTGAAATAATGCTACAAGAAGTAGAAAGATTATCAGGGGAAAGTGATAAGGCTTATGAAGAAAGAGTAAATAAATTAAAAAAAGAACAGTTGGCTAATATTGGTATTTTTATAAACTATGATTTGCGTGGTTTAATGTTTGCTAAATTGCCATTAAAAGATAAATTAAAGATGTTAGATGATGCTAAGAAAAATGCGGGAATTTCAAGCAAAGAACATATTAAAATTATGAATAGTCTTTCTGAAGAATATGAAGACGACTTAAGTGCTGAAGATAATGTGGAAGCCTTAGTAGAAAAAGTAAGACAAGAAGCTGCTAGGAAAAATAAAGAATCTTTGGAAGAATCTTTTAAAAAGCCAGAAGTTCCAGAAGATGGAGAAAGTATAGAGCCATTAAGTGAAGAAGCTAGTGAAACAAATTCAGCAAATGAAACAGAGGAATTTAATACAGAATTAGAACTTGGTGTATTTGATGGCGTTGTTGATAAGGATTATGTAATCAGCGAAAAATTTGAAGAACTATCTGCAATGTACCCAGATGATGAGAATACTCATACTCCTACTCAAAATGTAGAAACAAGTAAAGTATTTGAAGAATTATGTGCTTTGTATTCAGATGAAGAAAACGAAAATGTAAAAAAAGATAAGTCTGGGTTCTTGAAAGCTATTAAATCAAAGGCTTCTGAAATGATGAAATCAGCTAAAAGTTTTGGAAAAGCTGTAACAAGTGCTTTTGATAGATTAACTGTAAAAAGTAGTGAAAAATTAAGTAGTACATATACAACAGCAAAGGGAACAATTGATAAATTGAAGAAAGCTGCTGAAAGTAAAGAACATAGAAAAAATATAGCTAAAAAGATTGCTGTTGCTGGAATTATGAGTGCTATTACAATAGGAGCTCTTACTACTACAATGAATAGAACTGGAAAAACACTTGATAAAAAAGCTGTTGGAGAAAACAATTCAAAAGCTTCATCAAGTTATAGTATGGATTTTGAAAGCAAAGATAATATGACAGGTACTTTATCAGGAAATAGAGTAAAAGTTTTAATAGAAGATTCAGAAGATAATTCAAAAGTTGAGTTTGAATTACCAGCTGAAGAAAGTAATATTGACTTAAAAGAGAGCCTTTCAAATAGTATAGAGGATAATATTGGTATTGGAAGTACTGTTAAATTAACAGAAGGTTCTTATTATGCAGACCCAACAGGAAATGGAACAGAATATAAATTAGAAAACTTTACAGCTAAATATGGAAATGAATTTGAAATATCAAGAGTAAATATAGTAACTGAAGATGGAAGAAATATACAAGTAAATATGAAAAATGGCTCTGGAATGACATATTCAGAAATAAAAGCTATGTATCCAAATTGTACAATTACTGCTACTCATTTAAGCAAAGGAAATATGCAAGTTGGTTGGTTACCAGTAAATGAACAAGAAATAGCACATAGTATTTTAAATGATATGGACTTGTCAAAAGAAGCTAAAGATATTATTTTAAATAGTGAAGATGGTAAAATAACAGAAAGTGAAAAGGAAACAATAGAAGCATCAATTAAAAGAAATGCCGGAAAAGCTACAAGAGAAATTAGCACTATTAAAGATTATGAAATTGCAGAGTAATATTTTTAAAATTTACTAATAAATTGTTAAGATGAGGGTTGAAACTAGCATCATTTTATGATACAATTTAACCATTGAGTGTAGATTTACATAATATAGAGAAGACGATATAAAAAACAAAAGTTGTAAATATTAAAAAATAAAAAACAGAGTATAAATTGTCAATTTTTATTTTAGGGGGAGTATTTAAAATGGATGAGGAGCAATTAGCTATTCCATTTGATGCAAAAGCATTGCACAGAAATTTTGCAAAAAGAATACTAGTAAAAATTAAACAATTACTAAAGGCTTTCTTTAAAAGAATATTCGAAATATTAGTTTCATTTATAGGGTTGATTTTACTAGTTCCATTAACAATAGCAGTAGCCGTAAAAAATGCTATTAACAAGGATTATGGACCAATATTTTATACACAAGATAGAATTGGAAAAAACGGAAAAGTATTTAAAATGTATAAATTCAGAACAATGGATAAAAATGCAGATGAAGAACTTACAAAAATTTTAAATACTGATGAAAATAGAAGAGAAGAATTTAATAAGTATAAGAAATTGTATAATGATCCAAGAGTTACTAAGGCAGGCTATTTCTTAAGAAAAACAGGTTTAGATGAATTACCTCAAATGCTTAATATTTTAAAAGGTCAAATGAGTTTAGTAGGGCCAAGACCATATAGACCGGAAGAACAAGAAGATATGGGAAAATATTATTCTTACATAATTCAACATAAACCAGGTATCACAGGAATAAGCCAAATTTCTGGAAGAGCTAGAGTAGAGTTTGCAGATAGATTGGATATGGATTTAAGATATCATTATAGAAAGAATTTCTTACTAGATTTAAAAGTTTTACTAATCACTATGCTAGTAACTTTGAAAAGAAAAGATACATATTCAGATGTTGGCGTTCAAGTAAATGATTTAGCAAATGATATTGTAAAAGGAATAACATTATTTATAAAAAGATGCATAGATATATGTGGTGGTTTAGTAGGAATTATAATATTGATTCCGTTAACTTGTATTGTTGCAATCGTTAATTTTATAAATAAAGAGAATGGACCACTTTTTTATGCTCAAAAAAGAATTGGTAAAGATGGAAAATACTTTAAAATGTATAAATTTAGAAGTATGGTTGTTGGTGCTGATGAAAAATTAAAAAAGATTCTTGAGGAAAATGAAGATTTAAGAAAAGAATTTGAAACAACTAGAAAACTACAAAATGATCCGAGAATAACTAAAGTAGGACATTTTTTAAGGAAAACAAGCTTAGATGAATTTCCCCAATTTATTAATGTATTAAAAGGTGAAATGAGTTTAGTAGGACCACGTGCTGTAATAGATGGTGAAATTGATCTTTTTGGTGAACATAAATCAGAGGTTTTAAGTGTAAAACCAGGTATCACTGGTTATTGGGCAGCAAATGGAAGAAGTAATACGTCTTACGAAGAAAGAGTTGAAATGGAAACGTATTATGCTAAGAATATGTCTATTAAATTAGATATAAGAATCTTATTAAAAACAGTAATTTCCGTTGTAAAAAAAGAAGGAGCTGTTTAGTAAAATTGCCTTGCTTAAATGAGCAAGGTTTTTAATATTTAATTATGTTCAGTTTGAAAGCATGAAAAAATTAAAGTAATTAATGAAAGTATTAAAGAGTAAAAAAGATATTAAACAAAGTAAAAAAGATGAAGAAGATAAGAAAATCAATGTCTAGAAATATTCATAATATTATGTGATTTTTCTATATCAACACTCTCTTAAGCAGATATATCAAAGTATCAAAGATACAATAAAATTTTTCGTGTCTTTGACCTGGAAAATAGGGATTTTATATTGAAATAGAATGTAAGTAATGATATACTAAAAAAGTAAATTTTTAAATGAGGGGAAAAAGATGGCTAAGAAGAAAGTTTTACATATTGTTGAATCTTTTGGAAGTGGAGTATTTTCTTTTTTGACAGACTTAATAAATAATACAGATAATGATTTTGATATAACAATAGCATACGGTATTAGAGAAGAAACTTTAGTAAATTTTAAAGATTATTTTTCGGATAGAGTAAAATTTATAAAAGTTGAAAATTTTGCAAGGAGTATTAACCTAAAAAAAGATTTTAAAGCATTTTTTGAATTAAAGAAAATTGTAAAAGAAGTCAATCCAGATGTTGTACATTTACATTCTTCTAAGGCTGGTTTTTTAGGAAGATTTGTTACTAATTGTAAAAAAAGAAAAGTTTTGTATAATCCACATGGCTTTTCTTTTCTTATGAAAAATACTTCAAAGATAAAAAGAGCAATATATTGGTTGATTGAAAAAATAGCAGCTTTAAAAAAATGTACGATAATAGGATGTTCTAATGGTGAATATGAAGAGGCTTTAAAGTTAACTAAAAATGCTATATGTATAAACAATGGCATTGATATAGATAAACTAAAAGAAGATACAAAAAGTATAAGGTTAAAAGAAAATATAAATTTTAATGATTTAAAAATTTGTACAGTAGGTAGAATAGGCTATCAAAAAAATCCAATGTTATTTAATGAAATTGCTAAAGTTTTTCCCAATATTCAATTTACTTGGATAGGTGATGGAGAATTAAAAAATGAATTAACGAGTGAAAATATAAAGGTAACAGGCTGGAAGAAAAGAGAGGAAGTTTTAAAAATCTTAAATGAAAATGATGTATTTGTTTTAACATCACTTTGGGAAGGATTACCAATTTCATTATTAGAAGCTATGTATATGAAAAAATTATGTATTGTTAGTGATTGTATTGGAAATAGAGATGTTATTCAAGATGATGAAAACGGATATATTATAAAAAAAAATAATTATAAAGATATTATTCAAAAAATAAATAAAGATAATTACATTAGACTTTCAGAAAATGCAAGAAAAGATGTAATTAGTAAATTTAATATAAATAAAATGGTAGAGGAATATAAAGGAGTTTATTATGTATGAAGAAAAAAATTATTCATTTAGTTAATAGCAAGATTTATTCTGGTTTAGAAAAAGTTGCAATAGAGATTATAGAGAGTTTAAATGATGATATTGATTTTTTTTATGCTTGTCAGGATGGACCAATAGTAGGTATTTTGAAAGAGAAAAATATAAATAGGATAAAAATTAATGGAATTACTAAATCTGAAATAGAAAGGATTGAGAAAGAGTACAATCCAGATATTATACATGCTCATGATTATAGAGCGACTTTGATTTGTGGTTTGTATGCAAAAAATACAAAAATTATAGCTCATTTACATAACAATTCTCCATTTATAAAAAAGAAATTTCATCCCTACAATTATTTATTGTTGTTAGCTTTAAAAAGCAAAAATGTAAAAAAAGTGTATTTGGTTTCTGAATCTATAAAAGATGAATATATTTTTTCAAAATATATAAATAATAAAATCGAGATTATAGGAAATCCGATTAGCTGTCATAATATTCAAAAGAATATTGATTTGAATATAGAAAAAGAATATGATATTTGTTTTGTAGGAAGATTAACAGAACAAAAAAATCCATTAAGATTTATAGATATAATGTATCAGATAACTAAAGAAAATGAATATATAAAAGCGGTTATGTTAGGTGATGGTATATTATTTCAAGAATGTGAAAGAAAAATTAGAGAACTGAATATAGGAAAAAATTTAGAAATGAAGGGATTCTCTAAAAATGTATATAATGAAATGGTAAAATCAAAAATTTTTTGTTTAACATCAGATTGGGAAGGATATGGACTTGTAGTTTTTGAAGCACTAGCATTAGGTGTACCTGTTGTTACATCTAATGTTGGAGGAATACCAAATATAATTGATTCTACATGTGGCTTTTTATGTAACAATGAAAATGATTTTTTATATAATATTAAAAATTTATTAAATAATGAAAATTATAAAAATTTAAAAAATAATTGTTTAAAAAGGGCTAAAGAGATAGAAAATTATCAGTGGTATATGGAACATATAAAAAATATTTATGAAAGTATTTAGTATTTAATGTGTAGTGAGGGGAATATGGTATTAGGAATAATATGTGGAATAACTTTAAATATATCATTTGGTTCGATAAATATAGCAGAAATCATATTTATATTATACAGTATTGCTTATTTAATAAAAAAGAAAAAGATAAAAATTGATAAAAATTTTAATACATATATAATATTTTCTCTTATATTTATAATGTATACATTTTGCTACTATAAATTAGAAATAGTAAGTAATGAGAATATTATGAAAAATGCAATAAAATACACAGAAATGCTCATTATAACTTTTCTCGCTTATGAACAATGTATATATGATGTGGACAAATTTTTGAAGTTCTTTGAAGTATTTTTATTAACAGATTTTGTTTTTAGCTATTTAGGACATACATATAAATCATTTAGTTACTTTATACACTATTCTTTTTTTATATTACTAATGTGTATTCTTTTGGTTATATATGATAAAAACAAAAAAGTTAAAACTTTACTATATATAATTGCTTTTATTTTATCAATAGTTGGACATTCACGTTCTTCATTGATAATCTTGTTAATAACTATATTATATGAAATGTATCAATATATATTAAGCAATAAACGAGAAAAATCAAGACAATTAAAAAAAGTATTAGTAATAACTATGTTACTGATATCAGCATTAATAGGATTAAATTATTTTACAGAAAATCTAGCTATAAAATCAGCTTCAAATACAGAAAGAACATTATTACTCAATACAACTATTGAAGAAATAAAAGAGAACTTTATATTTGGCGTTGGGCCAGGAAATTTTAACTATTATGCTCAAAATGTTATAGGAGTGAAATTAGCTTCTACGGAATTAACTGCACATAACCATTTTTTAGAGATTTTTGCTGAATGGGGAATTTTAGGTTTTATAATATATATGTATCCTTTAATTGGTTTTATAATAAAATTAATAAAAAAGGAAAAAGTTAGTTTAAGATATAAAAAACTATACATTTTTTATTTTGTTTTTTTATTTTTTAATGTACTGTCAGGAGATGCAAGAATAAAATTTGCTATAATATTAGCAATAATGTTTTATGATAAATATATAAATGGAGGGAATGATTTTATTGAAAAACGCAATAGTAATATTAAATTACAATGATTTTCAAATGACAAAAAAATTAGTTGATCATATTTTGAAAATAGAAAAGATGGAAAAAATTATAATTGTTGATAATTGTTCTTTAGATAATTCTTTGAGTTATTTGAAAAATGAATATGATACAATAGAAAAAATAGATGTGATAAATACAAAAGAAAATAATGGATATGCAACTGGAAATAATTTTGGAATAAATTTTGCTATAGAAAAATATAATCCAGAATATATTTTAGTAGCTAATCCAGATATATTTTTTAATGAAGATGTAATAATAGAAATAAATACAGTTTTTGAAGAAAATGATGATATTGCTATTTTAGCGCCAATGGTCAGTAAAGGATATAATTCTTGGCAATTACCAAATTTTTCTAAAACACTTGCATCAAATTTTTTATTACTAAGTAAGATGTTTGGAAATAAGGTTTATAAAAACCAAAAAGAAAGAATTAATTATGTAGATGTAGTGGCTGGATCTTTATTTGCAATTCGTGGCGATATTTTTAAAAAAGTGAATGGATTTGATGAGAGAACTTTCTTATATTATGAAGAAAATATATTAGCTTTTAAGATAAAAAGTTTAGGATATAAAAGTGCAATTTTAGGTAATGTTACTTATGACCATTGTCATGCTGCATCAATAAAGAAAACATATAAATCAAAATTGCATTTATTCAAAATTATCAATAAAAGCATACGAATATATATATATTATTATTTGAAAATCAATTTTTTACAAAAAATAATTTTTGATTTTTGCAGTATAATTGCATATATAGAAAGATTTCTGTATGATATTTATTCAAGAATAATGAATAGAGGAAAATAAAATGATTATAGTTGACTTTTATGGGTTACCTGGTTGTGGAAAAAGTACAATAGCAAAAGGCGTTTATGAAAATCTAAAGAAATTACAAATTGATGTGAGTTTATTTAATAAAAATGAATACTTAGAAGAATGTAAGATAAAAAAGAATTATTTAAAAGATTATATTAGATTATTACTGCCACATAATTTAAAATTTATATTTGAAATTATTTTTAATATAAAAAAGTATAAAAAAAATCAAAAAGTTTTGAAATATGATTTGAAAGAAAGAATTTGGAAAGAATTAAGATTAGTAATTTTATATGATAAGCTTGCATATACTAAATCTGATTCAGTTATTTTAGTAGACCAAGGGATTATTCAAGATTTTTCAGACTATATTATGTTTAGAGACATAACTGATGATGTTATTGAAAACTATTTGGAAAAATATACTCAAAGTAAAAATGAATTTATTTTTGTAAATTGTGAGATTTCTGTAAATGAGTCAATAAATAGAATAAAAAGTAGGAATAGAAAAATATATTCTTTTGACTATTTAAAAGATGTGGAGTTAAATGAATTTTTAACAGAACAACAAAAAATATTAAAAAATATTAATAAAGAAATTGCGGATAAGGAAAATCTTAATAAAATAAAAGTGGTACCTAGAACAGAATTTTTAGAAAACAATATTGAAAATTTAGTTAATGAAGTAGTAAGGAGAAGATAAATGATTTATTTTATAATATTACATTATATGGTAGAGAAAGAAACAGAAAAATGTGTTGATTCAATTTTAAAATTAGATGGAAGTAAAAAAATTGTAATAGTAGATAATTGTTCACCAAATGATTCATTTAATAAATTAAATGAATACTATATTAATAATAAAGATGTTATTTTATTACAAACCTCAGAAAATTTAGGATTTGCAAATGGAAATAATTTCGGATTTAACTATGTAAAAGAAAATTTTACAGATGTTGATTTTATTGTAGCAATGAATAATGATATGGAAATTAATCAAAATGATTTTTGTGAAAAAATTTATGAATTGTATGAACAAGATAAGTTTTTTGTTTTAGCACCAGATGTATATTCTACTTCCAATAAGATTCACCAAAATCCAGAAGTTAGAACAATTAGAACAAAAGAAAAAATTTTAAAAGAATTAGAACACATGAAAAGAATCACTAAAAAACAATTGTACATAAAGGCTTTTTTGAAAAAAATACCATTTTTAGAAAAAATAGTTAAATCAATAAAAAATAGAAAAATAAAAAATCAAGCAGGCTATTTAGAAAAACAATATAATAAAACATTACATGGTTCTTGTTTGATTTTTTCAAGAGATTTTATAGATAATAGAAAGTATGTATTTTATCCAGAAACCAAATTCTATTGTGAAGCACAAATTTTAGACTATGAATGTGAAAAAAATAGTTGGCTTAGAGTATATAGTCCGGAAATTAAAGTTTTACATCATGAAGATGTTGCTACAAATGCTACATACAAATCGTATGTGAAAAAGTCTATTTTTATGAATAATTGTATGTGTAAATCTTTAGAAGCTTTTAAAAATTTAATTGATGAGGATATGAAAGAGAGTAAAAAATAATGAATATAAAAAAAGCTATAACTAAAGTATTTTCAGCTAATTTTATTCAACTATTAGCAGGGATAATTGTTGGATTTGTAGTTCCAGCAATATTACCAATAAAAGAATATGCAGAATTAAAAACTTATACGCTTTTAATTTCATATGTAGGGTTACTTCACTTTGGATATTTAGATGGCTTATCTATAAAATATGGCGGAAAAAACTTTAAAAATATAGATAAAGGAATTTTAAAAGGCGAACATAAATTTATATCAATTGCTGAAATGATAATCAGTTTATTGATTTTATTGATAGGAATTTTGACAGAAAATTTAGTTTTTATATTATTTGCAATAACTATTTTGCCTGCAAATTTATGTACTTTTTACAAAGGTGTTTTTCAAGCAACTGGAGAATTTAATCAATATACAAAAGTTATAAAGGTATATACTTTGATTTATACTGCTCTAAATATAATTTTGGCACTTTTATTAAAAAGCAAAATCTATGTTTTGTATTGTTTAGCAATATTTATAAGTCATAGTGTAACTTTAATGATTTTTGAAATTAAATTAAGAAAAAACTATGGCAATATTAAACCTATAAAACCAACAGATATAAAAAATGTTACTAAAATGGGGATTCTTGTATTATTAGGAAACTTATCTGTAGTTGCATTATTTGGAATTGATAAATGGTTTGTTAAATTATTTTTAACCACAGAAGATTTTGCATATTATTCTTTTGCTGTTTCTATGTTAAATATAATAAATACATTATTTAATGCTATTTCAGTTACATTTTATAATTACTTATTTACTAATAATAGTAATGAAAGCATAGAAAAATTAAAGAACTATTTAATTACTTTAGGCGGATTTGCAAGTTTAGGATATTTTGCATTAGCATTTATAGTAAAATATTTTATGAAAAAATATATACTATCATTAAATATAATAGCAATAACATTTTCAGTGTTTCCATATATGATATTGATTAATGCTTTATATGTTAATTTATATAAAGTAAATAAAAATGAAAAAAAATATTTTAAAGTAGTTGTTAGTATGCTAATGATTTCAATTATATATAATATTATAGCAGTTGTTATTTTTAAAAATACTATTTCAATAGCCTTTGCAACGGTACTAACTTTAATTACTTGGGTAATATATTCTACTTATGATCTGAAAAATGTTAAAATTACCAAAAAGATGTATATATATATGTTTTCATTAACTATATTTTTTCTTATTTGTACACAATGCTTTAATTGGCTAGCTGGTGGCATTATATATTTAGTTATGTTTATAGCTTTGACATGGATATTAAATAAAAATGTAATAAAAGAATGTTATGAAATGTTAAATAATAGCATAAAAAAGTTAAAAAATGAGAGGAAAAAAGAAAATGATAAAAGCTGACAATTCAACTAAAAGCAGAATTTCTAGTATTGAACTATTAAGAATTTTTTGTATGGCTTTAATTATATTACATCATTATGTAGTTCATACAGAATTTGATATTGAAAAATTAAATTTTAATGTATATGTTTTGCAGATTATTTCAATGGGTGGTAAATTTGCTTGTAATATATTTATTTTAATAACTGGATATTTTATGATTACATCTAAAGTAAATTATAAAAAGATAATATTATTAATTGGTGAAATGCTATTTTACTCAATTTTATTTATGATGATAGGCATAGTTAGTGGCATTACAAAATTTAATATTAAGAATTTTATAAAAGCGATATTTCCAATTTTTTGGGGTAATTGGTTCATTATATTCTATATTATGTTATATATGCTGATTCCATATATAAATAAATTAATTGAGCAATTGGATGAAATCACTTTTAAGAAATTACTTTTAACATTATTTATTATATTGAGTATCGTTCCAACTTTTACTGCAGAAGCATGGAGATTTAGCAATATTGATATATTTATTTTTATGTATATGTTAGGTGCATATATAAGATTATATCATGATAATAAATTATCTATAAAAACAAAAATTATATCTATAATTTCAATAATATTATTATTTTTGTCACCAATTTTTATAGATTTCATAAGTGAAATTTTACATGCAAATAAACTATTAAGTAAAGCAACATATTTTTCAACTCAAAATAGCTTTTTATGTATAGTGGCATCAGTTTCAATGTTTTTAATATTTAAAAATATTGAATTAAAATCAAACTTTATAAATTGGATTTCATCTTCTGTATTAGGGGTTTATTTAATATCTGATAATAGAACGATTAGTTATTGGTTATGGAATGAACTTTCACCGAATGCAACTTATTTAAATTCTAATTTTTTAATTACACATGTAATAGTTAAAGTATTCTTTATTTTTGTTGTATGTACAGCGATAGATAAAACAAGAATAATATTATTTGAAAAGCATTTTAAAAATATTATATATCAAATATTTGAAAAGCTAAAAGTAAAAATTAAATTAGATAGTATAAAGTAATCTTTTAGATATTCTGGAATTTAGACAACTTATATTTTTCCTAAAGTGATTCCAATCTAACTCAAACATGTTTAAAATTGATGACTTATTAAGAAAAATGGTATTGAGTAAATGCTAGATGAACTGGCAGACAAAAATGTTTTAATTTTAAAGAACGGAGAATTAGAAACAAATTTAAATGATGCTAAAATAGCATACACAGGAAACAAGAATCTATGGATAGAAAATGCAATAGACTACATAGAAAAGACTGAAAGTTCAGAACTAGAAAAATTAGATATTGCTAAACTAATAAAGAAAATGGAAAAATAGATAATAAAACTAAAGGAGTTATATGGAAGATTTTTTATACAAGAAAAATTATAATATGAATAATAAAAACAATCTATATCTTACTAATCCAGAACCGATGTTACAATACATAGATAAAAAAGTAGTTGAACTTATACAAGAGCAAGATAAAGCAAAAAGAGCTGAATTAAAAACTAAGATATTAGATGATGTATATAAAATAATTAAGTTTGATGTTAAAAATTCTACTTTTCCAGAACCAAAGGGGAGTTTTGAAAGTGAGAATGAAAAGAAATTACTTATAAATAAACATATAGCTAAATTATCTTTTATATATTATTTAGGAAATATTTATTTGAACTATCATACAAATTTAATATTAAATCCAGAGTTATCTAAAAGAATACCAGTAATATCAAATATGAAAACTACTATCAGATTTGAAGAAATATATGATAGAGCTTTAAAAGAATATTTAGATACTTTATATATTGGAAAACAAAATATGGACAGGCTGGCACAAGAAATGGCTAAAAATGGTCAAACAAAGCTAACAGTTATAACGAATGAACATGCCTATGGAACAACTTTTATATTACCAACTTTAATAGAAAGATTTTTAATAATTCAATTAGATAGCAAAATAATGTATAGCTTATTTGAAGAACTATCTCAAAAAATTAAATTGGAAAAAATAATACTTACTGAAGAAGAACAAAAATTTTATGATATTTTTTTAAGTAGTGAAATGGTAAAAGAAATTCCATGCAACCCAAAATATGGAAGAAAATTTTTATACGATATGTTCTTAAAATACAAAATAGTAACAGAAGAAGACAAAGACACTAAATTGATTTTCTTTAAAGAATTTATTGATATCGAAAATGGCAAAAATTCAAAGATTACTTTAGGAAATATGATAACTTCTAAATATATAAATTCATTTTTTAAGAAAGAATACTCAAAGTTATTAAATATGCTATTTAAGCCAGAAGAACTAAACGTGAGAAACAATATAGCACATGCTAATAGTGAAAATTCAGATTATTTAAGTTTACCAATAACAGCAATAATGATGCAATTGCTATGGGATATATTAAGAGAAGATATTTTTGAAAAATAGACTTATAATAAAAAATGTATATTAAAAACTAGTATAAATACTTTATTTTATGATATATATAATATATATGAGAAATGACATTAAGAATAATGTGAATTAAAAAGGAGATAAATCTAACAAAATTGAATAAGACTAAAAAAATAATTTCTATAATTTTAATAATTGCGTGGATGTTACTTATTTTTACAATGTCCGAGATGACTGGAGCAGAATCTCATTCAACAAGTAAAGGCTTAATAGAGGATGCTTTAAAAGTAACACAGGCTGTTTCAAGCAATGCGGTTGAGAACTCTAACACGAGCAATAGTTTAAATTTTACTAATTCTGATGCATCAAATACACTTGCACAAGGTAAAACAAATGATATAAAAAATAGCACAAATTCAGTAGTGGATGATATTAAGACTAAAGAAGAACAAGAAAAAGAAAGACAAGCAAAAATAAATAAAATTGTAAAAAAATACGAAGTAAAGGTTAGAAAATTCGCTCATGCAAGCGAATTTTTTGTGCTAGCTTTATTATTTATAAATTTAATATATCAAAGCAAAGGAAAAGTAAAATGGCAATACTTATTAGTTACAATACTATTTTGCTTTTTATATGCTTGTACTGATGAATTTCATCAAAAATTTATTGTAGGAAGAACTAGCAGATTTACAGATGTTTTAATTGACACTTGTGGTGCTACAGTAGCTGTATTAGGAGCTTTTATATTTAAACTTAGACATTTAAAAGTAGTATTTTGGCACAAGAAAGCTAATTAAAATTAACACATAAGTATCAAAAAAGCAAATAAAACAAAAGTTTTTGTATTCAATTACAAAAACTTTTAAATGCATACTAATTTTATTATTGCAAAGAATAATAATAAAAAATTAAGGACAGAGAAAAGGAAGTTATTTATGATTTTCAAAGTTGCAATGATAATATTAGGATTCATAATGCTTGTGAAAGGAGCAGATTTATTAGTAAAAGGTTCGGAGAATATTGCTATTAGACTAAAAATTCCTAAAATAGTAATAGGACTTACTTTAGTTTCTATAGGAACTAGCTTGCCAGAGCTGATTATAAGTGTTCAATCATCACTTAAGGGAATGGCAGATGTTTCTATTGGCAATGTTATAGGCAGTTGTATATGTAATTTGTTGTTAGTTTTAGGAGCAACTAGTTTAGTAAAAGAGATAAATGTAGATGAAGATACTAGAAAAGCAGATTTTCCAATATATTTAATTTCAATTTTCTTAATTGCTGTTTTTGGAAATTTCAATGGCAGAGTTTCAAATATTGAAGGAATATTTTTAATATTATTTCTTACAATATTTTTACTACAATTATTTATTAGAATGAAAAGTGGTTTATTGGAATATAAAGAAGAAAGTGATGAACCGATTTCAACCAAAAGAAGTCTAATATATATAGTTTTAGGAATAGTACTTTTGAAATTTGGTGGAGATTTTGTAGTAGATTATTCTACTGAAATTGCGAGAATTTTAGGCTTAAGTGAGAAAGTAATAGGACTTACAATTATATCAATAGGAACTAGCTTGCCAGAGCTTGTAACTGGAATAGTTGCGGCATTTAAAGGAAACGAAGAAATTGCGATGGGAAATGTAATAGGTTCGAATATATTTAACTTGTTATTAGTATTGGGAGTTACAGCAATTATAAGTCCAGTAGAATATACGATTTCATTTAATGAAAATATAATAATTTTATTTGTTTCGAGCTTTATAATTTGGGCGATAAGTGTTTTGAAAAAGAAACATTCGATAGGAAAAATCGAAGGAAGTTTATTATTGCTAACTTTTGCATTTTATGTATTTACACTGTTTGTATAGAAATATAGATATAATTATAAAATTAAGATAATATTAAAAATTTAGAGAAATACTAGACACATCATATAAATTTATGTATAATATGTATTGTATGAACAAGAAAAAATGAAATGTTTATACAAAATTCATTACATAATCAATTATATGAGAGGAGAAAACGTATATTAGTATACGAAGAAAAAGTATGAGAAGTAGTACAATTGACAAAGAAATTAAATCAGAAAGAGATGAATTAAAAAAAGCAAAAAGAGAAAGAAAAAATGGTAAAAAAGAAGATAAAGAAAAATATACAACTGGCAATAAAGTAAAGATAGTTTTTACACATTTGTTTAGATTAGGAATAATAGGAATAATAGCTGTTTTAGTTTTGCTATATGGACCATATAATGGATTTCGTGATTGGTTAGTAACAACAGCAATGACAACTATGACACATCAATATTTTGCAACATGGTTTTATGATGATGAAGTAATAAATAGTGTACTTGGAAAAAATAAAGTAGTAGAAACAGATGAAACAACAGATACATCACAAATTGACACTGCAGATAATAAAACAACAGAATATGCAAATGAATATGAAAGACAAATACTAGAAAGAGATGAAAAAAATAACGATTACAAAATAATAAATATCACTGGAAAAGGCTATTCAGGTTATTTAGTTGCTGTATATGATCCATCGAGAGTAAAAACTGTTGTAACTTCAAAGCTTGGTGTAACAGGACAATATGTTACAACAATGGCTCGAGATAATGATGCTTTAATAGCAATAAATGGTGGTGGATTCGATGATCCAAACTATAATAGTACAGGTGGTTCTCCACTTGGAATTACAGTTGTAAATGGAAAATATGTTACAACTAATTCTTATAAAGGTCCTGGTGGTATCATTGGTTTCACAGAAGATGATAAATTTGTTTTAGGAAAAATGACAGTTACTGAAGCAAAAAAAATGAAAATAAGAGATGCTGTTACATTTGGACCATTCTTAATAGTAAACGGTAAATCATCAGAAGTTTTAGGAAATGGTGGCTGGGGAACAGCTCCAAGAACAGCAATTGGTCAAAGAAAAGATGGAATAGTATTATTCTTAGTTCTTGATGGTAGAACAGCAACAAAACCTGGTGCAGATATGGATGATTTAATAGAAGTTATGGAAAGATATGGAGCATATAATGCTGCAAATCTTGATGGTGGAACTTCAAGCGTATTAGTTGTAGGTGATACAATTGTAAATGACCCAATTGATAGTTCAGGTGCTCATAAAACAAGACCTATTTCAACAGCTTTCATTGTTACAAAAGATGAAAGTGATGATAGTGACCATTCTGTTGTAGCAAATAAATTAAAATAAGTATTAAATTATAGAAATCAGCATATATTGGTATGCTGATTTTTTGTACAAAAGCGCATAAAATTACATTTATAGAATAATCATAAAACATGATTCTAAGTGAAAAAGCTGAAATATATAAAAAATTTGCTATTTTTGTTGAAAAAAGAATTCTATAATGATAGAATAGGAAAAGCAAAATACTATAATTATTTCGGGGGAAAATAAAGTGGAAAAAATAGAAAAAATTAAAAGACATTTAACAAGAAACAGAACTTTGATATTGTCTTTTATAGATATTGCAATAGTTGTAATTGCTTATATTTTAGGAACGATATTCGTATCAGACACAATACATTTTACAGATTACTATTCAACAAGATTAGTAAATTCTTTAATTGTTTCAATTTTAGTATATCAAATTGTTTTTCATGTATCAAAAGTATATAGAAAAATAACTAGATATGAAAATGGTAGAGATTACATATTATACATTTTATTGTGTATGGGCTCTGCTATAATTATTTCTTTATTAAGATATCCACTTGCAGAATTAAATATCGTAATTTCAGCTTTTAAGTTAAATATATTAGCTAGTATATTTATTTCAATAATGATGATTGCTTACAGATTAGCAATAAAATTTATTGCATCATCAGAAATTTTTAGAAAAAATCACATAGATGAAGTTAATGCAGAACCTAAAAGTAATTTACTAATTATTGGAGCTGGAAGTGCAAGCAATGAGATAATAAAGACTATAAATGATACTATGAAAGAATGCTACAATATAGTAGGTATTATAGATGATAATCCAAATAAATTAAAACATACCATTTCAGGTGTTTCTGTTTTAGGAAATAGAAATGATATAGTAAGAATTTGTGAAGAAAATGATGTTAATTTAATATTTTTCTCAATAGCCAAAATAGATAATAAAAATAAAAAGGAAATTCTTAATATTTGTCAACAAACACAAGCAAAAGTTAGAATTTTACCAGGCTTGCAAAATATAATTAGAAATAAAAATCAAAACTTAATGGATAATTTAAGAGATATTGAAATCGAAGATGTTTTAGGAAGAGACCCAATCAAACTAGATAATAGAAATATCAAAAGCTTAATAAAAGACCATACTATTTTAGTAACTGGTGGTGGAGGTTCAATTGGTTCTGAACTTTGTAGACAGATAATGAGTTATGAGCCAGAAAGACTTGTTATGGTTGATATTTACGAAAATAGCTTATATGATATAGAACTTGAATTAAAAGAAAGATATCCAGATGCTAAAATAAATGCAATAATTGCAAGTATTAGAGATAAAAAGAGAATAGATGAAATTTTTGAAAAATACAAACCATTTTTAGTATTCCATGCAGCAGCTCATAAACATGTGCCTTTAATGGAAAATAGCCCACAAGAAGCTATAAAAAATAATGTTTTTGGAACACTAAATGTAATAAATGCAGCAGATAAATATAAAGTAAAGAAATTTATACAAATTTCTACAGATAAAGCTGTAAACCCTACAAATATAATGGGTGCTACAAAAAGAATTTGTGAGATGATAATTCAAGCAAAAAACAAAGAGAGCGAAACTGAATATGCAGCAGTTAGATTTGGAAATGTTTTAGGAAGCAATGGTTCAGTAGTTCCTTTGTTCAAAAAACAAATTATGAGAGGTGGACCTGTTACAGTAACACACAAAGAGATAACTAGATTTTTTATGACAATTCCAGAAGCAGTAGGGCTTGTTTTACAAGCTATGACTTATGCAAAAGGTGGAGAAATATTTGTATTAGATATGGGAAAACCTGTTAAGATATATGACTTGGCAGAAAGCTTAATAAGACTTGCTGGATTAGTTCCAAATAAAGACATTAGAATTGAGGTAACTGGATTAAGACCTGGTGAAAAGCTTTACGAAGAAGTTCTAATGAGTGAAGAAGGATTAGACAAAACAAGTCATAATAAAATATTTATTGCAGAACCACTAGACATTACAATGAAAGATATAGATAAAAAATTAAATATACTATCTGAAGAATTGAAAAAAGAAAATTTACAATATGATGATATTAAAGAAACAATAAAAAAAGTTGTTCCAACATTTAGAGATCCAGAAGTTTTAAACAAAAAGAAACTAGAAGAATCTAAAAAAGATGAAAAATAAATTACTTAAGTAATACTTTTGATATTAGTTTGTAAAATATGATTTTAAATTATATAAAATTTTAAAAGAAAAGAGGAAAATAATATGAGTAAAATTTATTTATCTTCACCACATATGTCTGATGAAGGCTATGAAAAGGAATTTATTAAGGAAGCTTTTGATACTAATTGGATAGCTCCACTTGGAGAAAATGTAAACAAATTTGAAGAAGAACTTGCAGAATATGTTGGAGCTAAACATGCAGCAGCACTTTCAGCTGGAACAGCCGCAATTCACATGGCTTTAAAAGCAACTGGAGTTGAAAAAGGAGATATTGTATTTTGTCAATCACTTACTTTTTCAGCAAGTGCTAATCCAATAATTTATCAAGGAGCAACTCCTGTATTTATAGATAGTGAACCAAATACTTGGGATATGTCACCAGAAGCTCTAGAAAAGGCTTTTGAAAAATATCCAAATCCAAAAGCTGTAATAGTAGTACACTTATATGGAACACCTGCAAAATTAGATGAAATTGTAGAAATTTGCAAAAAACACAATACAACTTTAATTGAAGACGCAGCTGAAAGTTTAGGAGCAACATATAAAGGAAAAGAAACAGGAACATTCGGAAAATATGGAGTATTTTCATTTAATGGAAATAAAATAATTACAACTAGTGGTGGTGGAATGCTTGTTTCAGATGATGATGAAAGAATACAAAAAGTTCGTTTTTGGGCTACACAAGCTAGAGACAAAGCTCGTCATTATCAACATACTGAAATTGGATACAATTATAGAATGAGTAATGTTCTTGCAGGAATAGGAAGAGGACAATTAAAAGTATTAGACAAAAGAATTGCAAAGAAAACAGAAATTTATAATGCTTATAAAGAAGCTTTTAAAGATATTTCAGATATTGAAATAAAACCAATTCCAAAAGATACAGTTCCAAATCATTGGCTTTCAGTAATAACTTTAAAAGAAAATAGCAAAGTAAAACCATTAGATATAATGGAAGCTTTAGAGAAAGAAAATATTGAATCAAGACCAGTTTGGAAACCAATGCATTTACAACCAGTATTTGAAAAATACGATTTTATTACAACAGTGAAAAATGGAGAAAAAACAGTTTCAGAAGATTTATTTAACAGAGGTGTTTGCTTACCTTCTGATACAAAATTAACTGAAGAAGATTTTGAAAGAATCGTATCAACAATAAAAAAATTATTTGAATAAAAATGAAAAATATACTAGAAGGTCCAAACAATCTTCTAGTATATGATTATAAGTAGGAGAATTATGTACGCTAAATATGTTAAAAGAATTTTAGATTTTCTAATAAGCTTAATTGCAATAATAATTTTATCACCAATTTATTTAATTGTTGCAATTTTGGTAAGGTTTAAATTAGGAAGTCCAGTAATTTTCAAGCAAAAAAGACCTGGAAAAGATGGAAAAATATTTACATTGTATAAATTTAGATCAATGTCAGATAAAAAAGATGAGAATGGAAATTTACTTCCAGATAAAGACAGATTAACAAAATTTGGAAAAGTGTTAAGAAGCACAAGCTTAGATGAATTACCAGAGCTTGTAAATATTTTAAAAGGAGAAATGAGCTTAATTGGTCCAAGACCTCTTGCTGTTTCTTATTTGCCATATTATAACGAAAAGGAAAAACACAGACATGATGTTAGACCTGGATTGACAGGATTAGCACAGATAAATGGTAGAAATAATCTTAATTGGGAAGATAGATTTGCTTATGATATTGAATATGTAAATAATATTACATTTATAAATGATGTAAAAATATTTTTCAAAACTTTTATAAAAGTATTCAAAAAAGAAGATATTAGCGTTAGAGGTACAGGCAAAACAATAGATTTTGATGAATATAGAAAACAACAGTTAGAAAAATAATGTTAAAGAAATTACTAAAAGGAGAGTATGATTTATTTTTATAAGTCAACAAATAAAGAGTATGAAAAGAGTTTTAGTTTTAAATTGTGGTACACTTGCTTCAACAGATATAAATATGGCTTTAAGAGATAATAAAGAGTTTGAAATCTGGGGTGCTTCAACTAATAAAAACCATGGTGTATATGTTTATAAAAACTATATTGATGATATTCCTAATATAAGTGCTCCAAATTTTATAGATATATTAAATAAAAAAATTAAGGAATATGATTTTAAATTTATATTAGCACCACATGAAGATTTGGCAGTATTTTTACAAAAAAATAGTGATAAAATAAATGCTACAATTGTTTGTTCAAAATATGAAACAGCATTGCTTTGTAGATACAAGTCAAAAACTTATAAAAAATTAGAAAAATATGATTTTGTACCTAAAACATTCAAATTTGAAGAAGTAAAAGAATTTCCAGTTTTTATGAAAAAAGATACAGACCAAGGCGCAAGACATGCATATAAAATAGATAATAGTGAAGAGCTAGCAAATCATGTACATGATGAAGATATGATTATTTGCGAGTATTTACCAGGCGAAGAAGTTACAGTTGATTGCTTTACAAATAAAAATGGGAAATTGTTATTTTGTAATCCAAGAGTAGCAGACAGAATACTTGCTGGAATTGATGTTCATGCTCGTAGAATAGAGTTATCAGAAGAAATTGAAAATATTGCAAAAGGTATAAATAAAGAGATAGAATTTCGCGGATATTGGTTCTTTCAAATTAAGAAAGATGTTAATGGAAAATTTAAACTATTAGAAATTGCAACTAGATTACCAGGGGCTTTTAGTTTGAGTAGATGCTTAGATGTTAATTTACCACTACTAGCATTAAAAGATTTTGATGGTCAAGATGTTGAAGTATCTTTTAATAATATTAGTATAGAAGCTGACAAACAATTTTTTGGTAAATATAGTTTAGGAATCGAGTATGATACTGTATATATTGATTTTGAGACTTGTTTTGAAAGCAAAGAAAAAATAAATACAATGCTAATGATGTATATCTATCAATTAGCAAATAAAAATATTGTTAAAAATTTATTAACAGAGAACAAAGAAAAAGCAGTAGCTTTTCTAAAACAACATACAACATGTCCTAAAATATTTGAGAATATTATAGAAATTTCTAGAGAAAAATTTATTGATGAACTAAAAGGAAATTGTATATTACTTTCAAATGATGAAAAGTTAAAAGAAAATGTTAGAAAAAACAAGAATATAGCTTGCTTTTCAAATAATATAATTGAAGCTTTAATAGATTGGAGAGCTTAATGGAAATAGGAAGTGAATTTTGGCAATATGATGGTGAATTACTTTCTGATAATACTAAATTTTGGAATATAGGAAAAGATAGAAAATTCTTATTATCTGGCAGAACAGCAATATATTTCGTATTACAAGAAATATTAAAGAAACAGAAAGTAGAGAAGGTGTATTTACCATCATATAGTTGTCATTCAATGGCACAACCATTTTTAGAATCAGATATAAAGGTTGAATATTATGATGTTGCTTTTGAGGATTCTTTAAAATATAATATTGATACAGAGAAAGATTGTGACATATTTTTTGCAATGAACTATTTTGGATATACTGCTACCAATATGGAAAACTACATTAAAAAATTCAAAGATAGAGGAATAACTGTTATAGAGGATATAACACACAGTATACTTTCTGAAAAAAAATATAGTGTTTATTCAGACTATCTTGTAGGAAGTTTAAGAAAATGGTTTCCTATTGCTAGTGGTGGAATAGCTATTTCTATGGAAAAAGATTTTAAAATACAAGAATGTATTGAAACTAACCAAAATTTGATTACTTCAAAGAGAACTGCTATGTCACAGAAAAAAGATTATATCGAAAATATTGATACATCTATAAAACAGAATTTTTTAAATGAATTTTCAAAAAGCAATGAAATTTTATCAGAAGATTATAAAAATTATAGAATAGATGAAAATTCTTATAAAATTCTTATGGGGCTTGATATTGAGAAAATTCAAAATAGTCGCAGAGAAAATGCTAAAATTATATATGAAAAATTAAAGGATATTAAAGAAATTAGATTTTTAGTAAATAATTTGTTAAATGAAGATTGTCCTTTGTTTGTACCAATTATTTTACAAGAAAATTTAAGAAATAACCTAAGAAAAATACTAATAGAAAATCAAGTTTATTGTCCAATACATTGGCCATTAGACCAAAATTTGAATAATATTTTTAACAAGGAACTATCTTTAATATGTGACCAAAGATATACCAAAAAAGAAATAGAAGAGTATTTAAAAATCATTGTAAATTTTTTTATTTAGATTTTTAAATATAGAAAGGATAAAACTTTAAATGGATGAACTAGATATATATTTTGATAAAAATTATGCAAAATTATATGAAAAAATAGAAAATGGGAAAGCTTATGAATTTGTTTTAGAAAATGAGTTTGGAAAAATTACAAATTTATTTTTAATAAGAGAAGTGCCTGAAAAAGTAAATGATAAAACTTATTATGATATTGTGACACCTTATGGATATGGTGGACCAGTAATTAGAGAATGTAATAATAAAGAACAACTATTAAAATCTTATGAAGAAGAATTTAGTAAATTTTGTAAAGAGCATGATATTATAAGTGAATTCATTAGATTTCATCCACTTGTTCAAAATGCTTTAGATTTTAAAGAAATTTATAATTCAATATATATGAGAAATACATTAGTTACAAACTTAAAAGATTATGATGACCCAATTCAATCACAATTTAGCAAAAGCTGTAGAAAAAATATTAGACAAGCTATAAATAAAGGAATTACATTTAAAGTGACAGAAAAGCCAGAGAACATAGGTGTATTTAAAGAAATATATTATTCAACAATGGATAGAAACAATGCTACTGATTATTATTATTTTAAAGATGAATATTTTGAAAATATTTTGAAATATTTTAGAGATAATGTAATTTTAGTTGAAGCAATTTATGAAGGCAAAACAATAGCTGCTGGTTTATATTTTGTTTATAATAAAACAATCCATATTCATTTATCAGGAACACTTACAGAATATTTATATTTATCACCAGCGTATATATTAAGATATGCTGTAACTCTTTGGGGAAAAGAGCATGGCTATGAAACTATTCATCATGGCGGAGGTCGTTCAAATTCAGAAGAAGATACTTTATATTTATTTAAAAGAAGCTTTGCTAAACTAGAGCAAGCAGACTTTTATATAGGAAAAAAGATTTGGAATGAAGAAATTTATAATGAAGAATGTAAAATCAAAAATGTAGATTCAGACGAAGCATTTTTCCCAGCATATAGAAAATAAAAATTGGAGAAATTTATGAAAAAAGTATTTATAATAGCAAATTTTATGAAATTACCTTGGGAGAATGGTAATAGCAGATTTACATATATAGCGGAAAATTTAAATAAAGAAAAAGTTGACTTAGAAGTCATTACATCAAGTTTCTTACATAGCGAAAAAAAGCAACGTAAATATGATGAAGAATGGACTAAAAAATTAGATTATAAAATTACTTTAATTGATGAACCAGGATATCCTAAAAATATTTCATTAAAGAGATTCTATAGCCATTATATATTTGCTAAAAATGCAAAAAAATATTTAGAAAATGTTGAAAAGCCAGACATTATTTATTGTGCAGTTCCTTCTTTAGATGTTGCAAAAGTTGCTGCAAAATTTGCAAAGAAAAATAATATTAAATTTATAATAGATGTTCAAGATTTATGGCCAGAAGCTTTTAAAATGGTATTTAATATTCCTATTATAAGTAATTTAATATTTTATCCAATGCAAAAGAAGGCTGACTATATTTATTCACATGCAAATGACATTATTGCGGTATCTGAAACTTATGCAAATCGAGCAGCAAGAGTAAATAAAATTGCTAAAAATAAGAAGAGCGTATTTTTAGGAACAGATTTAGGATATTTTGATAAATGCAAAAAAGAAAATGAAATAGTATATTTTGATAATTTATTTAGAATTGCCTATATAGGAACATTAGGTCATAGCTATAATATAAAAGTTATTATAGATGCAATAAAAAAAATAAAAGATGAAGGAATAGATAATATCAAATTTGAAGTTATGGGAAATGGTCCTTTGGCAAATGAATTTGAAAATTATGCTAAGGAAAAAGATATAAAAGCAGAATTTTATGGTAGATTAGAATATCCTGTAATGGTCGGCAGATTGTGCAATTGTGATGTTGCTGTTAACCCAATAAATAAAGGTTCTGCTGGAAGCATTATAAATAAAGTTGGTGATTATGCTGCAGCAGGACTACCAGTTATAAATACTCAAGAATGTGAAGAATACAAAAAAATAGTAGAAGATTATAATATCGGATTTAATTGCTCAAATGATAATGTTGATGATATTGCAGAAAAAATAAAAATTTTATATAATGATGAAAATTTAAAAAAGCAAAAAGGAAATAATAATAGAAAATTAGCACAAGAAAAATTTGAAAGAAAGAGTACATATAAAGAAATTTTTAAAATTATAGAGGAATAATATATGAATTTTATAAAAAAATTGATAAATAAATACAAAAGTTTTTTATCTGATATGGTATTGAATATGATTGGATTTGGCATATACATTGTAGCTCAGCAAATATTATTATTACCAATACTTGCAAAATCAGTTGATGATGCTGTATATTCAAGCATTGTTTTATATATATCTGTATTAAATGTTATTTGTAATGTCACAGGCGGAGAACTTGGCAATGTTAGACTAATTCGAGACAGTGAATATAAAGAGAAAAATATAGTAGGTGATTTTACTAGAATTTTAGTAACAATTTCTCCAATAATTGCTGTAATTGCAATGCCAATACTAATATATTTAAAATATTCTGTTTTAGGAAGTGTTATTCTAGTTTTAACTATATTGATGGCAAATGTTAGATTATATGCAACTTGTTATTACAGATTGCAAAAAAAATTTGGAAAAGTTATCTTACAAAATATCTGTTATTTTGTAGGAATAGTAATTAGTTTAATAGTATTCAAATTTTTCAACAATATCTATTTAATAATGCTAATTCCAGAACTATTATCACTTGTATATGCATTGAAAAACAGTGATTTATTAAAAATGAAATTAGCAAAAACAGAAGAAATAAAAAATACATATAAAAGCTTTTCTGAACTTGGAAGTGTATCATTACTTACTAATTTAATGAATTATTTTGATAAATTTTTAATATATCCAATACTTGGTTCAGCATCAGTAGCAGTTTATTATGCAGTTAATTCAATGGCAAAAATAACTAGTCTAATTACAAATCCAATGTCAAGTGTAATTCTTTCATGGGTTTCAAATATAAAAAAAGGTGATGATAAATCAAAAATATTTAAAATGACATTACTTTCTAATATACCAGTTATATTGGGAGTTACAATATTATCTATGCCACTTACTTATATAGCACTTAGAATTTTGTATTCGCAATATTTAGATGCTTCAAAGATTTTAATAATACCAATTGCTTTAAGTTCAGGTTTTGCAACTGCTTCAACACTTATAAAATCTGTGCTATTAAAATTTACTAATACTAAGAAAATTCTATATTCGTATATTGGATATTTTATAGTATTTATTATTTTAGGATATGGACTTAGTAAAACAAATGGACTAATTGGATTTACAATAGCAAATTTAGCATCAAAAATGGTGTTATGGATTATATTTAATGTTCTATTAGTACAAGCTAAAAAAATGGAGGAAAAAAATGTTAGAAAAGTTAAAGAATAAGATAAATATAGATAATTTACCAATATATTTATTAGTAATTGTTGTGATAAACTTACTTCCACTTGCGATTCCAAATGCACTAACTAAAAAATCATGTGGTGCAAGTACAATATTTATAATAAGTGCTTTTGCTGTACAATGTATTTTAATGTTTTTAATTTTTTATAAAGAATTAAAAGTAACTAAAAAAGGAAAGTTAAATTTATTACTTTTATCTATAATATCATTAGTACAATTTACTATAAGAATTTTAGAAATTGTAGTTTTTAAAGAAAATATGTTTATGGATATTTTGGACATTGCTTGTAAATTCGCAACAATATTTTCTTTTTATATATTGATGCTAGATGTAAAAGTAAAAGAAGAAAAAATATTTATTTTAGTAAAAGGAATTGTATATATCATATTAGTTGCTTGTTTATTTAATATGATTTTCTATTCAAGAGAATTATTTAATAGCTTTTTTAAAGGTGAATTTAGAAAAAATTTCCAAGTTTTTAAAGGATTTTTTGCAAATAGAAATCAATTTTCATTTTTTATTTATATAGGAATTGCAATGGATATGTTGCTTATTCTAAAAAATAAAGATATTAAATATAAAGTGTTTTTGGGAATATTTATATTTAATGTTGTGATAGCTTTATCAAGAACGGCAATGTTAATTGTATTTTTATTTATGTTTATGTTTTTTGTTTCAACAGATAAAATTAAGTTATCTGATAAAATAGAAATTGCTATGTTAATAATGATTGCTGGTATGATTATTTTTATTGGATTTTCAAAAATTGCACCTAATATTTGTAGTAAAATTTTAGTTGAATTAAAAGAAACATATATTAGACCAGCTTCACTAAAAACACTCTCAGGAAGAACAAATTTGTGGAGTCTAGCAATTACTCTTGCAAGTACTAGTTTATTGACAATGCTTCTTGGTTATGGCAGATTTAATGGCATAAAGGCTATTAAAGCAAGAGGAGATAGATTTACACAATTTCATAATACTTTTATTGAAGCACTTGTGTCAGGAGGAATAATAGAAGTATTATATATTGTTTTTATATATGGAAATGTATTTAAAACTATTATAAAAAGTAATTTGGAAAATAAGTATAAAAGATTATACATATCATTTGAAATTTCAAGCATGCTATATATGTTTTCTGAAAGTATAGGAAGATTTTCAATAGGTATTGTAGATTTGATTTGTATTATCACTTTTGTTACTTTACCGATATTACATTCAAATTGTAAAAAAGTTGAATAAGGAGATAATTGTATGATATTTGTAAAACTAATACTATTTATTTTAACAATGTTTATTATTCCTTTATTAGTTGGTATGTTTTTTACGAGTTTCTTTAAAAATGAAAAAAGTAATTTAATCTTAGCATTTGTTTTAGGATATTTATATAATTTTGCGATTTCTGAAATTATAGCAGTACCATTGATTTTTTTGAAAGCAAGTTTTATGACTTTTGTTGTTATATATATTGTTATTTCTGTAGTTTTAAGTATAATATCAATTTCTAGAAATAAGGAAAATATAGATAATATATGTAGTGATACAAAGAATAGTATTAAAGAAATGCCTAAGATCTTAACAATAATATTAGTTATTTTGATAGGAGTACAATCATTTGCTCTTGTAAAATATGCACATATAGATGATGATGATGCTTTTTATGTTGGAACAGCAACAACAACTGTTTATACTAATTCAATGTTTAAATATGATGGTTCAACAGGTTTGGAATATGGAAAGTTACCAATAAGATATGTAGTAGGACCATTTCCTATATATATAGCATTAATATCAAAATTGATTTGCATAAGTCCAGCAATTGTTGCACATACAATTTTGCCAGCAGTTTTAATTCCAATCGTATATTTAATATATGGGTTAATTGCAGAAGAACTATTTAGCAAGAATAAAAAAGCTACAATTATATTTCTTATAATGTTATGCTTTTTGTATATGTGGGGAAATTTTTCGAAAAGGACAAATTTTACATTTCTATTATTTAGGATTTGGCAGGGAAAAGCAGTATTAGGAAATATAATAATCCCATGTGTATGGCTTTTATTTATAAAAGCATTAAAGAATAATTTTGATATAATATCTTGTATATTATTAGGTATGATAATTTTTGCTGGGGTATTAACAACATCAATGGGAATAGGTTTACCAGCTATAACTTTATTAAGCTTAGCAGTTATTTTTGCTTTTAAAGATAAAGAAATATCATATGTAGTGAAAAGTGGAATTTGCTGTATACCTTGTATTGTATATTTTATATTGTATGTTGTTATACATTACAATTTAATAGGGTAGTATAAAAAATAATAGAAAGGTGTTAATCAACGAGATTTGATTATAAGTAAAAAGAATGTTAATAGAAGGATTAAATACAATTAAAACAACTTTTTTGGAATATAAAGGAACAGGGGCATATATTGTTTTATACATAATTGCATTAGTATATATTTTTTTTAAAGAAGAAAATAAGAAAATTAAATTGTTTTTTATAGGATTAACTGCATGTATTGGAATTATTACATTAAATCCTATTTTTAGTGCTATAGTAGAACCATTTTTTCCAGTTTCTGTTTATTGGCGAATGTATTGGATGTTTCCACTTGGAATCACTATATCTTATGTAATTACAAAGATTATCATGTCAAGAAAAGGAAAAGCAGAGCAAATAATTTTAGGAATAATTGCTGTTGTAGCAATTGTATTAAGTGGCAAGCTTATTTATAATAAGGAAAATTATGTAGCAGTAAATAATCTATATAAAGTTCCAAATGAAGCTTATGAGATTGCTACAGCAATTATGCAAGATAATACTAGAACTAAAAAAGTAATGCCAACTACTGATCTAGTGTCATATATCAGACAAGTAAATCCAGAAATAGTGCTAATGTATGCACGTGAACCAAAAAGTTATGATAGTGTAACAATTGTTGTACAGCAACAATTGGGAAATGTACAATTTGTTACAAGAAATTGTAAAACAGCAAATTGCAATTATATTATCTGGGGAAAAGGAATGCAGAAAAATGAAGAATTAGAAAAATATGATTACAATGTGTTCTACGAAACAGATAACTATTTGATATATAAAAATAGTAATATTGAATAAAGAAGGAATATATGAAAAAAATAATTTTAAAATTAAGTATTTTAGTAATTGTACGGAATAATTATTTGCTTATTTTTTTATTATTATAATAAAAGTGTAGAAGGTATAAAGATAACTTTAATTGGTGGAAGCAACGAAGAAGATAAGGAAAATATAAATTCTGCAGGATATGTAATTAGAACTAGAAATAATAAGCTCATAATAGTAGATGGTGGCAAAAATACAGATTCAGATTTGATTTTGTCATATATAAATAAGTATGGTAATGGAAAGGTTGATTATTGGTTTATTACTCATGCACATGATGACCATGTAGGAGCATTACTCGAAATATTAAAAAATGAAAATAATAATATTACTATTGAAAATTTATGTTATCATTTAAACACTGCTGAATGGTATGAAGCAAATGATAGCAGAGGCAAAGAAACAGAACTTGCCATGATAAAGGAATTAAATAATAGTAAAATAAAAAACAGAATTGATTGTACAGCAAATCAATTTATTGAAATAGGTAATGTTGAGTGCAAAATACTAAGAATTGCTAATCCTGAAATCACTCATTCAGATAATGGAAATGAATCAAGTATGGTATTTAAGCTTACTGCAAAAGATGTAAAAAAGAGTATACTATTTTTAGGAGATAGTTATGTATATACATCTAAAGAGTTATTAGAAAATTGCAAAGATGATTTACCAAGCTATGCTGTTCAAATGGCACATCATGGACAATATGGTGTCACGAAGGAAGTTTATGATGTAATAAAACCAACTATATGTTTTTTTAATTGTCCAAAATGGCTTTGGAATAATGATAATGGTGGTGGATATAATTCTGGAAAATGGCAAACAGTTGAAGTAAGAAGTTGGCTAGAAGAAATGAACACAACAAATTTTGTAGCTTTTGAAGGTGACCAAACAATAAGATTAACTTCTAAAGGGTTTGAAAAAGAATAAAATCATTAAATAAAACTGCTAATTGTGAGATTTAAACAATTAGTAGTTTTTTTATGTAAAAGCCTTGACAATATTTCTATTTTCCTTGCTAGATTGAATTTACTATGATATAATATTTTCGATTTTATGAGACTTAATAAAAAAGATGACATTTAGACATTACATATAAGATTATAAAAAATTAGGGGGCTAAAAAATGAATGATAAGATCATCATTAAAGGAGCAAAAGAACACAATTTAAAAAACATAAGTTTAGAAATTCCAAAAGATAAATTAGTTGTTATTACAGGACTTTCAGGTTCTGGAAAATCATCTTTAGCTTTTGATACTTTATATGCAGAAGGTCAAAGAAGATATGTAGAGAGCTTATCATCTTATGCAAGACAGTTTTTGGGAATTATGGAGAAACCAGATGTTGAAAGCATAGAAGGTTTATCACCAGCTATTTCAATTGACCAAAAAACAACATCAAAGAACCCACGTTCAACAGTAGGAACAGTTACAGAAATATATGATTATATTCGTTTATTATATGCTAGAATTGGTGTACCATATTGTCCTAATTGTGGTGTGAAAATTGAAAAACAAACAATAGACCAAATTGTAGACAATATTTTAAGCCATGAAGAAGGCACTAAAATTCAAGTATTGTCTCCTGTTGTTCGTTCAAAAAAAGGGGAATATACCAAGCTTTTTGCTGACATGCAAAAAAATGGTTTCGTAAGAGCAAAAATAGATGGAGAAATATATGAACTTTCTGATGATATTGAATTAGATAGAAATAAAAAACATAATATCGATATTATAGTTGATCGTTTAGTTATTAGACCAGAAAGCAGAAATCGTTTAGCAGAAAGTGTTGAAGTGGCAATGCAGTATGCTGGAAGTTTAGTAAAAATAGATTTCATAGGCTTGGGAGAAAAAATATATAGCAGTAATTATGCATGTACAAATTGTGGCTTTAGTTTTGAAGAACTTTCACCACGTATGTTTTCTTTCAATAACCCACAAGGAGCTTGTCCTGAATGTACAGGTATTGGCTATTTAATGAAAATGGATGAAGATTTAATTATACCAGATAAAAGCAAAACTTTATATGATGGAGTAAAAGCATTTGGATCTAGCACAATGAAAAAAGGCGAGACAATGGCTAAAATGTACTTTGAAAGTATAGGTAAACATTATGGTGTAGATATAAAGAAACCAATAAAGAAATTACCACGTGAATTTTTAGAAAAGATTTTATATGGAACTGGAAATGAAGAAATAGATTTTGAATATACCTCTTCTGCTGGAACAAGAAAATTCACAACACCATTTGAAGGTGTTTTACCAACACTAGATAGAAGATATAGGGAAACTAAATCTGCAGGAATGCGTGACTTCTATGAAATGTATATGAGCGAAAGTGCTTGTTCAACCTGCCATGGAGCTAGATTAAAAAAAGAAGTTCTATCTATTAAAGTAGGTGACAAAAATATAAATGAACTTACTGAATTATCAATTGTAAAAATCAAAGAATATTTGCAAAGTTTACAATTAAATAAAAAAGAAAAAATGATTGCAGATATGATATTCAGAGAGTTAAACAAGAGATTAGAATTCTTAATAGATGTAGGACTTGACTATTTAACTTTATCAAGACCAGCTGGAACTTTATCAGGTGGTGAAGCTCAAAGAATTAGACTTGCAACACAAATTGGCTCTGGCTTATCCGGAGTAATGTATATATTAGATGAACCAAGTATAGGACTTCATCAAAGAGACAATGAGAAGTTAATTCAAACAATGAAAAAAATGAGAGATTTAGGAAATACTTTAATTGTTGTAGAACATGATGAAGATACAATGTATGCAGCAGACCAAGTTATTGATATTGGACCTGGTGCTGGTGTACATGGCGGAAATGTTATAGCTCAAGGAACTGCAGAAGAAATAAAGAAAGTAGAAGGTTCAATTACAGGACAATACTTAAGTGGAAGAAAGAAGATTCCAGTACCAAAGAAGAGAAGAAAGTCAAATGGAAAAGCAATAGAAATTATAGGAGCTACAGAACATAATTTAAAAAATGTAAATGTAAAAATTCCATTAGGTGTATTTAATTGTGTTACAGGTGTATCTGGTTCAGGAAAATCAACTTTAGTAAATGAAGTATTATATCAATATTTAGCTAAAGAACTTAATGGCTCAAATGTTAAACCAGGTAAATGTACAAAAATAAAAGGTATTGAAAATATAGATAAGATTATAAACATAGACCAATCACCAATAGGAAGAACACCACGTTCAAATCCAGCAACATATACAGGTGTATTTGATAGTATTCGAGATATCTTTGCAGGAACAAATGAAGCAAAAATGAGAGGCTATCAAAAAGGTAGATTTAGCTTTAATGTTGAAGGTGGAAGATGTGAAGCTTGCCAAGGTGATGGTGTTGTAAAAATAGGAATGAATTTCTTACCAGATATTTATGTACCTTGCGAAGTATGTGCTGGAAAAAGATATAATAGAGAAACTTTAGAAGTTAAATATAAAGGAAAAAGTATATCTGATGTATTAGATATGACGATTGAAGAAGCAGTTGAATTCTTTAGCAATGTTCCAAAAATAAAGCAAAAGATTCAAACTTTACTAGATGTAGGTTTGGGATATGTGAAATTAGGACAACCTTCAACTACTTTATCAGGTGGTGAAGCACAAAGAGTTAAACTTGCAACAGAATTATCAAAAAGAGCTACTGGAAAAACTTTATATATATTAGATGAACCAACTACAGGACTTCATATTGCAGATGTCCATAGACTAATTGAAATTTTACAAAGATTGGTTGATACTGGAAATACAATTCTTGTAATTGAGCATAATTTAGACTTAATAAAAACAGCAGACCATATTATAGATTTAGGACCAGAAGGTGGAGAAAAAGGTGGTCAAGTAATTGCAATAGGAACACCAGAACAAATTGTAAAAAATGAACAGTCATATACAGGAAAATTCTTAAAGAAATATCTAGAAAATTAGGCAATGAAAATTTATAAAAGTTAAAATATGAAAAAGTTTGTGGGGGAAAATATGAAAAATATTATAAAATCTATTTACAATATATTTAACAGTAAAAGTAAGCAAGAAGATCTAGAAGAAAAGAAATCAAGTTCAATAAATGAAGAAAGAATGAAAGCATATAAAGCTAAAAGAGAATATGAAATTTCTGGAAATAAAGATAGTAAATAATTCAAAGATATACTATTATAAAAGTTAAAAGATATTATATTTTATTAAATAGAAAGAAGAGGATATTTGGTTTTTATTACCGAATAGCCTCTTCTTTTTATAGAGAGTAAATACTTCTCTTAACTAAATTTAATTAAATCTATATTGAATGATTTTAACAAAATATTTTGTCTAGAATGTAGTACTAAATACAACAATAATTTATATAAATTAAGCTCTATAAAGTACTACTGAAAATTTTTTGGTATTGCTAACTAGTCTTCATCAGTTGTTCTTTCTTTACTTTGTTTTTTCTTTTTAGACATTTTCAACACCTCCTTGAATAATTCTATAACTATTATGTCTGATAATGAAAAAAATATTCATTTGAATTTGCTGAAATTCAAATAATACTTCAAAATAGCCATTTTTAATAATTCATCATACTTGAAAAACACTTTATAAAATGATACAATACTTTCGTAAAATAATATAATGTTAGAAGGGGATAATAAATGGTTATAGGAATAGAAGGCTTGGTTGGAGCCGGAAAGACTAGTATATGTAGAGAACTTATAAAAGAATTACCTAATACTGTACTCTTAAATGGTGGAAATTTATATAGAGCAATAGTTTATGCAATAATGCAAAATGGAAAAAATATAGAAGACTTAAAGAAAACAAACAAAAATTTGGATATTAAAGAAATGATGGATTTATTTAATATCAATTTGAAAATAGAAGATAATGAAACAATTATATATATTGGAAATAAAAAAATAGATGAAGAATTACTACAATCAAAAGATGTTTCTTTAGCTGTTTCAACTGTTGGTGGAAAGGCTGATAATAAGCAATTATTTGCTTTTGCAAGGAAGCTTATTGATGATTTAAAAAAAGATTATAATGTTATTATTTCTGGAAGAAGTATTATGAAGATATATCCAGATACTGATTATCATTTTTTTGTAGTTGCAGATTTAGATGAAAGAGTAAAAAGAAAATGTGCGCAATATCATAATGAAGAATCAGAAGAGGAAATTAGAAAAAATATAGAAATGCGTGATAAATTACAAGAAGAGGCAGGTTTTTATGAACTATCTAATGGCACAATAACAATAGATGTAACTAATTGTAAAAGTGTAGAACAATCTACAAAGTTTTTATTAGCAAATATAGATATGTCAAATTTAAAAGTGCCTGAAGAAATGTATTAAAAATTTACTAATGTTTATATACTTACATAATATTTTCAAAAGATGAAAGGGAGTGTTTATATTATTATGGAAAATAGTACATTAGAAAATTCATATAAAAATGAGAAATTAGAAGAGTTTAACAATTATTTAAAGAAAAGTAAAGTTGCTGTTATTGGTTTAGGTGTTAGTAACTTACCACTAATAGAATATTTACACAAATTGAAAGCAAATGTTACAGTCTTTGATAACAAAGAAATTGATAAAATAGATAATAATTTAATCAATCAAATAATAGACTATGGAATGAATTTTTCATTTGGAAAAGATTATTTAAGAAAGCTACAAGGATTTGATATTATTTTTCGTTCACCAAGTTGCTTACCAACAGTTCCAGAATTAGCAAAAGAAACTGAAAGAGGTGCAATTGTTACAACAGAAGTTGAAATGGTTTTGGAACTTACACCAAGTAAAGTTATTGGTGTAACTGGTAGTGATGGAAAAACAACTACTACAACTTTAATTTCAAAAGTTTTGGAAGCTGGTGGAAAAAAAGTATTTTTAGGAGGAAACATTGGATATCCTTTATTTACTAGAATAGCAGAAATGACACCAGATGATTTTGTTGTATTAGAATTAAGTAGTTTTCAATTGATGAATATGAAAATAAGTCCAAATGTATCTGTAATAACAAATATTACACCAAATCACTTAAATATTCATAGTTCAATGGAAGAATATATAGAAGCCAAACAAAATATTTTCCAATATCAAAAGCCAGAAGAGGTTGTAATACTAAATTATGATAATGAAATAACAAGAAAATGTGGAGAAATTGCAAATAGTAGAGTAATATATTTTAGTAGTAAAGAAAAACTTGAAAATGGATATATTGTTGATGATGGAAAAATAAAGTTTTGCCAAAATGGATTAAGAAGTCATATTTTAGATACAAAAAATATTATATTAAAAGGAAAACATAATGCTGAAAATATTTGTGCAGTATTAGCTGCTACAAAAGACTTTGTAGATGTTGAAACAGCTGTTAAAACAATTTCAGAATTTAAAGGTGTTGAACATAGAATTGAATTAGTTAAAGAAACAGAAAATAGAGTAAAATGGTATAATGATTCAGCCTCTTCTAGCCCAACAAGAACTATAGTTGGCTTGAATTCATTTGCACTTAGAAATATTATTTTAATAGCAGGTGGATATGATAAAAATTTAGACTATGCACCACTTGCAAAACCTATTTTAGATAATTGTAAAGAATTGATTTTAATTGGTCAAACAGCAGATAAAATTGAGAATGCTGTATTAGATGAAATGGAAAAATCTACAAAGAAAGTTAATATTTATAAATGTCAGACTTTAGAGCAAACAATTATGTTAGCAAAAAGATTGGCAAAATCTGGAGATGTAGTTTTATTTTCACCAGCAAGTGCAAGTTTTGATATGTTCAAAAATTTTGCAGATAGAGGAAATCAATTTAAGAAATTAGTAAATGAAAAAGCATAAAAATATGTAATTTATTTGAAAGTCAGATATTTGAGATAATATAAAAGTATCTTGAAAATATCTAACTTTTTCTTTTTATGCAAATATTGAAAAAAGAAGATATATTGAATAAGTTTTTCGAAAAAATAGCATAATATTTTTATTAAAGAAAACTTTTAATATTGTTTTCTCTATAATATTAAAAATTGGAGGTTGGCATGAGAGTAAAAGATTGTATGTGTAATAATTTGGTAAAAGCATCACCAGAAACAAGTGTTGCAGAAGCAGCTAAATTGATGAATTCAAATCAAATAGGTTGTTTACCAATCTGCTCATCAGAAGACAAATGTGTAGGCTTTGTAACTGATAGAGATATTATAACAAGAGCAGTAGCTCATAATAAAGATTGTAATACTACAAAACTTTCAGATATTATGACTATAAATGTAATAAAAACAACTGCTGATACAGATGTAAAAGCAGCTGCTGATATTATGGCAAATAATCAAGTTCGTAGATTACCAGTTTTAGAAAATGGAAAAGTTATAGGAGTCTTAACTATAGGTGATATAGCTCAACAAGAGGATATTTCTTGTGAGTGTGTAGGAAAAACTTTTGAAGACATTTGTGGTTGCCATAATTTTTAGTGTATAAAAATAATAGAAGCTACTAACGAAACAGGCTTTGATAAATTTTGAAAAAACAAATTTTATTAAAGTCTGTTTTTTATGTATGATTTTATATCAAAAAGTGTATGATAAACATTATAGAATGATTTTGGAGGATAGTTCATGAATTCAAAATATGAATATACTAAAATTATAAAAAATTGTATTATAATGTTAACTGGAATATTGGCTTTTTATTTAGGTTTAAAACTAGTGTTGTTTTATATTCCATTTTTAATTGGATACATAATATCTGCATTGATAGAACCAATAATAAAATTTATTAAAAGAAAAACAAATCTTTCACGAAAGGCTAGCAGTATAATTGTACTTGCTTTAGTATTTGTTGTGATTTCAGTATTTTTGATATGGGGAATTGTTACTCTAATAAATGAAATAAGTGGATTTTTAAGTGGAATGAATTTATATATAGATAAAATTATGAATTTTATTCAGATTTTATGGAGTTGGTTTGAGCAATTTAATTTTTCTGAAAGTATAAATATTTTATTGCAAAATGGTGTAACTGAAATATTGAATAATTTAGCAATACTTTTAAAGAATTATATGAATAAAATTTTACAATCAATTAGTTCAATTCCAACTGTGTTTATATATTTTGTAATTACTATACTCGCAACTTATTTTATTAGTTCAGATAAAATTTATATATTAGATAGAATGGAACATCATATTCCTAGAAAATGGGTAGGGAAGATGAGAACACATTTATCTGAAATACTTTCAGTATTAGGAAATTATTTGAAAGCAGAAGCTACACTAATATTGATTACATTTATAATTGTTACTATAGGACTAAATTTATTGTTTTTAATTGGAATGAAAATTGAATATCCATTTTTAATGTCTTTGTTTATAGGATTTATAGATTCTCTACCAATACTTGGTGCTGGAACTATTTTTATACCATGGATAATAATTGAATTTTTGAATGCTAATAATAGCTTAGCTTTATCGTTATTAGGATTGTATATTTTAATAGTTGTTGTAAGACAAATGCTAGAGCCAAAATTAGTAAGTAATAAAATAGGAATTCATCCAATATTTACACTACTTGCAATGTATACTGGTTTTAAATTAGTAGGAATAATCGGAATGTTAATAGGACCAGTTGTTTTGGTTATAATAAAAAATATTTTTGCAAGTAGTATAGATAAAGGAATTGTAAAATCTATAATGGAATAATATTAGTATATTGCAGCTGTTGGAACATAAGCTTCATCTGGTTGCTCTACAAATTTATTTTCAGGAGCAGAAGTTTTTTCTATTTTTGAGACTTTCAAGATTGGAATTTCGCCAAAGTATTCTCCTTTTTCTATTGTACCAGTTAATTTAACCCAATCACCATTTTGGAAGTCTTTAGCATTATCTAAACTGCATAAGAAACCAACTATGACGGATTGCAAATGATTAGAATCTATGTACATGTCTCTGGCTAGGATAAATTGATTTTCTTTTATATCTGGCACACGATAAACATAACCAGTAAAGCAAATTTGCTGACCAACATATGTATTTAAATCATCATGAACCATTTTTAAAACATTTGTATAATTTTTTTCAGTAAGTGTTGCAACATCATTAGAAGGTAGACAATTGCTGTCTACAAAAGTATTTTCCTTGGTAATATTTTTTAGCATTTTACTTACTGCAATACAGCATAAAATGATGCAAAATATAGCGAATAACACTAAAAGAATTTTTGCAATATTTGATTTTTTTAATTTAAAATTGAAAACAAACATATAAACCACCTTTTTATATTAAAGTTAGTAAAGTGTATGATAAAGAAACAAAATTATGATAAAGATTTTTATTTTTCAATCATACTTTTGTGAAAAATAATAACTTTTTTGACAGTTAACATAAACTGTGGTATAATATAAATATATTTGATTGGGTTCACATAGCATATTTTTTCAGTAAAGCTACGAAGCGAAGGAGAGTGTAAAATGCTTTTTAATGATCTTGCTGCTACCCGCGTTACTCTGGTGTTTGTATGGTGCATCGTTTTTGGTATCTTTGTAGGCTTGCTGTTTGGCAAGTATTACAATGGTAACAAGAACGAAAAGTGGTTGCTTCTAGCAACCATTGTGCTTATCGGACTTACTTGGGTGGCTTGGATTCTCTAAGCGCAATCGAAAAGAATTTTTCTTTTATCCCATTTGGCAACTTGGCTGAGTGGGAGTTTTCTTTTTTATAATTGAAAACAAACATATAAACCATCTTTTAATATTAAAATTAGTAAAGTGTATGAGCAATATGTTAAAATGTGATAAAAGCAGTTTACTTTTTTGGAGTTAAATGATATAAAATAGTATATAAAATTATATTAAATAAAAGATAGGAAATAAAAATGAAAACAAAAGAAAAAGATGTTGAAGAGAGAAAAAAGAGAAAATTGAATATCAAAATATTTCCAATTTATAATATGCTTGGATTGGATTTTATTTTTTATTATGCAATACAAGTACTGTTTCTAACACAATTAAAGGGGATTAGTGTATCTGAAATTGTTTTAGCTGGTTCTGCCTATGCCTTTACAAGTATAGTAGTACAAATACCAGCTTTAGTTTTTGTAGATAAAGTTGGAAAAAGTAAATCACTTCTTATAGGGAATATAATAAATACACTATGTATATTAACAGTTATATTCTGTCCTAATTTTTTAACATTTTTAATAGAGGAGTGTGTAACAGCAATAGCCTTTGCTTTAAAAGGAATAACAGAATCATGTATATTAAATGATTCAATTCCTGAATGTACAAATAAAAATGAAATATTTTCAAGCATAAATGCAAAAGGATACTCAAAGTATTGTTATGTAGCAGCTGTTTCATCAATATTAGCAGGAGTTTTGTATGATATCAATCCATATATACCAATGATATTATGTTTTATTTGTTCATTACTTGCTACTCTTATTTCGGCAAACTTTAGTGATATAAGATTAGAAGAGCAGAATGAAAAGGAAAAAACTAAAGGCAATTTTAAAGAATATATTAAAAATTTAAAAGAATCATTTTCTTTCATATTTAATTCTAAACGATTAAGAGCTTTACTTTTTTCAGTAGGATTTTTATGGGGAATAATTTGCTTGTTTAATACATATAAGGTTGATTTACTTGATCAAATTGGAGTGTCAGCAACTGTAATAGGAATATTTGATGCTTTATATCAAGTCTTTGTAGGAATTGCTTCTAAAACTGCAGTTGAAACAAATAGGAAATATAGAAATAAAACATTGACTGTAATACGGAGTATGGAATTCACTAAGTTTTGTAATATGTGGTTTGGTGGCTTTATCTAATCTTCATTTAATTATTAAATTGGCTGTAATTTTATTTGCATATTTTTTGGTTGGAATGTGCAAAGGAATTTCTCAAATTTTAAAAAGACAATATATGAACAATTTTATAGATGATGAAACTTTGGCAAAAGTATATACAACAGAGTCAATAGTTTCAAACTTAATGAGAATGTTAGTTGGAATAGTAGGTACTGTAATATTAAATCATTTTGACATAAAAATATCTATGATAATAGGCGGAATAATCTTTTTAGTATTTACATTTATATTATACGTGTATATGCTTACTAGATTAGGTTTAAAACCAGAAGAATATGATAAAGCAGATATAACTTTTAGATAAAAGATTATTTCTAAAACTTGCAATTTGCGTTATTTAATGATATAGTTTATAAGACAAATTTTACAAAGGATTTGCAGATAACTTTAGGAGGCTTTTAAATGGGATTATTTAAAAAAATTTTTGGAACATATAGTGAAAAAGAAGTAAAAAGAGTAATGCCAATAGTAGAAAAAATCAATAGTTTAGAACCAGAAATGGAAAAATTATCAGATAAAGAATTGGCAGATAAAACAAATTATTTTAAAGAACAATTAGCAAATGGAAAAACATTAGATGATATTTTACCAGAAGCTTTTGCAGTAGTTAGAGAGGCATCAAAAAGAGTATTAGGAATGAGACACTTTGATGTACAATTGATAGGTGGTATTATACTTCACCAAGGTAGAATTTCAGAAATGAAAACTGGTGAAGGAAAAACTTTAGTTGCTACATTGCCAGTTTATTTAAATGCTTTAACAGGTAAAGGTGTACATGTTGTTACTGTTAACGAATACTTAGCAAAAAGAGATAGTGACTGGATGGGAAAAGTATACAGATTTTTAGGATTAAGTGTTGGCCTAATTCTAAGTAGAATGGATCCAGTAGCAAAAAGACAAGCGTATAATGCAGACGTAACTTATGGTACAAATAGTGAATATGGTTTTGACTATTTAAGAGATAATATGGTTATCCGCAAAGAAGATATGGTACAAAGAGGATTGAATTATGCTATTGTTGATGAGATAGATAGTATTTTAATAGATGAAGCAAGAACACCACTTATTATTTCAGGAAGAGCAAATAAATCTTCAGATTTATATAAAAAAGCAGATTCTTTTGTCAGAAAACTAACACCAAAAGTTATAATTGAAGAAGATGCAAAAGATGTTGATCAAGCAGAAGACAATGAAAATTATGATTACATAGTAGACTTAAAAGCTAAATCAGCAACTTTAACTCAAAAAGGTACAAAGAAAGCAGAATCATTCTTTGGCGTTGAAAATTTAAACGATTTGGAAAACTCAGATTTAGTTCATAATATAAATCAAGCATTACATGCTCATGGTGTAAAGAAGAAAGATATTGATTATATTGTTAAAGATGGAGAAGTTTTAATTGTAGATGAGTTCACAGGTCGTATAATGTATGGTAGAAGATATAGTGATGGTTTACATCAAGCAATTGAAGCTAAGGAAAATGTTAAAATTGCTGATGAATCAAAAACTTTAGCTACTATTACATATCAAAATTATTTTAGAATGTATGAAAAACTTTCTGGTATGACAGGTACTGCAATGACAGAAGAAGCAGAATTTAAAGAAATTTATAACTTAGATGTTATTGAAATACCTACAAACAAACCTTTAATTAGAAAAGATTTAACAGATATTATTTATAAAAATGAAGCAGCTAAATATAGAGCAATTATAGCTGATATAAAAGAAGCACATAGCAAAGGTCAACCAATATTAGTTGGTACTGTTTCAATTGATAAATCTGAAAAATTAAGTAAATTATTAGATAAAGAAGGCTTAAAACACGAAGTTTTAAATGCTAAAAATCATGAAAAAGAAGCTGAAATCATTGCACAAGCTGGTAAATTTAATGCAATTACTATTGCAACCAATATGGCAGGCCGTGGTACTGATATTATGCTTGGTGGAAACAGTGAATATTTGGCTAAACAAGAAATGAGAAAGCTAAAATATAGTGAAGAACTTATTGTTCAAGCAACAGCTTTTAATGAAACAAAAGATGAAGAAATATTAGAAGCAAGAAAGAAATTTAAAGAACTAGAAGAAAAATACGATAAAGAAATAAAAGAAGAAAAAGAGAAAGTAATCGAAGCAGGTGGCTTAAAAATCATAGGTACAGAACGTCATGAGTCAAGAAGAATTGATAATCAGTTAAGAGGACGTAGTGGTCGTCAAGGAGATCCAGGTGAAACTAGATTTTATCTTGCACTTGATGATAATTTATTAAAAATATTTGGTGGTGATATGATCACAAATATTTTTGAAAGAGGAAATTTACCAGAAGATTTACCTATTGAAGTCAAATTAGTTGCAAAAACAATTGAAACTGCACAAAGTAAAGTTGAAGGTAGAAACTTCTCAATTCGTAAACATATTTTAAGCTATGATGATGTAATGAATGTTCAAAGAGATATAATTTATTCTGAAAGAAGAAAAGTTTTAGATGGTGAAAATATTCGTGATAACATTATATCAATGCTTAATGAATCAGTTGAAATGTTTGTAGAAACATATAGACCAGAAATTGAAGATAATTCAATCAATAGAGAAACTTTAGCAAATGAAATATTTGCAAACTTTGTTATTACAGATGTTGACGCTTTAAAAGAAGAAAAAATACATGTAAAAGAGTTACTTGAAGAATTACAAGAAAAAGTATTAGCTGCTTATGAGCAAAAAGAAGCAAGCATTGGCGAACCAATAAGAGAACTTGAAAGAGTTGTTTTATTGAAAGTTGTAGATAACAAATGGATGGATCATATTGATAATATGGATGAATTAAAAAATGGTATAGGCTTAAGAGCTTATGGTCAAAAAGATCCTGTTGTTCAATATAGAATCGAAGGTGGCGAAATGTTTGATGAGATGATTGCTCAAATCAAACTTGAAGTTGCAAAAATCATGTTACATGTTAGAAAACAAGAAAAAACTGCAGAAAGAAAGAGTGCTGTTAGTATAACATCTGCATCAATGGATAGAAGTGCAATAGATGGTATGAATATTGAAGGTGAAACAGTTCCAAACAAATCTTCAAATGAAAAAGCACAACAAATAAAAAATGATGGACCAAAAGTTGGTAGAAACGACCCATGCCCTTGTGGAAGTGGTAAGAAGTATAAGAACTGTTGTGGAAGAAATCAATAATAGCAATGGCTACATAGATTTTACTGCTTAACATAATTTATATAAATTATCAATTTGTCAACGAATTGTCAACTTTAAACATTGTATAATAAATAAAAAGAGTTAGTATATAGGATATTGTACTAACTCTTTTTATTTTAATATTATAAAAACAAGTTACCAAATTAACTATAAAAGATTGAATCTTTTATATATGTGTGATACAATACAGATGTTCGTGAATGAAAAAAATAGACATAAATTGAACTGTCAAGGAATTCTTGGCAATTCAAAAAGAAGCAAATCGAAATAAATGTTATAGTATAAATTAACTGAAAATATTTGAAAAAGGAGGGACAAGCATTGGATAACAAATCAATTGGAAATGAGAAAAACATTTTATTTTATAGTGATGAAGAAGGCAATACAAAAGTAGAAGTTCTATTAGAAAATGAAGATGTATGGTTAAATACTGAAGCATTAGCAACACTTTTTAATATTGACAGAAGTGGAATTGTAAGACATATTAACAATATTTATAAGGATGAAGAGTTGGATGCAAATACAACTTGTGCAAAAATTGCACAAGTTCAAATAGAAGGAACTCGTGAGGTTAAAAGAATTTATCCATATTATAATCTTGATATGATTATCTCAATAGGTTTTAGAGTTAACTCTAAAAAAGCAATAAAGTTTAGAACTTGGGCAAATAAAATAATTAAAGATTATATGGTTCAAGGTTTTGCTTTAAATGATGAAAGATTTTTAAAAGCAAAAAAATCTGATCAAGAGTATTTTAAAAGATTACTTGAAAGAATTAAGTTAATTCGTACAAGTGAGAGAATGTTTTATCAAAAAATTACTGATATATTTGCTGAATGTTCTATTGATTATGATAAAAATAGTGATACTGCAATAATTTTTTATAAAACCATTCAAAATAAGTTTCATTTTGCAATTACAGGAAATACAGCTGCTGAAATAGTTTATAACAGAGCAGATTCTCAAAAAAAGCATATGGGACTTACTACTTGGGAAAACTCACCAGATGGAAAAATATTAAAATCTGATGTAATCGTTGCCAAAAATTATTTAGATGAAAAAGAAATGAAAAATTTGAATAATTTAGTAAACTTATTTTTGGATATTGCTGAAAATAATGCAGAAAGAAATATAACTATGTATATGGAAGATTGGAAAAATGAAGTAGAAAATGCTTTGAAGGTTTTCCATTATGAAGTTTTAGATGGAAAAGGTAAGATTTCACATAAACAAGCAGTTGAAAAAGCGGAGAACGAATATGAAAAATATAAAGTTATACAGGATAAAAATTATGTATCAGATTTTGATAGGCTATTAAGTGAAACAAATCAAATTGAAAATAATTAGGAGGTATTTTAATGAATATTGATGAAATAATAAGGGAAAGATTTTCAGTTAGAAGTTTCTCAAACAAAGAAATTGAACAAGAAAAAATCGATGAAATAATGAAAATGGTTAGATTAGCACCAACAGCGTGCAACTTACAACCGCAAAAAATTTATGTAATAAAAAGTGAAGAATATAAAGAAAAAATCAAATCAGTTTGTAGAATGACTTTTGATGCACCAATTATTTTGCTTTTTTGTTGTGATATGGATATTGTTTGGAATAACAAAAGAGAGGGAAAATATAATACTGCTGAAATGGATTTAAGTATTATAGGCACATATGCAATGTTAAAAGCATGGGATTTAGGAATTGGTTCATGTTGGGTAAGAGCATTTAAGCAAGATGATATAAAAAATGTTTTGGAATTACCTGAAAATATAAAACCAATTTTTATGATGCCAATTGGTTATATGTCAGAAGATTGCGAGCCTAATAAAAATTTACATTTTTCAAGAAAAGCTATAGAAGAATTTGTTCAGTATTTATAAGTTTGTAATATGGAAGGACTAACAATATATGAAAAAGATATTGATTATAGAAGATGAAGAAATTATAAGAAGTGAATTAAAAACATTATTAGAAAACTCTGGATATGAAGTATTAACACTAGAAAAATTTGATAATACTAAAGAGTACATAAAAAATATTAAAGCAGATTTAATTTTACTTGATATAAATTTGCCAAATATAAATGGAGAAATATTATTAAAAGAAATCAGAAAAGAGTCAAATGTTCCGATTATTATGGTTACAAGTAGAGCAGGAGAAGTGGACGAAGTCTTGTCTATATCTTATGGAGCAGATGATTACATTACCAAGCCATATAATCCAACGATATTATTACTAAGAATTCAAAATATTTTCAAAAGAATGGAAAATAATAGAGATGATTTATTTTATGATGACATAGTTGTTAATCCTAAAAAAGGTATTTTAGAGAGAAATGGCAAAATGTTGGAGCTAACTAAAAATGAAATGATTATCTTTACATATCTTTTAAGTAATCGTGGAAGAATAGTAACTCGTGATGATTTAATGACTGATTTATGGAATAATAATGAGTTTATAAATGATAATGCTTTAACAGTAAACATTAGTAGATTAAGAAGTAAGTTACAAGATTTTGGAATTGAGAATAAAATAGAAACTAGAAAAGGACAAGGTTATAAATTACTATGAATCTCAAAAAATATTTATTAGATAAAGCTCCACAGATAATTGTATCATTTATTGGTTTTATAATTACAATTCTTATTTTAAATGCTTTTAAAGTAGGAAATGAACTAAAAATTGCAATAACAATTATATTTTTTATAGTTGTATTATTTAATATTGGCTTTGACTATTTTAGAAAGCACAGATTTTATAAAAAGCTATTTGAAACTTTAGATAATTTAGATAAAAAATATTTAATTTTAGAAATGCTAAATAAGCCTGATTTTTATGAAGGAGAGCTATTTTATAAGATTCTTTATGACATAAATAAATCTATGATTGAAAATGTAAAAGAGTACAGTTTAAGCATTACAGATTTTAAAGAATATGTAGAAATGTGGATACATGAAGTAAAAATCCCAATAGCGAGTTTAACATTACTGAATCATAATATGCAGAATCAAATTGATAAAAGATATATAGAGCAAATCAGAAAATTAGATAATTACGTAGACCAAATTTTATATTTTGTACGAAGTGAAAATGTTGAAAAAGACTATATTATTAAAGAAAAAGATTTACAAGAAATTATAAAAAATGTAGCTTTACGAAATAAAGATGATTTATTGGAAAATAATGTTAGACTAGATGTAGATATTCAAAGTAAGCTAGTTTTAACAGATGCAAAGTGGTTAGAATTTATATTAAATCAAATTATAAATAACAGTATCAAATATAAAAGAGATGATACTGAATCTTGTATAAAAATAAAATCAGAAGAGGATAAAGAGAAAATATATTTGACTATTTATGATAATGGTATAGGAATTCCAGAAAGTGATATAACAAGAGTTTTTGAAAAATCATTTACAGGCGAAAATGGTAGAGCAAAAGCAAAATCAACTGGTATGGGACTTTATATTGCAAAGAAATTGTGTGACAAATTAGGACATAAGATAACTATTGAATCTAAAGTACATGATTATACCAAAATTACAATTATTTTTTCTAAAAACAATTTTTATAAATTTGATGATTAGCCAACATTACAAAATTGTAATGTTCTGTAATATTAGAATAACGACGAATCTTATCTTTCGTACTACAATGTAGAAAGAAAGGAGAAAGATTATGGAAAATATTTTAAAAATCGATAAAATTGAAAAATATTATGGCAATAAATCTAGCCTTACAAAAGCTATTGACAATATATCTTTTAATGTTGATAAAGGAGAATTTGTTGCTATAATGGGAGCTAGTGGCTCTGGCAAAACTACACTTTTAAATTGTATATCTACAATTGATAAAGTAACTTCTGGTCATATTTATGTAGCTGGTAGTGATATTACCAAACTAAGAGGAAATAGTTTGAATAAATTCAGAAGAGAGGAACTTGGATTCATATTTCAAGATTTCAATTTACTAGACACTCTAACAGCTTATGAAAATATTGCTTTGGCACTTTCTATTCAGAATGTTCCTGCGAAAGAAATAGATATGAAAATAAAAAAAGTAGCAAAAGAACTTGACATTAGTGGAGTATTGGATAAATACCCATATCAAATGAGTGGAGGTCAAAAGCAAAGAATTGCAAGTGCAAGAGCAATTATTACAAATCCTAAATTGATTCTTGCAGATGAGCCAACAGGAGCATTAGATTCAAAGTCAGCTAAGATGCTTTTAGAAAAGTTTGAATATTTGAATAAAGATATTCAAGCAACTATTTTGATGGTAACACATGATGCGTTTACTGCAAGTTATGCAACAAGAGTTATTTTTATCAAGGATGGCAAAATTTTTAACGAAATAAATAAGGGTACAGATTCACGAAAAAAGTTTTTTGATAAAATAATTGATGTTGTAACATTGCTTGGTGGTGATTTAAACGATGCTCTTTAAATTGTCATTAAAAAACATAAGTAAGAGTATAAAAGATTATGCCATCTATTTTTTTACTCTAATACTTGGTGTTGCAATTTTTTATATATTTAATGCAATAGACGATCAAACAGTTATGATGAATGTATCCTCTTCTACATATGAGATAATAAAACTTATGACAAATATACTATCTGATATTAGTGTGTTTGTATCATTTATACTTGCATTTTTAATTATATATGCAAGTAGGTTTTTAATAAAAAGAAGAAATAAAGAATTTGGCATATATCTAACACTTGGAATGAGTAAAAGAAAAATATCATTGATATTATTTTTTGAAACTCTGATAATAGGAATTATGTCATTAGTAGTTGGCTTAGGTGTGGGATTTTTATTGTCACAACTAATGAGTATATTAGTTGCAAATATGTTTGAAGCAGATTTAACAAAGTTTCAATTTATATTTTCTAAAACAGCATGTATAAAGACTTTAATATATTTTGGTATTATGTATTTTATTGTTATGATATTTAATACAATAAATATCAGTAAATGCAAGTTGATTGATTTATTACATTCTAGTAAAAAATCAGAACAAATAAAATTAAAAAATCCTTGGCTATGTACAATCATATTTATTGCCTCTTGTATAGCTTTAGGATATGCATATTATCAAGTTACTGGTGGAATTGATAAATTATCAAATGCAAATAATATTTTTATTCCTATTGCTATAGGAGCTATATCAACATTTTTGATTTTTTGGTCTTTATCTGGATTATTGCTAAAAATATTTATGAGTATGAAAAACACATATTATAAAGGATTAAATAGTTTTACTTTAAGGCAGTTTTCAAGCAAGATAAATACAATGGCTTTTTCTATGACTGTAATATGTCTTATGCTTTTTATAACAATATGTGTATTATCAAGTGCTTTATCATTAAAAAACTCTATGACTAACAATTTGAATACATTGGCACCAGCTGATATAGAATTCACTAAAAAATCAAATATCCCAGATGATAATAGTAAATATTCTGAGCAAGAGAAAAAAGATTCGAAAATTGGTTTGGAAGAAACTTTAGATAAATTAAAATTTGATATAAATGAAAATCTTAAAGATATAGTAAAATTTAATATTTATGTACAAAGTGATTTAAAGGTAAGAGATACTTTAGGAGACTATTACGAAATATCTAAAGAAAAATATCCATTTTTAATGTATGATAGTGTAGAAACTTTAATAAGAATAAGCGATTATAATAAAATAGCAAAAATATTTAACTTGGAAGAATATTCTTTAGACAATGATGAATATATTATAGTTTCTAATTATAAAGAATGGAGTGAAATAAGAGATGAAGGTTTAAAATTAGGAACAAAAATAACAATAAATAATAAAGAATATAGTCCAAAGTATTCAAGTTGTAAAAATGGCTTTTATAGCATGAATGCTAGTTATGCAAATTTTGGATTTTTTGTTGTTCCTGATGACGCAATTGTTGGATTGAAAAAAGAAAACGAAATAATGATTGCTAATTATAAAGCTAATAACACTGAACAAAAAAGGAAAATTGATGCCAAGATACAGGCAATAGATAAAGAAGAATATGTAAGTAGTACTACATTAGAAGCTAGAACAAGAACATATATTGCAGAAGCAAGTTTGGGTTTAGGTGGTATGGCAACATTTATAGGACTTTATTTAGGAATTATTTTCTTAATATCTTGTGCAGCAATTTTAGCACTTAAAGAATTATCTGAATCTAGTGATAATGTAGAAAAGTTTAAAATGTTAAGAAAAATTGGTGTAGATGAAAAAATGATAAATAAAGCATTATTTAGACAAATAGGAATATTCTTTATGTTTCCTCTTCTAGTGGCAATTATTCATTCTATATTTGGTATAAAATTGTGCAATTTCATATTAAGTGCTTTTGGTAATGAAAAGCTATTACAATCAATAATTGTAACAGCAGTATTTATAATAGCAATATATGGTGGATATTTCTTAGTAACTTATATTTGTAGTAAAAATATTATTAAGGAAAAATAATTTGTATTTATATTTAAACTAAAGAGCTACTATTTTGAAGTAGCTCTTTAATTATAACTTTCTATGTATAAAACTTTAGCAATATAAGGAATTATTTCTTGGAAATTATACCATCCTGAACTTTTGAAATCATTTTCTCCACCATTAGGATTTGAAACATATACCATATTATTATCATCAGTAGCTAGTAAAACCATATAATGTGAGGCAGATGTCCAACGATTACTATAATGTTTGCTCCATACACAAATCAAAACAGGTCTATTAGTTTTTAAATGTTCTTGCAATTTTTCTTGTGTAAAATATGTATTGTTATAATAAAAATCTGAATTTTCAATATTATATGTATCAGATAATTCTTTTGAAAGAGAATCATATTTTAGTACAGGATAATATTTTTGTCTAAGATCTTCAGGAGAGTGAGTTTTATTGTAGCCACTTAAAATAATTGCAAGTGCTGTTATTCCACAGCCGTTTTCTTCCATTGTTCCGCCCCAGTATGAATTATTACTCCAAGAAGCATTATTTTGTTTATATTCAATATATGTTTTTTTATGATCATCAATAGTTGTAAAGGTAGTAAAATATCCATCCTGATTTTTTACTTTTTGTTGACCAATTCCTGCATAATTTTTATTTTTGTCTTCTTTTATCGTTTTATATTCTGAAAAAATATTAAAAGCATCATTTTGAAAAATAATATATATTATGATAATTATTAGAAGTAACCATCTTATTTTTTTCTTCTTTTTCTTCATTTAATACTCCTCCTTATTGCTAACATTATAAAACTAAATTGAAGATTAAGTTTTAAGAATTACTTAAAATTATATTAAGATTTTCTTATGAAGACTAGCCAGTTGAAAAAATCTTCCAAAAGTGCTATAATTATGGTAGATTTAATTATAAATCTGTTCGAACGACAACCTGTTTTACAGAAAGGAACGACAACATTATGATCGACACTAAAAACTTTATCCTCGTAGACGCCTTCGGTTTTGTCCATAAGTCTGATGCGTACGACACACTGCGAGCCTTTTATCAGAACCTGCCTGGCATCACTACTTACTACGACAACGGTCGGTGGTACATTGTGCAGAGCAAGGCACTGATGGAGGCAGCAAAGACGGTGAGGTAAAGAAAAGCCAAGAGAGAGGGACGATTGTAACTCTCTCTTCGGCATTTATATGAGACATTAGTTGAAAAATATTTTGAATATGTTATAATCTGTTCTATAAAAATAATATTGTAGTGAGGTTGTATGATAGAAAAAGAAATAATAGAATCTAGTAGTGATGGATTACCAATAGAAATAGCTTATGCAATTCCAAAAGATAAAATAAATGGAATTGTACAAATTTCACATGGTATGTCTGAATATAAAGAAAGATATTTTGAATTTATGGAATATCTAGCAGACAATGGATATATTTGTATAATAAATGACCATAGAGGTCATGGAAATAGTGTTAAAAGCACAGAAGATTTAGGATACTTTTATACAGAAAATACGGATTTCATAGTAAATGATTTACATGATGTAACTAATTATATAAAAGAAAAATATAGTAATTATCCAGTATATTTATTTAGTCATAGTATGGGTACATTAGTTGCAAGAGGTTATATACAAAAATATGATAATGAAATAGAAAAACTTATATTGTGTGGACCACCTACAAAAAATCCATTTACAAAGTTTGCAATTGCAATTGCATATTCCTTTAAATATTTTGGTCTAAATAAAAAAGCAAACAAAGTTTTAAATAATTTAACTTTTAAATCTTATAATAAAGGATATACAAACGATAACGAATGGCTTTCAAAAAATTATAGTAATGTTGAAAATTATAATTCTGATGAATTATGCGGCTTTATATTTACAACGAATGGTTTTATTAACTTATACAAGCTATTAGACAGAGCTTTTAAAGCAAATTTATATAAAATGAAAAATAAAAAATTAAAGATTTTTCTAATTGCAGGAGAAAAAGATCCAGTAATTCAAGGTACAAAAAAGTTTGATGAATTAGAAAAATTTTTAAATAAAATAGGATATACTAAATCACAACATAAAATATATCAAGATTTAAGACATGAACTACTAAATGAAACTGAACACAAACAAATTTTTGAAGACATACTAAACTTTATAAAAGAATAATAGCTTTTAGGAGTAGTAATAATGACAAGATGCAAATGGTGTAATTTGAAGAATAAAAAATATATAGAATATCATGACAATGAATGGTGCAAACAAAATTTTGATGAAAAATATTTATATGAAATGTTAATACTCGAATCATTTCAAGCTGGACTATCTTGGGAATGCGTGCTTAATAAACGAGATGATTTTAGAATTGCGTTTGATAATTTTGATATAGAGAAAATTTGTTCTTATAATGAAGAAAAGATACAAGAACTATTAGAAAATAAGAAAATTATAAGAAACAAATTAAAAATAAAAGCTACTATAACTAATAGCAAAATATTTAAAGCAATACAAGAAGAATATGGAAGCTTTTACAATTATTTAAGAACATTTACTAAAGAGCAAACAATATATGAAATAGATAAAACTACGAATGAATTATCTGATTCTATTTCAAAAGATTTGCAAAGAAGAGGCATGAAGTTTGTTGGAAGTACAATTATATATTCATATTTGCAAGCAATTGGTGTTATATATTCACATGATAAAGAGTGTTTTTTATACAAATATGTCTTATGATATAATACAACTGGTATAATTTAATAATCAAAAGGAGAAAGAAAATGATTAAAAATGTAATATTTGATATAGGAAATGTAATTTTAAATTTTAATGTAGAAGAGGTTTTAAAGAAATTTACAGATAGCCAAGAAGAACAAAAATTTATTATGGAAAATATAATAAAGTCACCAGAATGGTTAGAATATGCACTAATAGATACAGGATATATATCAAGAGAAGAGGCAATAGATATTGTATCTGATAGAACAAATCATTCTAATGATGAACTTATTAAAAACTTTTGGTATAACTACAACAATTATGCTTTTGTAAATACGGAAATTTTAGATTTAATCAAAGAACTAAAAAACAAAGGATATAGTGTTTATTTATTATCAAACATAAATTCGTATACGACAGAAAACGTAGCAAGAAGTGGATTATTTGAATTAGTTGATGGATATATACTATCATACCAAGTACATCAAGTTAAACCTTATGAAGGAATATATAAAATATTATTAGAAAAATATAACTTAACTGCTAATGAATGTTTATTTATAGATGATAACCAAAAGAATATAGTAACAGGAAATAAGCTAGGAATTTTATCAAAGAAAGTTGAACCAGATAATGTAGCAAGTGTAATTGAAACAATTAAAGAATTAAATTTATTATAATATTGTGTAACCTTTTTTATGTTTTAAATACTATACAAGTGTAAGATATCTTATAAAGGAGTTACTAAATTGGAAAGTAAAATAGAAAAATATGTAAAAGGAGAAGAGTTAGACATAGACAAAATAGTAGATGATTTTTCTCCATATGTAAATACAATTATAAGAAACACTGTATATAACAATCTATCTAATGAAGATAAAGAAGAAATTTTATTAGATACTTTCTTTGTAGTATGGAAAAGAAATGAAGAAGGTTACAAAATCGAAAACTTATCAGCATACATTTCAGGGATAACTAGAAATCTAATAAAAGAAAAACTTAAGAAAAGAAAACTATCACTAGATTTAGAACAAATAGAAAATTCATTAGACTTTAGTTATTATGAATCATATTTAGAAGAAATTGAAAAAATCGAAGAGGTGTGCAATAAAATAAAAAACATAAAACCAGATGAGTTAAAAATATTTAATATGTTTTATTATTCAAACATTTCGATTAAAGATATAGCTAAAGAGTTAAGATTGTCAGAGTCTAATATAAAGACTAAATTACATAGAACCAGAAAAAAGATAAGAAAGTATTTAAAAGAGGAGGTACTATAAAATGAATGACAATATAAAAGAAAAGCTAAAATTCAGAATAGCTATATCAAAAATGGATAGTACTGAAGATGAAAAAACAAACAAAGTAACCAGTATTAAAAAATTAGGATTAGTTGCGTGTACTATAATTTCAATAAGTGGTGTTGCCTTTGCCGGCAATACAATAATAGAAAAAATTTGGAAAGTACCTAAACAAATAGAAAACCCAGCTTTTGAGATTACAGAAGAAAATAAAAAATTTAATATATCAGAAGAAGAGGCAAAAGAAATTGCTATAAAGAAACTAAAAAAAGCAGGGCTAAATAGCGACATACTAGGAAGTGATAACTATAAGGCAGATGTAGAATCAGATAAAATTATGTATAGATTTGAAACAGAAGATGACTATTCTATATCTATAGATGGTTTTAGTGGCGAATTTTTTGAAATTTGGAATAATCAAACGCAATCACAAAATGAAGATGAAAAAATATCAAAAGAAGAGGCTAAAAAAGTTGCAAATAAATATTTAAAACAATTTGATATTGATACAACAGGTTATGATATTACAGAAATAAAATCATATGATGCTAAGAAAAATAGTGAAAAGGATGAAGAAGAGGGCAACTATGTTAGTATTGAATATCTAAAAAAATATGATGAAACATATAATCCTTATGAATATATATGTATCGAAATAAATGCAAAAGATAATAAATTTGAATATATTAGAACAGAAAATGAATCTTTTGATAATAACGAAATAAAAATTACTAAAGAAGAGGCTATAAAAATAGCTTTAATGGAAGATGAAAATGTAGAAAGCAATAAAATAGATTCTGTTGATGCAACACTTGAAGTTGTAAAAATGAATACTAAAGCTTATGAAAGAAGTTTGAATAAAGAAGAATTTTATAAGCCAATGCAAACCGTAGATTATCCAAGTGAAGCAAGAAAATATTATCTAATAGATGAGAGAATAAGAAATGCTTGGGTAGTAACAATAAAATATGAAGACAATTATAAAGATGTTGTAAAAAGATATACAGAAGGAATATGGAACTATTTTGTTGATGCTACTACTGGTGAAATTATTGGTGGAGCTACAATGTATTATAGTAATTAAAATGCTATAGTATTATTACAATGTTAGTTTTACAATGACTTGAAGATGAATTTGTTAGTTTTAAGATTTATAAATAAAAAAGTTGCCAGCTGTGCAATGATTAGCAATTTCAGCTAAATCTTGCACGAACTGGCAACTTTTTGCTAGGATTTAAACAAAGAAGAAATATTGATGTGAGTTTTTTAAGCTTTGTTGTCTTTTCTAAAAGCCTCCAGCTCTTTCTGATAGGAACAACGCAAAGCAAACATCATGTTGACGATAGCCTCACTAGTGATATCAAGAGGATAAGAATTTTCATATACATTGATATCTACATGGATAAGGTAACTGATGACATCACTAAACCCCCAGACCAAACAGTTGCTTACAGGAAAAATGCTTTCATCTATGCCTTTTTTGACATCGTCATCTAGAAAATTTGCACATTTGATGAGCAAATCTAGAAACTCATCAGAGTTTTGCACAGAGCCGAACTGAAGGTGAAAAGAAGAGATAGAGCTATTGGTTGCTTCGAAAGTTTTCAACATTTCCTTAATGTCTTTTTCCATTGTTTTACTCCTTAGAGCAAATGCTCCATTTGCAACAAGAGTTATTGTACTCTTGCAGTGGTGAATATTCGAACTTTGGTTGTAAAGTCTTTAAAGATTGTTATTTCTTTTAAAGATTTCAAGCTCCTTTTGATAAGCTTGCGTTAATGCAGACAGCATATTAACAACAGCATCACGTGCAATATCAAGAGAAAAAGGAATTTCCTTATCAATCTCTCTAATTTCTGAAGTTGTGTCGATAACTCCACATATTAGGCTGTAGCTAATAGGAAAAACACCATTATCTACTCTACCTAGAAGGGTACAGTCAAAAAAGCCGACACATTCATCGAGCAACTTCTGAAAGGCATCAGAGTTTTGCACAGTTTCAAATTTAGGCTGAAAAGAAGATATCAAGTTATAGTCTTTCTCAAATCTATTCAGCAATGTCCATGCTACAATGTTTTCTTCCATTGTTTTACTCCTTAGAGCAAATGCTCCATTTGCAACAAGAACTATTATATTCTTGCAGTGGTGAATATTCGAACATGAAGTGATTCTAAGTAGTCAAAAAATACCACCCTTTCATAAAAATCAAAAATAATTTCGAATAAACAATATTATAACACGACTTTACATAATTGTCAAAAAATTGAGTTTACTATTTTTTCAGAATAAAATAAAAACACCGTCAGTGTTGCCCAGGCTGGACAGCTCACTGACGGTGCGTGAGGATTAACTAAGGTTTTTAGGGGGAAACCTCAGTCTTTTTTGATGTTGTGACTTATGAATACAGCTCACAGGTTAACCTGACGTTTTGCTGTCTCCACGCTTTTCAAGAATTCACGATGCTTTTGTTGCCAAGTCCACCAGTAATAGTTGCTGTTAGCAACTGCATTTCCTACACGCTTAGGATCGACCATGAAATTAGTCATCCGCTGTACAGTAACGGTGGGGTTGTTGATGCACGAGTTCTTCACGAAAGAAGCCATAACAAAATACCTCTCAAAAAATATGTATTTACGATACCAAAATACCGCATAAATTTATTATAAATCCATTGGGAATAAATGTCAAGAAAATTTATAAAATTATGTTAACTTTATAAACCAACAATCAGCATGTATTTATAAAAACATACCAAATATATTATAGTATAAAATTATTTGACTATTAAAGATGAATAAGCTATAATTATAATAGTTTAAATTGATATGAAAGGAATATGTAAATGCTAGATTTAGACAATAATTTAAGAGAACTAAATAGCTTGAATGAAAAATTAGATAAACTAAAAGAAACAATTAACTTGAAAAGTCTGCAAAATGAACTTGAACAATTAAAAAAAGAAAGCATGTCAGAAAATTTTTGGCAAGATTCTAAAAAATCTAGTGTTGTTTATTCTAAAATAAAAACTATAGAAAAGAAAATTAAAAATTTTGAAAATATATCAAATAATATAGAAGAACTAAAAGAATTAAATATTTTACTTTCAGAAGAAAAGGATGAAAGTTTAGAAAAAGAACTTGAGAAAAGTACTATTGAGCTTGAAAAAAAATTAGAAAAACTTCAAGTAGATACTTTATTTTCAGGAAAATATGATGGAAATAATGCAATCCTTACACTTCATCCAGGTGCTGGTGGAACTGAATCGCAAGATTGGGCTGAAATGTTATATAGAATGTATACTAGATGGGCAAATTCAAATGGATTTAATGTAAAAGAATTAGATTATTTAGAAGGAGAAGAAGCAGGCTTAAAGAGTGTTACATTTCTAATTTCAGGAGAAAATGCTTATGGATATTTAAAAGGCGAAATGGGAGTTCATAGATTAGTTAGAATATCACCTTTTGATAGTGGAGGAAGAAGACATACTTCATTTGCTTCATTAGAAGTACTGCCAGAGATATCAGATGATGTTGAGGTAAATATCAATCCAGATGATTTAAGAATTGATACTTATAGAGCATCTGGTGCAGGAGGACAGCATATAAACAAAACAGATTCAGCTGTTAGAATAACTCATATTCCAACTAATATTGTTGTTTCTTGCCAGTCTGAACGCTCTCAACAGATGAATAAAGAAACTGCAATGACAATGCTTAAATCTAAATTGATAAATTTGAAAGAGCAAGAAAATAAACAAACAATAGATGAATTGAAAGGAATTCAAAAGGATATTGCTTGGGGCAGTCAAATTCGTTCTTATGTTTTTTGTCCATATACTTTAGTAAAAGACCATCGCACTAATTATGAAGTACGGTAATGTTCAAGCAGTTATGGATGGAGATTTAAATGAGTTTATGATAGCATATTTAAAATTAACACATAAAAATTCAAATAATTAAAGGAGGTGAATAATATGGCAAAATGCAAGTGGTGTAAATACAATGAAGGTGGAGATTGCAGAAACCCAAATAGTGATTACTACAAAACTGATGTTAGAGATGTAAGAGGCGGAGGCTGTGAAGAAGGAGTAGACTAATCTAAGATTCACACAAAAAAATAATTTGAATAAACTACTAATAAAGTAAGATTTAAATTTAAATCTTACTTTAACTAATATCTAAACATTTAAGAGATGTGAGGAGTATATAAACGAGGTACAACTATGGAAATCATTGTACAAAAATTTGGAGGTAGTTCTGTTGCTGATATAGAGAAACTAAAATTAGTATCAGAACATATTATAGATGAAGTTAAAAATAACAATCAAGTAGTGGTTGTTGTTTCTGCACAAGGAAAAACAACAGATAGACTTATAGCAGAAGAAAAAGAAATTACAAAAAAAATTTACCCAAGAGAGCATGATGCTTTAGTATCTGTAGGTGAACAGATAACAATTTCAAAATTAGCCATGCTACTAAATAGCAAAAATTATAAAGCAGTCTCTTTATGTGGTTGGCAAATACCAATTTTAACTAATAGTGAACATACAAACAGTAGAATAAGATATATAGAAAATGAAACAATTATAGATTACTTACGAGCTGGAAATATTGTTATTGTAGCTGGATTTCAAGGTGTAGATGAAAGTGGAAATATTACTACACTTGGTAGAGGTGGTTCAGATACAACAGCTGTTGCACTTGCAGCAAGTTTAAAAGCAGAAAGATGTGACATTTTTACAGATGTTGATGGTGTATATTCAGCAGATCCAAGAATAGTTAAAGATGTAAGAAAAATCGAAAAAATTTCATACGAAGAAATGCTAGAATTATCAAGTATGGGAGCGAAAGTTCTTCATAATAGATGTGTTGAAATAGGAAAAAAATATTCTGTTCCAATATATGTAAAGTCTACATTTGAAAAGAATAGTAAAGGTACATTAGTAACTGGCAATAAAGAAGCTTTAGAAGATTTAGTAATAAATGGAGTTACTAAAGATGATTATATTTCAAGAATAACAATTGTTGGATTAGAAAATAAGATTGGTAGAACTTATAAGCTATTTAAGATTTTATCTGAAAATCACATAAATGTCGATATTATTGTTCAATCATTTGGTGAACATATAACAAAAGATATCGCATTTACAGTTAAAATGAATGATTTAGAAAAAACTTTGGAGGTTTTGGAAGCTAATAAAGAATCATTACATGCAGAAGGAATTTTACATTCAGAAAACTTATCTAAAGTTTCAATAATAGGTGTAGGAATCGCAAACAAACCTGGTGTTGCAGCTAGTATGTTTGAAGCATTATATGAAAATAATATCAATATGCACATGGTAACTACTTCTGAGATAAAAATATCAGTTCTTGTAGATGCAAAAGAAGCAGATTTAGCAGTTAGTGCTATACATGATAAATTTTTCAATGAATAAAATAGAGCCTTCCACTATAAAAATTAGTGGGAGGATTTATTTTGCTTAAAATTCAATTTATTGTTTGTTCTATTATATGATTATCCGAATATATATATCTTAAAGTAATATTGGAGGATATGTTATATGGAAAATAATAATATTTTGGCAAATGAAATTCAAAATATCGTTTTGGAAAATAGAGAAAAACTTAATGTATCAGGAGTTAAAGATGTTTTAAGTTTTGATGACCAAATGATAATTGTTCAAACCACTTTAGGTTTACTTACAATAAAAGGAGAAAATCTAAGAGTAAATAAATTGAATATTGATACATCTGATTTTAGTGTTGATGGCAAGGTTTCTAACTTAAGTTATTCAAATAGTGAAAATTTTAAAGAACATACAAGTTTTTTAGGAAAAATATTCAAATAGATTTTTAGGTGGTGTAATTATGCTATCATATACACAAGGTCAAGTTTTTATGATTTTCTTTATGGTTGGAGTATGTGTTGGTGCAATATATGATATTTTTCGAGTAATAAGAAAAAACTTTTTTACTAATGATTTAATAACTCAATTTGAAGATATTATTTTTTTAGTTCTTTGTGGCTTTATAATTTTATATAGTATTATAAAATTAAATAATGGAGAAATAAGATTTTTCATTTTTATTGCAATTTTTTTAGGAATTTTGCTATATTTTTTGACATTTAGTAAACCGTATGTTATAATATTAAATGTAATTGTAAAGTTTTGTAAAAATATTTTGATTTTTGCATTAAAACCAATTAAATTGCTTATAAATTTAGCAAAGAAAAAGTTGAAAAATAAATAAAATGTTTTATAAAACTTATAAAATAATGTGAAATATATTGGAGTGTTACATAAGATGAAGATTTTTAAATCAAATAAAATTTATAAAATAATAATGTTGTTATTTATTGCTTATGCAGTATATACATTTGGATGTCAACAATTAAAGTTAATGTCTTACGAAAATGAGAAAAAATATTATGAAGAGCAAATAGCAACTTTAAATGATGAAAAAGAGTCTTTAGAAAGAACTAAAGCAAATATGAATACTCCAGAATATATTGAAAAAATTGCAAGAGAAAATTTAGATATGTACATGCCAAATGAAAGAGTTTACATTGATGTTAGTAAGTAGCGAAAATTAGCTCTATTTACTAATCAATTATTTAAAGTAATATACATTCTTTTAATTTTAGAAATAATCGTAACAAAAATTTAATCATTACATATTCATATTTTTAATCTATTAAAATTCCAATTGAAATAAAATTAAAATTATATAAGGGGGCTATTTATGGAGTTAGAGAAACATTCACTTGTTGAGTTAAAACAAATTGCAGAAGAGAAAGGAATTGAAAATATCAGTAAATTAAAAAAGAAAGCAGATTTAATTGAAGCTATTGAAAGCTTAGAAAAAGAAAATGAAATTTCTGAAACAACAGAAGAAACAGATATAACAGAAACTAAAGAAAATAATGAAGTTAAAGAAAAAAGCAAAGCAAATTCTGATGGAGAGTATACTATCAATAGTGATACAGATGAATTTGTAGAAGGCATATTAGAATTATTACCAGATGGTTATGGATTTTTAAGGGGTTCTAATTATTTGTCTACACCAAAAGATGTATATGTTTCACCAATACAAATAAAACGTTTTAGATTAGATACTGGTGATAAAATCAAAGGAATAAAAAGACAAGCTAGAGAAGGTGAAAAATTTCCAGCGCTTATTTTTGTTGGAGAAGTTAATGGTGAACATCCAGAAAAAGCAATGAGGAGAAAAAGCTTTGATGATTTAACACCAATATATCCAAACAAAAAATTAAAGCTTGAAACTAGTTCTAAAGATTATACAATGAGACTAATGGATTTATTATGTCCAATAGGAAAAGGTCAAAGAGGAATGATAGTTGCTCCTCCAAAAGCTGGTAAAACAACTATTTTAAAGAAAATTGCTAATAGCATTACAACAAATAATCCAGAGGTAGAACTTATTGTATTACTTATAGATGAAAGACCAGAAGAAGTTACAGACATGAAACGTTCTGTAAAAGGAGATGTAATATATTCAACTTTTGATGAGCAACCTGAACATCATGTAAAAGTTGCTGAAATGGTACTTGAAAGAGCAAAAAGATTAACAGAACAAAAAAAGGATGTTGTTATATTACTAGATAGCATAACAAGACTTGCAAGAGCATATAACTTAGTTATACCATCTTCTGGAAGAACTTTATCTGGTGGTTTTGACCCAAGCGCTTTATATAAACCAAAGAGATTCTTTGGTGCAGCTAGAAACACTGAAGATGCTGGTAGCTTGACTATTTTAGCCAGTGCATTAGTTGAAACAGGAAGTAGAATGGATGAAGTTATATTTGAAGAGTTTAAAGGTACTGGTAACATGGAAGTTAGATTAGATAGAAGTTTAGCTGAAAAAAGAATTTTTCCAGCAATTGATATTAACCAATCTGGTACTAGAAGAGAAGATTTATTACTTTCACCTCGTGAACTTTCAATTATTTATGGTGTTCGTAGAGCAATGTCTAATATTGGAACAACAGAAATGGCAGAACAGTTAATAAAACAAATGGTTAATACTAAAAATAATAATGAATTTTTAGATGTAATGGAAAAATATTTAAGTAGTAATAAATAGTATAAAAGTAGAGTTTAGAAGTATTAAAACTATGCAACAAAAGTAAAACAGATGCAATAAAAGAGAAAGAAAAATGATAAAAAACAAAGTGTATTGCGATTTACATAAAATTATGATATAATTATATTGTCATCATTTAGAATAAAATAGAAAGGTGGCGATAAATTTCCATAGCAAGTTCGAGTTTTCACAGCAAAGGAGGCGACAGATATGGCTTTTTATGGAAGTTTACTCAAGGTTAGTGCTATTTTCCTCATTCTGTTCTTTGGTGGGAATTTTATATGGGATTCCCTTTTGGAATGGAAATATGGAGAAAGCACTCAGGAAGCCAACAAGCGTTTTGAGGACTTCAAAGAGAAGGCCAAGAAATGCAAGTGGTAACCGAAACTCAAACACCGAATGAGCACTTAAGCTTATTCTACAAGAGAAAGCTCCTCAGACTAAAATTGTAGTCTGGGGAGTTTTCTTGTATGTATAGATTGACAAGATACTCTATGGGAGTATATAATTTGATATGTTAAAATGAATTAAATATAAAAAAGATAAAATAATTATATGGAGGTTTTTATGGGGTGCGATAAATGTGGAAAATGTCAAATGTGTCAAAAAACAACGCATAGAACAGATGAAGAAAAGACAAGTTTGTCTAAAAGATTAAATATTATTGAGGGACAAATCAGAGGAGTAAAGCAAATGCTTGAAGATGATAGATATTGTGCCGATATACTTATGCAATTATCTGCTATAAATAAATCAATCGAAAGTGTTGAAAATGCAATTCTAGAAAGTCATGTCGAAAATTGTGTAGCTTATGAAATTCAAAGTGGCAATTTAGATATTATTAAAGAAGTTATGGAACTGTTTAGACGATTAAGATAAATATATAAAATAATAGAGGAATAAAATGGAAAGATATAAAGAAATAGAAAAAAGTATAATAACAACATATAGAAAAAGTATTTGGAGAAAATTTATTCAAGGCATAAAAGAATTTGAAATGGTTCAAGAAGGAGACAAAATTGCTGTTTGTATATCAGGAGGAAAAGATTCAATGCTTTTGGCTAAATGTATGCAAGAATTAAAAAGGCACAGACAAATGAATTTTGACTTAGAATTTATTGTAATGGATCCAGGATATAATGAACTTAATAGGAAAAAAATAATTGATAATGCAAAAACTCTAAATATACCAATAACTATCTTTAATACAGACATATTTCAAGCTGTTGAACATATAGACGAGAATCCATGCTATATGTGCGCGAGAATGAGAAGGGGATATTTGTATAAAAAAGCACAAGAATTAGGTTGTAATAAAATAGCTTTAGGCCACCACTTTGATGATGTTATTGAAACTATTATGATGGGTATGTTGTATGGTGCTCAAATGCAAACAATGATGCCTAAATTACATAGCACAAATCACAAAGGAATGCAACTGATAAGACCTTTGTATTATGTAAAAGAAGCTGATATTATAAAATGGAGAGATAAAAACGAATTAAATTTTATACAATGTGCATGTAAACTTACTGAAAATCGTGTTATACGTGAAGATGGTTCAAGTAACTCAAAAAGGCAAGAAATGAAAGTCTTAATAAATAACCTTAGAAAGGTTTATGACAAAATTGATGTAAATATATATAATAGCACAAAAAACGTAAACTTAAATACAATAATATCTTATATTCAAGATGGAGAAGTTCATCACTTTATGGATGATTATAATAATAAAGAATAGCTAAAATATGCTAATTCAAATCTTGAAATTAAGGCTCATAAGTGGTATAATAGTTATGTCAACCATTCGATTCTGTTGCAATTCATTTTACGCAACATACAAATGCCTAGGAGGTTTTACTATGGCAAATGAAGCAAAAACATTAAAAGAAGTACGAGAGATGAACTATTGGCAGGCAACAAGCTACTTTGTAGACGGCATGCATTACACTGATGATGTTGCAATCAAGTATATGCAGGAAGAGGTTTTTCACGGTGTTGTATATGATGTGCGTGGACAAGAAATTGATGAAAAAGTGATGCGGGACATCGGAAAGGGTGGCTACTTTGTACTTGTAGATGGTCTATCTTGTACAGGAAAAACAAGCTTTGCAGAAATGCTGAAAAAGCGGTATGATGTCGAGGTTATGGACATAGACTATTTGTCAGCAGAATATGCCCAGAGAGTAATCAACTATAAGTTTAGCAGATTCCCAGTATCGATGAGATTCTACATGAAAGAAAATTTCAAAAAGATTTTTGAAATGGAAACAGACAATTATATTCATAATGTATTTGAGGCGGATGTTGAAAAAGCAGCCAAAACAGGCAAAACTGTAGTTGTAGTAGGTATGTATTTGGATATTATTACTAGAGCAGTTGTTGCTGATAAGCTCGGTAAATACTGCAAAAGTACGGTAGGATTTGTTTTTCATGAAGATTGGGAAACGATTGTACGAAGAGAAAAAGAACGAGATATAAAGTATGGAACCAAAGATGTATCCAAACAAGCAATCGAAAGGGATAAAAAGCCATACGAATATATGCAAAAGGCACTTGACCCTGAAAATGGTTGTATGAGTGCGTTTGCCTGTGGATATCGGTATACCTTTATATGCAATCATGGTACGAAATTTCTTGAGTAACTAAAATAATGTTTTTGTAGGCACTTAGCCTAATGTGCGAGGGCACTTACTGTGTAGTATTACACTGGTAGGTGCTCTTGCACATTTTTATACAATAGGAAAAAAACTTTTATTTTCTAATAAATTATTATCTTTTATAAATTTAAAATCTATATTTTTCAGTTGTACTGCATAATTGGAACTTTTATGAACAAAATATGAACAACATAGTTCACATTTTATTCATTATTATATGATAAGTTGTGAATATCAAATTTAGGGAGGTAATAATATGTATTATAGTAGTGGAAATTATGAAGCTTTTGCAAGACCTAAAAAACCAAATGATGTAGATAATAAAAGTGCTTATATAGTTGGTTCTGGATTAGCAGCATTAGCAGCAGCATGCTTTCTTGTTCGTGATGGACAAATGAAAGGTGAAAATGTTCATATTTTAGAAAAAGATCCTATTCCGGGTGGTGCTTGTGATGGATATTTATATAATGACATAGGTTATGTAATGCGTGGTGGAAGAGAGATGGACAACCATTTTGAATGTATGTGGGACTTATTCCGTTCAATTCCATCTATTGAAAAAGAAGGTGTATCTGTATTAGATGAGTATTACTGGCTTAATAAAGAAGATCCAAACTATTCACTTATGAGAGCAACTGAAAATAGAGGAGAAGATGCTCATACAGATAAAAAATTCGCAATTTCTGACAAAGGTGCAATGGAAATAATGAAATTATTTTTTACACCTGATGAAGAATTATATAATAAAAGAATAACAGATGTATTTGATGATGAAGTTTTAAATTCAAATTTCTGGTTATATTGGAGAACTATGTTTGCATTTGAAAACTGGCATAGTGCTTTAGAAATGAAATTATATATAAAGAGATTTATTCATCATATTGGTGGGCTTCCTGATTTTACAGCTTTAAGATTTACAAAATACAATCAATATGAATCAATGATATTACCAATGGTAGAATATTTAAAGAAATTCAATGTACAATTTCATTATAATACTAAAGTCGAAAATGTTATATTTGATGCTACTCAAAATAAAAAACAAGCCAAAAGAATTGTTACAATAAAAGATGGAAATAAAGAGAATATCGAATTAACTGAGAATGATTTAGTATTTATTACTAATGGTGGTTGTGTTGAAAATTCAACTTTAGGTAGTCAAAATGAACCAGCTACATTCAATTCAGAAATCAAACCAGGTGGTGGCTGGGATATGTGGAGAAAAATTGCTGCACAAGACCCATCTTTTGGACATCCAGATAAATTCTGCTATGATCCAGAACAAACAAATTGGATGAGTGCAACAGTAACAACTTTAGACGACAAAATCCCACCTTATATTCAAAAAATATGCAAGAGAGACCCATTCAGTGGTAGAGTTGTAACTGGTGGAATTGTAACCGTTAAAGATTCTAATTGGTTATTAAGTTGGACTTTCAATAGACAACCACAATTTAGAAGTCAGCCTAAAGATCAATTAGTTGGTTGGATATATGGACTATTTTCAGATAGACCTGGTAACTATGTAAAGAAACCAATGAGAGATTGTACAGGAAAAGAAATTTGTATGGAATGGTTGTATCATTTAGGAGTACCAGAAGAACAAATTGAAGAATTAGCAAGCAATAGTGCTAATACAGTACCTTGCATGATGCCTTATATTACAGCATTCTTTATGCCAAGAGAAGCAGGAGATAGACCTTTAGTTGTTCCTGAACATTCTGTAAACTTTGCATTTTTAGGACAATTTGCTGAAACTCAAAGAGATACTATATTTACAACAGAATATTCAATTCGTACTGCAATGGAAGCTGTTTATACCTTGTTAGATATAGACAGGGGAGTACCAGAAGTATGGGGCAGCACTTATGATATTCGTGATTTATTAAATGCTACTGTAAAATTAAGAGATGGAAGAAAAATCACTGATATGGATATGAATTTAGCACAAAAAGTTGCTATGAAAGAAGTATTAAAGAAAATTGAAGGCAGTGATATTGAAAAAATTCTTAAAGAATATGATGTAATTTAATTTTTATGGAATTTCTTGCTACAATTTAATAAATATATTTTGATTTAGATACTTGCTTGGAAAAATCTAGGCGAGTATCTATTTTTTGTTCACAAATAATTCATAAATATGATATATAATGCTTAAATCAAAATATAGAGGTATTTTTTATGTTTAATATATTAGTAGTAGAAGATGATAAAAATTTAAAGAAATTGATTGTAACATATTTGCGTAAAAACAATTATAATACTTTTGAAGCATCAGACGGAAATGAGGCATTAGAGTTAATTGATAAACAATATATAGATTTAGTTATAAGTGACATTATGATGCCAAAAATGGACGGATATGAATTATTAAGTGAACTTAGAAGTGCTAAATATGATCTTCCAATTATGTTAATAACAGCTAAAAGTGATATTTCAGATAAGAAAAAAGGTTTTATTCTTGGAGCAGATGATTATATGGTAAAACCAATCGAAATGGAAGAAATGATACTTCGAGTTGAAGCTTTATTGAAAAGAGTTAAAAGCACCAATCAACAAAAGATTAAAATTGGAGATTTAATAATGGATTATAATCAGCTTAGTATAATAAAGAATGGAAAAATATACAATTTAGCACAAAAAGAATTTTACTTGCTATATAAACTTTTAAGCACACCAAACACCGTTTTTTCAAGGCAAGATTTGATAGAAGAAATTTGGGGCTTGGAAAGTGAATCTGATTATAGAACTGTTGATGTACATATAAAAAGGATAAGAGAAAAATTAAGTGATATAACAGAATTTGAAATAGTTACAGTAAGAGGAATCGGATATAAATGTATCATAAATAAAACTATTTAGAAAGGAATAAATGAAAATGAAAGTTAATTTTTTCAGGAAAATCAAGTCAATGGAAAAAAGACTAGTTATAGAATTTATTTTTGCAATTATATTGGTAATATTTTTTTCTACAATAGGATTTTATATATTAGTAAATAAAGAATTTTCACAATTTTCAATGCTAAATTCAATTAGTGAAATGTCTTCAAAACAATTATTTCGTATTGTACAAGAAGGAATTATACTAATTATTGCAAATACAGTAATAATTAGTACAATTATTATTCGTATTTCTAATAAAACATTAGCAGAACCTTTGAAAAAGACGATTGATGCAACTAAAAAAGTAACAAATGGAGATTTTAACATAAGACTAGAAACAAATAGAAATGATGAGATTAAAGAACTAGTCGATAATTTTAATACAATGGCTAAACAATTAGGCGAAAATGAGTTGTTACAAAAAGATTTTATAGACAATGTATCACATGAAATTAGAACACCAATTAACTCTATACAAGGATTTACGAAATTACTTGATGACGAAACTTTGAGCGAAGAAGGAAGAAAAGAATATATATCTATAATTTTAGAAGAAACTGACAGATTATTAAATTTATCAAATAATATTTTAAAACTTGCAAAATTACAACATCAAGAAAAAATAACAAATCTAACTCAAATAAATTTATCTGAACAAATGAAGAAAGTAATTGCTTTGCTAGAGCCAAAATGGAAAGGTAAAAACATCAAATTTACTGTTATATCTGATTTAATATATGTATATGGAGATGAAGATTTACTTTTTCAAGCTTGGACAAATTTATTAGATAATGCAATTAAGTTTTCAAAAAATAATGGAGAAATTGTAGTTAAAATTAAAGAAAATGCTAAAAATGTTACTGTAAGTATAAAAGATAATGGAATTGGTATGGCAGAGTCAGAAATTCAAAAAATATATAGTAGATTTTATCAAATAGATAAATCACATTCTGGAGAGGGTAGCGGACTTGGACTTTCAATAGTAAAAAGAATTATAGATTTGTCAAATGGAAATCTTAAAGTCGAGAGTAAAGAAAATGAGGGAACAATGTTTATTGTTGAACTACCTAAAATTGAGAAGAAAAATAAAATTTTAATTTAATAAAAGACGCTTTAAAAATAAAGCGTCTTTTAAATTATCCGAAAATAATTTTCTTAATATCTGAATAAGAATCACTAGAATTACAAACTATATCAAAGTTTTTATTCATATCTTCAATATACTCAGCATCATCATTTGCAATAAAACCAACAGTAAATACATTTTTATGTTTTGTTTTATCTACCATTCTTAAATCACTAATTTGGTCACCAAATAGAATAACATTTTCTCTTTTCTCAACTTGTTTTTTTATATTTTCTGGAAGCGATACTTCATTTTTGTTTAAACTATGAATAATGTTTTCTTCAACACCAACAGCAATACTGTTTTTGAATATAATTTTATTACTGCTGATGAAAATATTATCATAATAACAATTATTAAATTTAAAGAAAGATTCTACGAAATTTCCAATTCCAGCACTTATAATAATAAGAGGAATGTTATTTTCATGTAAAAAGTCTATAAATTCTTTTGCTCCAGGTCTGAAATTCATAATTCTTAAATTTCTTGCGGCATCTTCAAAAATACTCTCGTTTATTTGATATTTAATAAATAATTCAATATGTTTTTGAAACCACTCTTTCATAAGGTTTGATTTTACTTCGTAATCAATAGATGAATCTACTTCAATAGGTCTATAATAGTCATAAAGTTTTTGTCTGTCTTCAACATAAGATTTAGGAACAAGTGAACTGCTAGCTAATATAGACCATGATGTTTTACTGTTGCCTTGAGTAATTGTTCTATCAAAATCTGCAACAACATATACATTTTCTAAATCAGATATTGGTATATTATTTTTTATATAATCTTTAATAATCATTTATTTTCTCCTTACTGTTAAGTTTTTAAATAATTATATAATGAAGAAAAATAAAAGTCAATTTTAAATAGTTGATAATTATGTTAATTTGTGATATACTAAAAAGCACGTTTAAAATTATATATGTCAGTTTGGAGGTACTTGACCATGAAAGGCATCATTGACTTTTTCAAAAAGAACAAAATGGCAAGGCAGGCACTTATAACAGCAGCAATATTTAGCTTGTTATTATTTCCAAGACTATTTATTAGTCAAATTCAAAATTCTGTCAATAAGGAGATGAAGTATTCAGAAGTTGTAACTTGTATTGAGAATAGGGAAGTTAAAGAACTAATTGCAAATTTAGAATCTAGCCGAGTTGATATCGTATTTCAAGATGACACACAAAAGTTTGTTTATGTTCCAAACTCTGATGAATTTTGGAAATATGTAGATAGGCAAATTGAACTTGGTAATACAATAGAAATTTCAGCTAAAAAAGGAATTTCTAATACAGAATTTAGTCTTTTTACTTCAATTATAACAATCATGTTTTTATTTATATTTCCTCGCTATGCTCTTAAAAAAATTAAAAATGGAGGGAAGAATTTTGAAGTTAAAGCTGTGACTACAAATGTTAGGTTTTCGGATGTTGCAGGAATTGATGAAGAAAGGGAACAACTTGCAGAAGTAGTGAATTTTTTGAAACATCCTGAAAATTATACTTCTATGGGTGCAAGAATTCCTAAAGGCATTTTGCTATTCGGAGCTCCTGGTACAGGCAAAACTTTGCTTGCAAAGGCTATTGCTGGAGAAGCAGGAGTACCATTCTTTCAGGTAACTGGTTCAAACTTTGATGAAGAATTTGTTGGTGTTGGTGCATCAAGGGTAAGAGAAATCTTTGAAAAAGCTAAAGAAGTTGCTCCATCAATTATTTTTATTGATGAAATCGACTCTGTTGCTCAAAACAGATACCACTATAATAGCAAATCAAATAGTGAGCAGACATTAAACCAGTTGTTGGCTGAAATGGATGGCTTTGACAGTAATAATCATGTAATAGTAGTTGCTGCAACTAACCATAAAGAAATTCTTGATCCAGCTATTCTTCGACCTGGTAGATTCGATAGGCATGTACATATTCCCATGCCTGATGTCAAAGCAAGAAAAGAAATTTTACTAGTTCATGCAAAAAACAAAAAGTTTAGTTCCACTGTGGACTTGAATGAACTAGCTAAAAAGACAGTAGGATTTTCTGGAGCAAGTTTGGAGAATGTTCTAAACGAAGCTGCTTTGCTAACAGTGAAAACGGGGAGTGTGTACATTACAAACCCAATTCTTGATGAAGCTATTGCCAGAGTGATAGTTGGTATTAAGAAAGATAGCACTTTGCTTAGTAGTGAGGAGAAATATCTTACTGCTATACACGAAGCAGGACATGCTATTGTTTCTGCTGCTATTCGCCCAGAAATCAAAAATTTCTGTATATCAATTGTTCCGAGAGGCGAAGCTGGAGGATATAATTTCTTTGATGAGTCTTATCGGAATTATAGACAGAAAAAGGATATCGAAAAACAGATTCGAGTGATGTATGGCGGTCGTTGTGCCGAAGAAATTCTACTTGGCGATATTTCTGATGGAGCTGCAAGTGACCTTGAAAAAGCAACAGATTTGGCTTATCAAATGGTCTTGAATTATGCTATGTCAGAGAGCAAAATGGTTAAATTGCCGAATAGACCGGACTTTAATGACTGCATTGAAAGTGAGGCTATTGAAAAGATAGAAGAAATCTGCAATAGTGCTTACAAAGAAACCAGTAGAATTGTCAAAAAGAATCAGGAGGTTATTTCCAAATTGGCAGCGCTTCTTATGGACAAAGAGTATTTGTCTGATATTGAAGTTAGCGCTTTTTTGAGTGAAAACTGTATTACTCAGTAAAACAAGGGGAGTCGTGAGAACGGCTCCTCTTGTTTTTGTACATAGTATGGAGTTATTTATATACTTGCCTTTTACTTTAAGATTAAATTATCTATTGTATATATTGCTATTAAAGTGATATACTAAATTCGATTGAAATGGTTAATAGTAATTTCAAAGGAGCTATGAATATGAAAATAAAACAACAAAAACAAATAAAAAAATTTTTAAATGAAGAATTTGGAACAGAGAAAGGAAAAAACATATTTAATGAACAAGAAAAGATACTTGATGAATTGATAAAAAATATAAAAGAAAAATCAGAAAATCAAAAAGATACACTTATACAAACAATTCTTCCTAGAATAGCTTTATATAAAGCAATGATAGAAAATGGTTTATCAAATGAAGATTTATATAAGCATATGCAAAAATATATGCTTGATGTAGTTGCTAAGCAAAAGCACTTATCTATGGTAAAAATGGAGAAAATACCATTTTTCTATTCAATTTATAGTAGTGTATTTCTTAAAGTGGTTCGTACAACAGATTTATGGGAAAGTTCACAGAAACATGATAAAAATTCTTTTGATGTAACAATGAAAAAATGTCTTTGGCATACTGCTTGTGTAGAAAATAATTGTGAGGATTTGTGTCATCTTTTCTGTGATGTTGATAATATTACATATGGAGAGTTAAAAAAGTTAGGATTTTCACGTACTAAAACATTGGGATATGGTGGAGATTGTTGTGATTTTCATTTTTACAAAAAGTAAACTAAAAATAAATAATATATAATAAACAAGGAGATTTATAAGATGGAATATAGAAAATTTAATAATCAAATAGTTGTAAGAATAGATAAAGGAGAAGAAATTATTGAGAAAATAAAAGAAGTAGCATTAAAAGAAAATATAAAATTAGCAAGTATTAATGCATTAGGAGCAACAAACAATTTTGTAGTAGGTGTTTATAAAGTTGATGAAAAGAAATATTATTCAAATGAATTTAAAGGAAACTTTGAAATTGTTTCATTAACAGGAACAATAAATACAATGAATGGCGAATTTTATACTCATATTCA
>CAKPCF010000003.1 GCA_934141445.1 uncultured Clostridia bacterium | reverse complement strand
AAAAAAACATCCAACTTGCAGATGGAGGAGTGAGAAAGTAAAAAGTAGGAAATATTTTATTTTAGCAGAAGGATATGCATGGTTAACTCAAGTGTATTTTCAAAAGGAAAAATCACTAACAGATGCTGATGTGGATTTTTTCGAAGATAGAATTAAGCAATATGAAGAATTATTAAAAATAGAACATAATGAAAATTGGTGGAATGAAGATATGAATATAAAACAGTTATGTAATTATTTCAATAGAAAAGAAAATACTGTTAGAAAAGCTATTAAAAAAATGTGTGATAATGGATTTGAGCAATATAAATTTTTAGTTGATGGCAAAATTGTTATTTCTAGTAAAGGAGTTGAGTGGATTTGCAAAAATGTTTTCAAACAAAAGTATTTAGAGTTACTAGAACAGTATAAAATGGAGTTGACTGAATTATATATTAAGGCAGATTATCCTTATGATTATTTCTTTGGGAGAAATTAAAAAATTTATAAAAAGTATTGAAAATAAAACAAATGTTTGATAATATAAATAAAATAAATTTTATTTATAAAATTTGAAAAAAATGTTGATCTTTTTATTAAAATATTTTATAATAAATTTAGAAAAAGATCTTTACAAAATAATCAAAAAAATATATAATAGCAAAAGTAGAAAGGACGTGCAAAATGGATAAAACAGTATGCGAATTATTTGCAGGAGTTGGAGGATTTAGAATTGGATTAGAAAAAGCAGATTCTAATTGGAATACAGTTTGGGCTAATCAATGGGAACCTGGAAAGAAAAATCAATATGCGTTTGATTGTTATGTATCACATTTCGGGAAAAGTGAAAATTATATAAATGAAGATATTGCAAGTGTAAATAAAAAAGATATTCCAAATCATAATTTATTAGTAGGAGGATTTCCTTGCCAAGATTATTCAGTAGCTAGAACTGGGGCAAAAGGGATGGAAGGAAAAAAAGGCGTACTTTGGTGGCAAATAAGAGATGTTTTAGAAGAAAAATCGCCAAAGTTTGTTCTTCTTGAAAATGTAGATAGATTATTGAAATCGCCAGCTAGTCAAAGAGGTAGGGACTTCGGAGTAATTTTAGCTTGTTTTAATGATTTAGGATATACAGTTGAATGGAGAGTTATAAATGCTGCTGAGTATGGATTTGCTCAAAGAAGAAGAAGAACATTTATATTTGCTTGTAAAAATACCACAAATTATTATCATGATATTGAAGGAGAAAAGCTAGAGAATATCATTCATAAAAATCGGTTTTTTTATTAAACAATTTGAGATAGGAAGTAATATTGATGGTAAAGAATATGAATTTAAATATGATGATGTATATGATGTATCAGAACACTTTAAATTAGACTTTAAAAATGCTGGTGTGATGCGAAATGGAAAGATTTATACTGAAGATGTGAATCCTGTAGAAGTTAAATATACATCATTAAACAAGATTGTAGAAAAAGATGGAGTGGAAGACAAATATTATCTAGGTGATAATTTAGAAAAATGGAATTACTTAAAAGGTGCAAAAGATATATTAAGAAAAGCAGGAACTCCACACGAATATCATTTTAGAGAAGGAGCAATAGCTTTTCCGGATTCATTAGAAAAACCAGCTAGAACCATGCTAACAAGTGAAGGTAGTTTAAATAGGAGTACACATGTTATAGAAGATCCTAAAAGTAAATGTTATAGGTTATTAACTCCTTTAGAAACGGAGAGAATAAATGGATTCCCAGACAATTGGACAAATACTGGAATGCCACAAAATTTTAGATATTTTTGTATGGGAAATGCATTAGTAGTAGGACTGATTGAAAAAATGGGATTAAGATTAAATGAAATATTTGAAAAAGAAGGAAATTAAATTCCTTCTTTTTTAAAAGATATTTTTTTATTTGAATAACTATAAGATATAAAACCTAAATCGTTCCACATTCTATTTTCTACAGGATGACTCGAAATTATATATTTTCTTTCAACAACAGATTTACCATTTTTCAACAAATCTTCAGAGAAACTAGGTGCAACAATATATGCTTCTACCATTTCATAATTGCCATAAGCATAATTTCTAACTACCCAATCTACATATTTACTTATTTGTTCTGCGACTTCTATAGTTGCTTCTTCATTTTTGTTTTCAATAATTAGATATTTAGAAACTATTTTAGTATTTGGTAAAAATCTATATCCAAAAACATCGATTTTATCCATGTAGTCAATTGGTTTGAAAGGTGATGCTTCAACTTGATGAGAAATATAATCCCAGTTACCAAAAACTGAATTTTTATTATTACACAATTCTAAAACTACAGCTGATTCTAAAGCCATTTCGTGTTTTATTTTATTATCTTGTGTAGTTGCAAAATCAAGTATTGGTTTATAAGATAATAAATAGTCTTTATTTTGAAATTTTTTTTCATTTCTTTTTTGGAAATCTGAAGAATAAGCATAAGTATTTGTGTTATTCTGATTACGTAACAAAATAAATTCTTTTAATGAATTGTTTTCTTCATCATTTATTTTGGTAAATGATTTTTTCCAAAAAGTTCTTAAAGTTTTAAATGTATCTGGTTTATATGAAAGAACATCATCCATATCTACCGGATTGCAATAAAATTCTGGAGAAGGTTTAAAAATACAAATCCAACGATTATTAACATTTGATGGATTATCATTTAATATCATTTCTTTAGATATATTTTCATAACTTTCTTGGACTGGAGTGGATGCAGTTGGATAATTAACAAATTTACAATCATTTCCTTTACAAATTAGCTCCCCAATACCATATATTTTTCTATTTGTGAAAAAATATATATTATCTCCAGTTTTCATACTACAATAATCAGTAAAGGTAGCTTCAAATGGTATAAAATTTCTTGTAGTTTCAGTTATTGGACTCATATTTGTTGAATAGCAACCATTATATATACAATTTTTTAATATTTCTTGTGCATTATCTTTTCCTAATGAAAAAATATAACCTGCCATAATTACTCTCCTTCTATTTGTTGTTTTATATAACTTGCATTTAACCAAAAACATTTTTTTATTGCTTGTTTACCATCCAATGTTGGATAAGTATCTTGAGCATTTCTAGCATGAGGTCTAACATGTAATATAGGACTCTCTGATATTCTTGGTAAATTATCATATTCATTATTTTTTATTCTTTCAATAGTATCTTCCCAAACTCTTTTTATTTCGGTATTTAAATCTTTTTCTGGTACATTCCAGAACATAGATTTCTTGAAAATTAAAGTGTCTTCATTCACATACTGATATATCATAAATAAATATTTAGTAGTTGAAAAAGTTTCATATAGTTCAGAATCTAACCATGTTTCTTTAACAATCTCAGTATATTTAAAAGTCGGAAAAGACATAGACTCTTTTGGCATACCATCAGGTCTTAATCTAATAGCTTTTATTTTTATGTTAGCTTTTTCAAATTCTTCGATTTTTTCATTTACTACTTCTAACATTCCTTTTGCTAGTAAATATGTAAAAGATTTATTAGTTACCTGATATGGAATATTAAATTTATGCTTTAAGAACTCTATATCTTGATTATAATAGGGTTCTAGTTTACTAATAATATATTGTTCTAGAGTTTGTTCTTTTAAGATATTAGCATCTTTTATAACAGACTCATATTTTTCAGTTTTATTTACAATATAGTGGTTTAGAATATAAGACATATAAGAATTTTTTAAACAAAAAGCTCTTTGCATTGCTTTTTCAGTACTAAAAGGTTGTTCTCTTAAAGAGTTTGCATTAGCGCCTTTAGTACAAGCACCTAAATAGTTTGTATCACTTTCAGATATTTCTTCTGCCTTACCATTTTTTATCTTATCAATAATTATTTTATAATCATTTTTTATTATTTCTAAATCTTCTTCTGGAAATTGAAATAGTTTAATGTAATTTATTAAATAATCTAATCTTTCTTTATTTGGTTCGTATAAATAATAAATTAAAAGCATTAAGGCACATTTCTCATATACATGGCTTTTTAGAAAATCTTCTTCTTTATAATCTTTCATGTAGTTAATAATAGTAAGTACAAGTCTTTCTTTTGCTCTTAAGTCACCGTTAGATTTTATAGTATATGGAGTAACTTTTAATTCAACTCCAGCTTCATTAAAATCTGCCTCAGAATTACTATTTATATCATAGAAGAAAAAATGTTTTTCTATTAATTGACCTAATGACCCTTTTGATTTAGGGTTATTATAGTATTCAAATAATACAGCTCTGTCTTCATCTGTAATATTAGGGTCATTTAATAAAATGTCTTTAAATGTTTTTTCTTTTAGATTAAGTGCATATTGAACTATTGATTCTTTTGAACTTCTTATATAGGGTAAATTATCCATAATATTCTCCTTTGAGCATATTATACAAGAAATTGTAGAAATGGGCAAGGATATGTAGAAAAATTGTAAAGAATGTGATAAGATACAGATAAACGAAAAGGATAAATTTGAGAGGTATGGTTATGAAAATAAAATGCTTATTATGTGGCGATATAATTGAATCAAAGAGTTTGCATGATTTAGTAACTTGTAAATGTGAATCGTGTTATATTGATGGTGGGAGTTATTATTCACATATAGGTGCAAAGGATTTTAGCAAGATAGTTAAAATCTTTAATGACGGAATAGAAGTTAAAGGTAATGACTAATATGAAAATAACAAAAGAAAAGCAAGATAATAGTAATTATATAATATAAAATTATTTTGCTTTTTTTGATAATAAAATACAAGTTTCGACATAATTTTAAAAAGATATGTGATATATATTATATATAATATTAACATAGTAATAACGATTATAACATTTGGATTATATAAAGTTTATTAAGGAGACACTTATGGAGGAGGAAAAATTAGAAGATATAGATTTTACAAGAGAAAAAGCAAAAGAATATATAAAAAGTGGTGATATGATAAAAGCTGAAATAATACTCCGAAACTTATGGGAAAATTCAAGCAAGAATGATGTCTATTTATTATATGATTATGGAGAAGTATTAAGGAATAATGGTAAACCAGATGAGTTTATAAAGATATGTAGAGAACATGCAAAAAATAAAAGAATTATTAATAATGAATATATAATAAGATGCTTGTGCTGGTGCATATATGGTGTTTACATTAAGGATTTTGTGAAAAATGAAGAGAGTAATTTTCAAGAATTTATTAAAGAAGCAACATTCATAAAAAACAATAGTAAACAATTTCCAAAAGATAGAGATTACTTTAATCCATATGTTTTAACTATATTTAAAGTAGTTAGAGTATATTTGAAAAGTGCAAGTGTTAATTATAAAGAAGTTTTAAGATGGATTGAAGCATTAAATCCTAATGAACTATCAGAAGATGTATTTAATTTTCAAGATGATAGTGGTCAAGAAAGAGAAATGGCATCTAAAAAAGAGTTTTATTACCAATATAAAACAAAAGCTTTAGAAAAATTACAAAGATACGAAGAATGTATTACTACTTGTGAAGAGGCCCTAAATAATATAGAAAGATTTCATTATAGAAATGATGTATGGATTAAGTCAAGATTATATTTTAGTAAGTGTATGGAAGTGGACGAGGAAAATTTAGAAAGTGAAATCAATAAGTATAAAGAGTTAGCATTTGAAGAACATCACTGGTTTATGTATCATAAAGTATCATCAATGTATTGGCGATTTGGAAAGATGGATGAAGCTTTGCTATATGCTAATAAAGCGTTAAATTGTAATTTTAAATATGAAATGATGAATAGACTTTTACAGGATATAGCACTTTTATGGGAAAATAAAGGAAACCTAATAAATGCAAAATTGTATTATGAAGCTAGTGCTTATTATAGAAATAGAGAGGGCTGGAGATTAACAGAAGAATTAGAGTTTGCAATTAAGAAATATAATCTAAATCTTAAAAATAAACCTAATATAAATTTGTTACAAAAAATAGCTTCAGAACATATTCAAAGTATTCAAGGAATAAGAGAACATTATGTGGGTAAAATATGTAATTTAAATGAAACTTTTGGTTTTATTAGTTCAGATAAATTTAAGGAAAATATATATTTTAAAACAAAAGATGTAATAAACTCAAGATTTTTAGCTATGAATAAAGTAGCAGAGTTTGAAGTGGTGCAAACATCTAAGGGAAATAGAGCAATAAATGTAAAAATTAGGAGGGAAAATAAAAATGGCAGAAATATGTATAAATGAAAATGATATAAAACCACTTATTGAATCTTATAAAAAAGTTAATAATAGTTTTAATTTGTATTCTTTTTCAGAACTAAAAGGAAATAAAATGGTGTGCAAGTTTTTTATAGATAAACAAGAGTGTAGGATAGATATTTGGATTAAGAAAAATAGTGTAAAAATTATGCCTGCTAAAAATCCAGATTATGCAAATAAATTAATAGAGTATATAACTAAAAAAACACAAAATTCAAATGTGCAGGGAACACAAGTGGTATTTAAATTTAATAAAAGCATGCTGGATTATTTATTAAGTAAGATTGATGACGAATTTTGTGGTCTTATTACATATACAAAGAATGATAATATAATTAGATTTAAAGGGTATAATGGAGATGTAGTAACATTTACTTATTATGAAAATAAAGTCAAAGCGATGATTCAAGCTAAACCATTAGTAACTTTTGGAATAATTGTTAATATATTAACAGAAATAACAGATATATCTATTGATGAAATAATAGATATAAATAAAACTTTAGTAAATGTTAATATGCCAACTGACAAAATAAGAGAAAAAATGAAGAATGTATTAAAAAATTCTTATACATATTTAGATGAAGCTGTATTAAAGTCAATTTCAGGATCAATTATTTTATTACAACAGAATAATTATAGCGAGGACTATACAGGACATGTTACAGGTGTATTTAAAGCTTTAGAAGGATATTTAAAGAAAGTTTTGAATAAAAAATATAACTATATAATAAAGAAAAAACAAAGTTTTTCTATGTTTTATAAAGATAAAGGGAACCCTAGTAAAATAGATTCAGACATTAATCTCACACAAGATGAAAAAGATACTTTAAATAAACTATATACAATCTATAGTGATAAAAGAAATGTTTATTTACATAGTACTGTAGATCCATCCCAAATGAGAATAATTGAAAAAATAAGTGAAGCAAGAGATTTAGCAGATGAAATATTAAATGAGATTGAAAATTCATATAATGTATTTTTTAAAAGAAAATAAGGAGATTGAAATGGGAGAATATGAAATATTTACATTTGAAGAAGATATTAATGAAAATGTTGTTTTCTTAAATACAACAGAAGATTTATACTTTTTACAAGATGAAATAATGGAAAATATAAACATTAAAAATAAACAAAATAAAACTGTTCTTGTGGATTTGCTTTTAAGAAATGGATTTACTTTTAATAGATACATTTTGTTGAAATTTGATAAAAATAAGAGCTGTAGAAGTTTTATAATAAATCCAAGAGAAGTTTCAGAAAAAATAAAAATGAAAATTGAAGAGTACTTAAAAAATCATAACGAATTATTATACTCTAGCTCCCTTAGTAAAAGGGAAATTGATTTTATTATAAATAAATAGGAAGAAGAAATGGAGTTTTAAATGTTAAAATATTTGGAAGGATTATCTAAAAAAGAAAGTATAATAACACATGATGGAAAAAATATAGATATATATGAATTATATATTAATAAAGATGAAGAAATTTTAGATGAATGGGCACATCATTTTAGAAAACAATATTGTGATGATGGTATGTTAGATAAATTAGTAGAGGGTACCGGAATGAGTAAACAAGAATGGCTATTGGCTAATAAATTTCCAAGTGATAAAGTTGCACCTGGACCATCAACAAGAGCAGGAGACTTTGGAGAATTACTAATTGCCGATTATATAGAATATATTCATTCATATTATGTACCTAGAACTAAATATTCAAACAAGATTAATCCAAACACATCTCAACAAGGCTCAGATGTAATTGGACTAAAAATGGGAGAAAAAGAAAATGTAAATGACGAATTATATGTTATAGAGGTAAAAACTAGAGCCAGTAAGTGTAAAGAGACAGAAAATAGATTACAAAATGCAATAGATGATTCGAGCAAAGATATAGAAAGATTGGCTTTTTCATTATCTGCTATGAAACAAAGGTTGATAGAATTAAATAAAGAAAATGAAAGTAAAATTGTACAGAGATTTCAAAATGGTGTAGATAGACCATTTAAAACCAAATATGGTGCAACTGCAATTTACACAACTGAAATGTTAGACTTAGAAAAAATAAGAGAAATAAAAGTAATAAATGAAAAAGATTCACTAGACTTATTTATAATACACATTGATAATTTAATGAGTTTTATCAATGAATTGTATAGGAGGGCAAGTATATGCTAATAGGGAATACATCTCAATATTACAAAAAACTGACTAGTTCTAATGCAAAAATGGAAGAGTATGACATTGATAATAATGATAGAATAGCCATAGATAAACCTATAGAAAAAGTATTTTTAACTGCAATAGGTATTATAGGCGAAGTGTCAGCTAATATCCAAAGAAATGAAAATGAAATTGATCAAATTTTAAATACAAATAGAGATGAATTATTGTTTTCTGCAAAATTTATAGAAGATTATAATAATGGAAATATAAATGTTAAAAATAAAAATTTATATTTAATAATTTCTGCTGTAGCATATTATTTAGCTAATAATATAGGAAATTCTAAAGTATTAGTTAGTAAAATAAACCTAGACGAATTAGATTTAAATTTAAATGGATTAGATTATGCAATAGTAAAATTACTAAAAGATGAATTTGATACTAGTGATGAAGAAAAATATCAAGGCAAATATTTTTCATATTTAATAAATATGAAAGATAATTTAGAAAATTTTTTTAAAGAATATTATGTATTAAATTGTGACGAAAAAAAGAAATTTAGAGCTAAAGTATATAATGAAGGAACTGATGAAGAGTTACTTTTTGTCGATATATTGTTGACGATATATGATTTAAAAATTAGAAATTCTTTTATTAAGTTATCAAACGAGTACATTAATATAGAAAATGACGAGTTTAAAAGAAAATTAATAGAAAATAATAAAATAAAAGAATTATGGCCTTCTCAAAAAAATATTGGAGAAAAAGGAGTATTCAAAGGAAAATCAGCAGTTATACAATTGCCAACAGGATCTGGCAAAACAAAGTCATTAACAATATTATTGTCTACATATTTTTTACAGACTTCAAAGAGAATTGCTGTGATTGTTGCACCGTTTAGAGCCCTTTGTAGAGAAATTAGTAATGACTTGATGAAAGATTTTGGAAATAATGATAGAATAAAAGTAAACGAAATGAATGATATATTAAATGAAGAAAATTTATTTACATTTGAAAATAATCTAAAAACAGTTATAATTCTTACTCCGGAAAAACTTACTTATATACTAAAAAAGCAAAAGGATATTATAAATGAAATAGGATTAATAGTATTTGATGAAGGACACATATTTGATGAATGGAAAAGAGGAATTAATTATGAACTATTAATATCTAATTTAAAATTGTTACTTAATGAAGATACTCAAAAAGTATTGATTTCAGCAGTTGGGTCCAATTTAAATACAATTAATAAGTGGCTAAATGGAGAAGAAGGTGTAACAATAAAAAATAATCTAATTACATCAACAGAAAAAAGTATATGTTTTGTGAATTGGCAAAATTTTGAAAGTGATTTATATGGATATTTAAATTTTTTAAATCCTTTAAATATGGAACTAGAATTTTATGTACCTAGAGTAATTAAGAGAACGTTATTAAATAAAAAGCCCAGAGAAAGAAAAGATAAATATTTCCCTTCAGTAAATCTTCAAAATTTTAAGGGGGAAGATAATGACATTGCTATATATTTGGGAATAAGATTATGTATTAAAGGTTCAACAATAGTATTTTGTGGGACTAAAACAACTGCAAGCAAAATCCTTAAAAGAATATTAGATTTAAGTGAAAGAAGTTATGATATAAGTAATTTTAAAAAATCTAGCAAGACAAATGAAATAGAGAAATTGTGCCATATAATTAGTAAAAATTATGGAGAAGAAAATGAATATTTTAATGGGGCTAAACAAGGTATATTTATACATCATGCAGATATTTCAAATGGGATAAAAATATCTTTAGAATATGCGATGAAACATAAATTAATATCTTTTTTAATATGTACTTCAACATTAGCACAAGGTGTTAATTTACCAATAAAGTATTTGATTATGACTAGTATTTATCAGGCTGGTAATTTAATTAAATCAAGAGATTTTAACAATTTAATTGGTAGAGCTGGTAGACCAGGAATGTATACTGAAGGAACAGTTATATTTTCTGACCCATATGTATATACATTTAAAGACTATAGATATTATAATAAGTATACACATAGATGGAATCAATATAAAAACTTGATAATGAATACGGAACAAGAATCTGATAATATGAGTATGTTTATGGAAATGGATGATAATGTTACATTAGATATCATAAATTCATATTATAATGGAGATATAGAAACAGCGTTAACAGAATATCTATTGACATTTGAAAAAAGTCAAAGAGAAAAAGAAAAAAATAGAATAAATAATATTATAAGTCTATTAAGTCCAATAGAGAATTTTATAATGAGTTATTTAACTAAAGAAGATTTAGAAGATAATAAGGAAAATATTGCAAAAATTGCTACAGAAACATTAGGATACTATTTATCTAAAGATGAAAAAAAAGAAAATATAATTAAACTATTTATGATAATAGCAAAATTTTGTTTAGAAAAAGTCCCAATGTCAGAAAAAAGATATTTATATAGTGAAAATGTATTTGGAGTTAAAGATAATGAAATTATTGAAAATTATATAAATGAAAACTTAGAAAAGATTATAAATAGTAAAGAAACTGAAGAATTATTTGATAATTTATATAATTTGATTGAAATTTTAAAAAAATATAGTGAAGAAATTAGGGACATATCTAAATTATGGATAAATGGACATTCATATAAAGTAATAATGAAAAATACTAATAGAAATTTAGAAATAAATGAATGTTTAAAAATGTGTAATAATATAATTAGTTATGAGATACCGTTAATTGTAAGTGCTGTACAAGATAATTTGAAATCTAAAATAGATAATAATAATTATATATTTGACATATTTGATTTACTTATAAAACAGCTGAAGTATGGACTTAAATCAGAAGTTGCAATAAAAATTTATGAATTAGGATTTTCAGATAGAGAAGTTGCTAAAGAATTAGAATATTATTTAGATAATAATATTCCAATAAAACCTAATATTTATAATGTTAAAGATTTATTATTGGAAATAAAAGAAGAAATATTAGAAATTTTGGATAAATATCCAAGTGTATTTAAATATCAATTAGATTTATTAGAAAATAAATAAAAACAGAGAAAAATAAAATTTTCATTTAGATACTGTTGTAACTATTATAGTTTTCGAGAAATATAAAAAAGTAATAAAATACCAGAAGAAAATTAAAAATTTTCTGGTATTCTATTTGAATTTCTATTTTCAAAATTTTGAAAAATATATTTAATTAATTATCAAAACTACTACTAATCAGCTGCACACCATCACAAAAACCATTCCTATAATACTTCTCATTCCAATAGAAAATATAATCCATAAAATTCTCATCAAGAAAATCAAGCTGTTTCTTAACATACTTTTTATTTTGCTCAGGAACATTTTTCAAAATCCTCTCAGAAATCTCATCAAAATAGACAAAATGCTTTCTATCCTCATCACAAGTCAAAGAACATAAATCATCCTCTCTAAACATTAACCAATCTTTTAAAATATCATCATTAACTTCTCTTAAATTATTCATAATCTAAATCCTCCTAAAAATTAAAATTTTTCATTTTCCAAAAGTATCCACAAGAGCCAATTTTGTAAGAACAAACGTACTACACCCATTGGGTAAAAATTGGGTAAAATCTTCTCCAAAAACACCCTAAAAATACACAAATGTTCTACAAACCAAAACTCTTGCAAATACTGAAATACCAACAAAAACTCTAATTTTCACAAAACTACAAAAATCGGTCAAACCTCGCTCATAACCCGAAGTTCCCAACTCCATTTTTCTACACTCAAAGAAAAATACATTATTCTAAAATGCAAATATACTAAATTATAAATGTGGACATTTTCATATATTATTCATAAAAATTCTCATAATCTCACAATTATATATTAAATAGGGGTGAACAAATTATTGAAAAATTTATAGGGTGATTTTGTGATTGATTATTCAATAATAAACTCTCGAAAAACTTGAAAAAACGAGTAATTATCGATATAATAAATTATACTTAGTAATTATTCTGATGTAATTTCATTATATAATAAATGTAATATATATGGAAAATAGAATATGAATAAAAGTCGATTGAAGAATATGCAAAATGTGTATGTAATAACAAATAAATCTAGTAGTGTGAGTATTATATTTAGAAAAGAATATAGGAGTAATGTATGGAAGAAAATAAAGGGAAAATAAGGGTTGCAAAAGATACAATGTTGTTTGTGACTAATGTAGTTTTAAAAAACGATATTAAACCGACTACAACTAAAGATAAGATTTTGGGATTATTGCCGGCTATATATGAAAAGGCTAGTTCAGAGGAAATAGTAAAGATGTTACCATATAAATCATATATAGTATTAGAAAAGCTAATGGAGTATACAAAGAACAATACAGATATAGAAAAATTTTTTCATAATGTTCCATATGAGGCTGTTAAATAATTAGAAGAAGCAATGATAATTGAAGTGAGAATAAATAAAGGAAGGTATCAATATTTATTAACACCAGGTGTTATAGAACAAATGAAAAAAATATATACAACAGAAAATAGAAAATTGGCTATGAGATATGGTAAAATAGAAAATCTAACAAAAGGTTTAATATATTCATATGGAGTGGTGGAATTTGAATTTTTCAAGAAACAGATTTGTAAATATATGAAAGAAATAATCTCTGTAAAAGAGTTGGAAGAGATATATTTAAAAAGACTTAATTTGAATCTTGAAGTTAATTACTATAATGTTCATTGGATGAATACGAATCAAAATCAGCAATTTTTAACTTATTTAGATACAGAAGAAGATGAGCCAATTATAGGGCATATTGTAGATGAACAAAAGAGTAGAGGACTAAATTATAAAAAATTTGAAGAGCAGGAAATTTTGAGTAGAACAGAATATTTGTGGAATAAATCTTCACAGAAGTTATTTAGATATATAAAACAAAGAAATACTAATGTTTTTGAATTTCAAATTCAAAGAAAAATAAAAGATAATGAATTTGGAAAAGATATATTAAATGAGTTATTAGAACTGTGTGAATTTGAAAATGAAGAAGATATTCAAGAATTTATAAATATTTTTAGCAATTGGTATAACAATAGTCCACAGTATGTTTTAGGAGGATATTCACCTAATGAAATGGCTAAAATCTTAAGAATATAGCAAAAACCAATATAGAATATTATCTTGCCAATACACTGTCTATCATGTTCTTAAAATTCTATTGCAAAAATAATGATTTATTGATATAGTAAAATAGAAATACTAAATCAATAGGTGATTTGAATAAATGAAAAAAAATCAAGAAATAAAAGGAAAGAACAAAAGGAAAGAGAATAGGCAGTATACCAAGATAAAGGAAGAACTTTCAAATAAGGTGGATGATGAATATCAAGATAAAGATAGCAAAAGAAAAATACCATCATTTGCAAAGTCTTGTGCTGTAATATTAGTTATTATTGTAGTTTCAATAATATCTGCTAGGTATGTTACTGATGAATCTTTTAGAACCTTTGTTGACACAAAGATAATAAAAAAAGAAATTAACAGTGATACCTTGAAGAAAATAGATATAGATTCTGAAAATAATCCAAATATATATGCATTTAGCAAATATATTGCTGTTTTATCAAAAAGCAAATTGAAATTATATAATGGTGGCGGAAAGCAGGTTGCTAACTTAGAAGTAAATATTTCTTCAGCTATATTTGATTCAGATGGTAGTTATTTATTTATTGGTGAAAAATCTGGTACAAAATTGTATTTGGTTTCTGGTTATAATACTGTTTGGCAGAATACAGTTGAGGGTGAGATATCTAGAGTAAGTGTAAACAAAAATGGATATACAAGTGTCATTGTAAAAAATACTACATATAAATCAGTTATAATTGTGTTTAGTCCAGAAGGTAAGGAAATTTTTAGATATAATTTATCTTCAGCATACGCTATATGTGCGGATATTTCAGCTGATAACCAGTATTTAGCGGTTGGTGATGTTGATTATTCTGGTACAATTGTAAAATCTAATATTAAAATATTTTCTATGCAAAAAGCAATATCAGATTCTGCAAATGCCATAGTTAATACTTATGAATCAAAGACTGATGAAATCGTTATAAACATTGATTATTCAAATAAAAATTATGCTGTATGTATGTTTAATACTTATGCTGAAAAAGTTTCAGAAAATTCTAATGAAACTTGTTTTGAATTTAGTAATGATATTATATTTAGTGATATCAATTTGAAAAATAATATAGCAGTAGTTGAAAAGCAATCTTCAGGAAATTTTTCTTATGCTTATCAGATGAGAATAAAGTCAACAGCAAATAAAAATGAAAGCTTATTTATTTTAAATGATAGTATGCCTAAAAGCATTATGACTTATGGAAATAATGTAGGAATAAATTATGGAAATGAGATTCAAATTGTTAATTCTAATGGTTGGTTAATGAAAAGATATACATCTGAAAAAGAAGTTAAAAGTTTAGTATTAGGTGAGAAAATTGCAGGTGTCGTGTATAAAGATAGAATAGAAATAATAAATTTTTAAAGAAGGTGAAATAAAATGATAAACTGGGTTGCTTTTGGTGGGATTTTAGTAGATTTAGTGATTATATCAATTATAATTTCAAATGCTTTTTGGGGATATAGGCGAGGGCTGGTAAATGGTATTTTTCAGGTATTAGCATTTGCTGTTTCACTAATAATAATGTTTGTATTATATAAACCGGTTGCAAATATGATTATGAATAATACAAATATAGATGAAAATCTGAGTGCTGCAATAGCTGGAAATCTTAGTGGTACTACATTGGCTGATGGAAATTTAATAGATGTAGAACAAACTAATATATCAGCCTCAGTTGTAAATTTAATAAATTCATTTGTTACTGAAGCTTTAAATAAAACAGAAGCAAATGTTATTGGATATGTATCAGGACAATTGGCAAAAATGATGATTTATACAGGTACAATGCTTGGATTATTTATAATTTCAAGATTGTTGTTGACTATAATAAGATTTGTTGCAGAACTCATAGGAAATTTACCAATAATAAAACTTTTCAATAAGTCTGGAGGATTAGTATTTGGAATATTAAAAGGATTTATTATTGTATATGCTATTTTAGCAATACTTTCTGTGTTATCACCGATAATTAGCCAATTGGGCATAATTAGTAGTATACAAGATTCATTCTTGGGAAGTTCAATGTATAATAACAATATTTTACTAAAATTATTTTTTAAATAAAATGTGAAAATATCTTAAATTTGATGAAATTATTTCTGGAATTTAGGATATTTTTTTACCATAAAATTATGGTGATATAGTTTAAAAATCAAAAAAGATTGATTTTATACTAATAATCGGGTAAAATAGAGAATAAATTTACAAATATAGTAAAAAATAGGAAAAAGATTTATACAGTTTATAATTAAAAGATATAACCTGTATGTAGAAAAATAAAGTTGAAGGATAAATAAAATTGAGTAAAAGAAAAGAGAAAAAAAGAGTATCTAAGTTTAAAGTTTTTATACTAGTTTTTGTATTAACAATAATTGTTGGTTCAGGAGTTTTTACAGGAGTGAAAGTTTCAGAAAATGGCGGTGGACTAAAAGGAGTTGTTGCTACTGTTTTGGGCGAAAATACTAGTGAAAATGAGAATATTGAAGAAATAAATATATTAGTATTAGGAATAAGTGAGGACTTGAAATCGAAATTAACGGATACAATTATGGTTTGCTCTTATAATCCAAAAACTCAAAGAGCATCTATTCTTTCTGTTCCAAGAGATACTTATATAGGAAAAAATACTAAATCTGTTAAGGCAAATGATAAAATAAATGCAATGTATTCACGTTCTGGAATTGAAAAAACGATTACAAAAATTGAAGAAATTACTAATATGAATATTCAATATTATGCAATAGTTAATACTCAAGCTTTAATAAATATTGTTGATATTATAGGCGGTGTAGAGTTTGATGTGCCTATAAAAATGGACTATGATGACCCAACTCAAGATTTGCATATACATTTAGAAAAAGGAATGCAAAAAATAACTGGAGAAAAAGCAGAACAATTATTAAGATTTAGACACAATAATAATGGAACTACATATTCACAGGAATATGGTGATAATGATTATGGTAGAATGAAAACACAAAGAGAGTTTATTAAAGAAACGGTTAAACAAACTGTACAGCTAAAAAATATAACTAAAGCTAAAAAAATAATTTCTGCAGTATTTAGTAATATAGAGACAAATTTGAATGAAGATGTTATAAAAAAATATATTCCGTATGTCTTTGAATTCAATACAGATGATATAAAAATGGAGCAGTTACCAGGAGAATCTGTAAAATTAAATGATGTATGGGTTTATGATTATAGTAAAAGTAAAACAAAGTCTATTGTAGATGAAATAAATAATTATTTATCTGGCAATGAAATTGAAGAATAATTTAGTTCATATTAGGGAAAATGAAAGATACTAAATGTGATAAAAATAAATTGAAATTATTTAAATGCAATAAATACTTTATATATAAAAAAATGCTTGCTTTATCTAGAGCAAGCATTTATAATAAATATATTATTTTCTTTTATTTCTTTTTTTCTTTGGCATCAAAATAATTGCAAATAATAACAATGTTAATCCAGCAATAACCAAATAAATACTAATATCTGTTTTTTCATATACTGTACTTCCTGCTAATAAATCAATAGTATAATCTATATCGTTTACTGTATAAGTAATTGTTCCGATTGTGTCACCAGTTATAATTGGTGCAAATAAATTTTCATTTAAATTTATTGTGTAAGATAAATCATTTGTGTTGAAATGTTTTGGTACGAAAGCAGTTAAATCATCTTTTAAAGTTAGTTTTAAATCTTTTGTTTCTTTAGTTCCATTTTTGATTTCAGTAGTATCAATGATTTCATCTTTGTTTTTTATAACTGAATTTTCATAATTGTCATAAGCATAATTAAACATATTTATTGTGTCTAAGTATCTTTCACTTAAGCCATTTTCAGTTGTTCCAGCTCCAAGCACAACTGAAATAAATTCTAATCCATCTTTGTTACTTGCAGAGATTAAGCAATTTTTTGCTTCTTTTGTGTAACCAGTTTTTACGCCAATAGCATATTTATAATAATAGTTGTTTGCTCTGTTACTATTGTTTATTCTTATTAAGTCATTAGTATTTTTTAAAAATCTATCTGCAGTTGGATATTTATTGGTTGCTGGTAATGTATAAGAAGGTGTGCTAACAATTTTTCTGAAAGTTTCATTTTTCATAGCTTCTCTAGTTATTAGAAATAAATCATAAGCTGTTGTATAGTGATTTTCATCATGAATTCCATTTGCATTTACAAAATGTGTATTTTCACAGCCTAGTTCTTTTGCTTTTTCATTCATAAGGTTTGAAAAATTTTCTACACTTCCTGAAATATGTTCTGCTAAAACTGTTGCAGCTTCATTAGCTGATTTTACAAGTAAAGCATATAATAAGTTTTCAATTGATATTTGTTCACCTGCTTGCAAATTTGCATTTGAATATCCACTTGGTAGAAGAATAGCATTTGCGCTAACTGTAGCAATGTCTGATAAGTTACATTTTTCTAGAGTAAGTAGAGCAGTCATTACTTTTGTTGTACTTGCTGGATATCGTTTTTCTCTTGAATTTTTTTCGTATATTATTTTTCCTGTTGAACTTTCTACAATAAGATCTGCTGCAGAATATGTTTCTAATTGCTCACTGGCAAAAGAAAAATTTGTTATCAAAAATGGTAATATTAAAAATACTAGTAAAATATATATTATTTTTTTAAATTTCTTCATTTAATTCTCCTATAAACATAATCAAAATTTATAATAACTTAAATTAAAATAAAATTCAATGATATTTAATAAATTTATCAAGAAAGAGGTAAAATATGAAAATAAAAAAAATAGAAATAATAATTTGTATAATAGTTTTTATAGTTGGAATAATATTCATTAAGAATATTACAAATAATGAAAATAATTCAGAAGTTTTAATAGAAAATATGTCTAATACATATATTACTGAATTAGAAAAAAAGGAGGTCAATATGATAAAGGTTCATGTAGCTGGGGCTGTTCAAAATCCAGGAATTATTTCGATTGAAGAGGGAAGTAGACTAGTAGATGCTATTGAAAAAGCTGGAGGCTTTACAGAAGATGCAGATACTAGTAATTTGAATTTTGCGTATGTTATACAAGATGGTGAGAAAATTTATATTTATAATGAAGATGAAGCAAAAGAAATCGAAGAAAAAGGCATAGCAATAGATGATTCAAATGTTGAAACTAAAGAACAAAAGGTAAATGTAAATACTGCTACAAAAGAAGAACTAGAAACTATACCAGGGATAGGACCAGCTTTAGCTGAAAGAATTATTGAATATAGAAATAAAAATGGAAAATTTAAAAGTGTTGAAGAATTAAAAAATGTGAGTGGAATAGGTGATAAAAAGTTTGAAAATATTAAGGAAAAAGTTAGAGTTTAGATTCTAAATAAAAGGGATAATATGAAAAAAGTATTAAAAATATTTTTAATAATTCTGCTAGTATTTTTAACTTTTTGCACTACTATTATGTTTATAATAGGAAATTATATGTATGAATATACAATAAGTACAAGTGTTGATAAAACAGAATTACTGTCTAATGTAAATAATCGAGGAAATGGAGAATATCCAACAGAACAAGAGATTTATTCAAATTGGATACAAGATAATTCTGAAGAAATAGATATAATAGCAAATGATGGAGCAAATCTGCATGGCTATGAAATAAGAAATGTAAATTCAAATGTATGGTGTATTATTGTTCATGGTTATGGAAGTAATGCTTTAGAAATGGGAGAATATTCTCAAAGATTTTTTGAAATGAATTGTAATGTTTTAAATATAGATTTAAGAGGATGTGGAAAAAGTGAAAGTAACTATATTGGAATGGGATGGCAAGATAGATTAGATGTAGTTAGTTGGGTTGAATATATAAATAAAAAATATGAAAAAAGCGAGATTATTTTGTTTGGAGTATCTATGGGAGCTGCAACAATAATGCTGGCTACTGGAGAAATGTTACCCAAAAATGTAAAATGTGCAATTGAAGATTGTGGATATAGCTCTGTAGAAGATGAGTTTAGTTATCAATTAAAAAAGATGTTTAAATTAAGTACATTTCCTCTTTTAAATATTGCTAGTCTACTAACTAAAGTGAAAGCTGGATATTTTTTTGAAGATGTTTCTGTAACTAATCAACTAAAAAATTCAAAAACACCAACATTATTTATACATGGTTCAGAAGATACTTTTGTACCATATTATATGCTTGATGTAAACTACAATATGGCGAATTGTGAAAAAGAACGATTAACAATAAAAGGTGCTGAACATATTAAATCTTCTAAAGTAAACCCGGAATTGTATTGGAATACAATAAAAGATTTTTCAAATAAATACTTAGATGTGAAATTAAAATAAAAAGATAGATATAGTTTAATGAAATATTAAAGAATATACACAAGTAAATCCACAGATTGTGTATTATTCTGTGGATTTCTATAATAAAATATCTGATTAAAATGAAAAATATATCGAAAAAATTAGATTTTAGTAAATTATAATTCCAAAGTATCATCTTCAGTCGAAATTTGATTTTGCAAATTTTGTTCTTTTTCAGTAGGATTGTCACAATTTAAATTATTTTGTAGAATTTCAATATGTTGCTCAATACCTTTTTGCATTGCTTGTTTCATTATAGCTGTTAAATGTTCTGGCTCTGGGTAACTATCTTCAGGCAATGCAGCTAAAACAAATAGATCACGAATACTATATTGAAGTACTTGACCACTTGGAGTTACTTTTCTAGGTAATTTATCAAGTAATCCACCTAAATCAATAGGAAAGCCATGTTCTTTTGAATATTGATTTGCAAATGTTAAAGTTGCACGAGTATTTCCATCTCTGAAAGGATGAATTGCCCAAATTTTAGTAAGACATTTAGTAAATGTTGAAGCTTTTTGATCTAGTGTAGGTAAACTATTCCAGTCAATATTATTCATTTCATCAAGTACAGTTTGTAATTGAGGTTCTATCTGTTTTACAGGAGCATAATTTAAACTAATTCCAGGTACTACTAATTCTGTTTTATAAATTGGTACTGTTCTAAATTCACCAGCCCAATCGAAAATGTCTTCAAATATATGTTTATGAATTGATTTAAAATATTCTACATCAAATTTTGTTCTAAAAGTAGTTGAGATATTAAGAAATCTGGTAAAAGTGATATTTTTTTCAGCGTTATTTAAATCTGTGTAGTCTTCAATTCCAAGTTTGTTTTTTAGTGTACCATTTTCTTGAATATATGGGTCTGCCATTTAGCATTCCTCCTTTTTATACATTGCTAAAACCTTTTTTTGCACTTCTTCAATTTCTATTTTTCCATCTACATATTCTTTGGCAATTTCTAAAACATTTCTGTCTGGAATATCAGAACCTGAAATAGAAATAGCTAGAGCATTTTTAACAATATTTTTTCTTTGTTCACGAGTTGTATTTTTAACAGATAAATCCATATAAATTCCTCCATTTATAAAGCTAAATATATTAAAACACATATTATTTGAAATATCAATATATTAACTCATATAGTATAAAACCTTCATCTTCATTATAACTTCCTTTGAAAAAGTTTTGACCATCTGTTTCATAAATAATTTCATATAAATTTGAATCCTCAATAACATTTTTAAAACAACTATTAAAAGTATTAGATAAGTTTTGTTGTTGCAATAGAATATATTTTGGTGAATTATTGAACATATCAGTAAGAATTTCTATCACATCTAAGGCATTATATAACTTGTTATCATTATTAGAATAATCCCAAGTATAAAATGTAGTATTTCTGCTACAAAAAATATTTTCATCAAAATATGGAAGCACTGCAGTACATTTGTATCCTATTGCGAATATTTTATTATTTTGAATATTATTTTCAGATATATATCTTGACATATTATAAGCACCTGAATAATCTTTAAAAATGTCATCAATACATGATTTTAAATTTAATAATATATATATAATTAAAATAATTGTAGTGATAGTTTCAACAATATGTTTTTCCTTTAGATTGGTCATTTTGGGCGTATTAAAAATTAAGTCAGCAATTATTATAAAAAATAAAATTCCAAAATGATGGCTAGTGCCACGTACTAATAGGAAAAATATAAGTATACTAAATTCCATCAATGAGAAAATGTTTATTTTATTATATTTTTTAAGTGATATAATAATAGAAACAATTAAAACAACAGTTATTAAATTACTTGATTGAATAAGTATATTATTTTGGCATGTTATAATTCGCAAAAATAAATTGCAAAATACTTGTAAAGTGTCAGACTGGTAATAAAAGTATATTAGCAAATCTTTTTGTGGCATTAGTACAAAAATTTCAAAAAGATATGTAATAATTATTGGTATGTAGTATAACTGCAATAAATTTTTTTTCTTGAAATTTTCAATACATAATTGTAAAAATAAAATTCCAGAAATAATCATTCCATACATATTTATCATTGACATAAATATTAGTAGAATTGTATATTTAATTTTTTTATTATGCCTATCTTCATATAACAATAAAAAGAGTGAAAATGATAATGTAGTCAAAGCGTAGTTTCTTGCGATAATTCCATATTGATAGAAAAACCAAAAATTTAAAGGAATTAAGTATCTAAATTCTTTTTTTATTTTCTGATTAGAAATAATTAAATAAGCTGCGATAATGGTAATTACACTAGAAATTATGTGTAGATATTTATATTTTCCGCCTAAAATTATAAAAAATTTTAATATGCATATCCATAATGGAAAACAACCTTCATAAGATGCATATTTAAAGGATATATCATGAAAATTTGCATCTCTTGCAATAAGCCAAGATTGTGCTTCATCACTCCATGGTTCATGTAACATTCCAACACTAATAATGAGAACACTGTAAATTAGTATATATATAATATTTTTAATTTTTGTTTTTTTAGAATTCATATGTACCTTTCTTTATTTATGCTACAAAATAATTAGATTTTTACTAAATTATTAACATTTTATCATAAAATATATAGTAAAGCAATTATTGTAAATATATAAGCTAAAAAGGTGAGTTATTGACCAAAAATGATACTAATATATCAAAAAATGGTCGACAAGTTGATTTTTTAAGTTAAATTAAATAGAAAAATAATAAAATAAAAACACCATTTTATAAAATGGTGTTTTTTGGTTGCGGGGGTAAGACTCGAACTTACGACCTTTGGGTTATGAGCCCAACGAGCTGCCAACTGCTCCACCCCGCGATGACTTCTTTATTATAGTATCATTATATGCAAAAGTCAATACTTTATGAAAAAAAAATATGGAAAAACTATGGAAAATTTTAAAATAGCTGGATAAATTATCAAAAATATGATAAAATCAATATGTGATATACATAAAAACATTACAATAAAATATTAAGCGCATATAAAAATATATTAGAAAAGAGGAAATTTATGAAATATTTATTGATAGAATATCCAAAGTGTAGTACATGTAAAAATGCTGAAAAATTTTTGAAAGAAAATGGTATAAATTTTGAAAATAGAAATATAGTTACTGAAACACCAACAATAGAAGAATTAAAAATTTGGATTGAAAAAAGTAAATTACCAATTAAAAAATTTTTTAATACAAGTGGTTTATTATATAAAAGTATGAATTTAAAAGAAGAAATAAAAAAATTAACAGATGACGAAAAAATAGCAATGCTTGCATCTAATGGTATGCTAATAAAAAGACCTATTTTAATTGAAATTGAAACAGGCAATGTATTGTTAGGTTTTAAACAAGAAGAATGGAAAAAGATAATAAAATAAGTCGAGATGTTATAGAATGTATTTTCTAGAAGTAAAATTAACAGAAAAAAGAGCAAAAATGTTGAAAAATAAAAATTAAGTAAAATTTAATATTTACAAAAAAAAACATATATGCTAAAATAACATTATATGAAAAAATATATACTTATATTGAAATTTAGCCTGAAAAGGTTTATAATAAATTATAAGTATGAGTATAAAATAAAGGAGGAAAAAACCATGACAAAGAAAGTTATGAAAGTAGTTGCTATTTTATTAGTAGCTATGATGTTAGTAGCTGTTGGAACACAAGCAGTATTTGCAACTCAAACAACAGATGGACTTAATGTTAAACAATTTGATAACAAACACGATACTTCAGGTGCAGCAGGAAGTTCACAAAATATTATTGGTGCTTTAATTAACATTGTTCAAATCATTGGTACTGGTGTTGCTATTATTATGTTAATAGTTCTTGCTATTAAATATATTTCAGCAGCTCCTGGTGATAAAGCAGATATCAAAAAACATGCTGTTGTGTATGTTGTTGGTGCAATCGTATTATTTGCAGCTTCAGGTATCTTACAAATTATCAAATCTTTTTCAAAAAATATCCAAGGTACTGGAAACTAAATTTGAAAAGAAAAAAGGCTCTCTTTGCGGAGAGTCTTTTTTTATGCAGTTTTTAAATTATGAATATTTGAAGAATATTTAACATAAATTTTTACTCATATATCTTTTAGATTACAAAAAGTATAATTTATTGACAAAAAATATTGTAAAAAGATAAAATATTTAATGGAATTGTATTTATATAATATTGAAAAGAATGTAAATATGTTATATAATTTATAATAAGAATCAATTTGAAAGGAGCTTGATATGAGCAAAAAATTGATATGTTGTGTTACAATATTTTTGTTATTAAGTTGCATTGTATTATCTATTCCAAGCTTTGCAAGCAATGACAATTATAATGTTAAAGCTTTTGATAACGGAAATAGTGGACAAATTGGAAATTCAATAGAAACAGCAGCTGGAACATTGTTGTATATTATGAAGATTGTTGCGGTAGGAGTTGGAATAATAATGTTAACTGTATTAGCAATTAAGTACATGACTTCTTCTGCTAATGAAAGAGCTACAATAAAACAAAATGCAGTTGTATATGTAATAGGAGCTGTTGTACTATTTGGAGCTGCAGGAATTTTACAGATAATCGAAAAATTTGTAAATTCAAACATGCAAGCATAGAAATATAAAAAAGGAGAAAAAGTATGAAGGAGATTTTATTAAAAAAAGGAATGATCCTTGCAATAGCACTAATAATTTTTTCAACAGTATTAGTTGCGTTTCAAGGTAATGTCTTTGCAGAAGGAAGTGCAATGCCAGATATATCTTCAATTGAAGGTGCTGGAAATTCAGCTGCAGCAGATTCTGTTGGTAATGTAATAGGTGCAGTTTTTTACATACTAAAAATAGTAGCAGTTGGTGTAGCTTTAATAATGCTAACTGTATTAGCAATCAAATATATGTCATCAGCACCAAACGATAGAGCTACCATTAAAAAACATGCAGTTGTATATGTAGTAGGTGCAATTGTATTATTCGGAGCAGCAGGAATTTTACAAATAATTGAAAAATTCTCTAGCAATATATCAGCTAGTTAGAAGTTAGGAGGAGAAGTATGAAAAAATTAGGTATAGTTTTAGTGTCTATAATTATATTCACTACTGTTGTAAGTGCTTTCATGCCAATGGTATATGCTGATGGATATGATTTTGGAAGCAAAATATCAGCAATTGATGGAAAAACAGATAATAGTGCAGCTGCTAGTTCAACTACTAATATTGTTGGTGCAATATTACAAGTTGCAAGAATAGTAGCAGTTGGTGTAGCTTTAATAATGTTAACTGTATTGGCTATTAAATATATGTCATCAGCACCAAACGAAAAAGCAGAGATAAAAAAATATGCAGTTGTTTACATAGTTGGAGCTGTTGTAATGTTTGCAGCATCTGGAATTTTAACAATTATTCAAAAATTTGCAGAAGGAAATATAAAGGCATAGTAATTAAAAAAATATAAAAAATACTGTTGATAATAGAAAATATATCAACAGTATTTTTATATGTGCATAGAAATAAAATTTAATTTAATTTTTGATAAAAAGAGAAATATTCATCTTCATATAATAATTTGTAATTTGCATCATTTGTAATATATTGATTAGCGATTTCATTTTTATATAATAAAATATGTGTAAAATCATATTTTGAGAAAATCTTTTCATAATTTACTTTCCCAGCGACTACATAAATATAATCTTTAAAAACATCTGTATTATTGAATTCACTACAATAAACATCTAGTCTAGAATCAATGAAAACAGGAATATCATTCAGCATTAAATAACTTCCATTATCATAATCATTATAAATTCTCATATTTTTGTAATCTATATTTTCTTTTATATAATCTACCACTTTTGTAGGATATTTTGTTTCATCTACATAAGGATCTTCTTGTTTATTAAAAATACTTACAAGTAGAAAGATTACCGAACATATACATAATACAAATGATAATATAGAATTTTCAATTTGTTTTTCAGTATCTTTGTTAACACATTGTGAAATAAGTTCACAAATTGGAAATGCACCAAGTAGAACTAATAAATATACATAGCGTCTACTGTATAGTGTCATTATTAAAAGTCCTAGTATTAAAAATCCATGTTCTACTTTTATTTTTGTTGGCATGAATGCTAGTGTAAAAATAATCAAACTTAAAAAAACAAAAAATGCTAAACTACCTACGGGAATAATTGGTTGCATCTCACTAATATAGTCAATTGAAGCTGCATTTTCAAAATTACTTGTTCCGGTCATAGATTTTATTATGTAAGTATAAGGAACTCCATGTATTGGTGTGATTAAACCTGTAAGTGAAATTATAATAAATACAATAATTAAATTTTTAAAGTTATAGTCATTTCTTAATTTTAATTTTGATTCATCAGATAAAATTTTATCTTTTGCTAGTTTTTTATAATATTCAATATCTTCTTTGCATTTAGTTGCCTTAGAAGAATTTATATCTAATTTTTGTAATTGTTTTTCTTTAAAATTAGCTAAAAAAGTATAAATATTTTTACAAGAAATTAGATTGAAAAATCCAGCAGCAAGATATGGTAAAAATAAAACTAAAATTAAAGGCCAAGTTGCTGCATGAAAATTTGCTATAACTATTGATAATGCAACTAATATTAAAGGATATCTTTTTTTGTTTGTCTCTATAAATTGTTCTAAACAATATATTTCAATTATAAAACATAAGAAAGATATTATTTGCGAACGTGCTGTAAATGCATCTTTTACTACGAAGACAGAAACAACTGTTACTAAAAAAGCAGAAACAGGAGTTTTATATGCTTTTGATAATAGAGTAAATAAAGTAACAGCTATAATTGCAGAAAATATAATTGTAAAAACATAGATACCAGTAAAATTCCAACAATTGTATAAAAGATATATAATTATATCAAATGCCCAGTGGGAATAAGTATAAGTTAGATTTGGTACCCACGAAAAATGTTCTTGCATATCAATACCATTATTTAAAATATATTTTCCAATAGAAATATTGAAAAAAGTATCATTTTGAAATGTTTTTGGAACTAATGCTGCTGTGAAAAAGGCAATTGCTAAGCATGCAAAAATAAAAAATATTTTATCTTTTGATATTTTTTTCATTGTAAACCTCCAAATAAATTTTTAGTTATTATACCATATAAAATGACATATATGTTATGAAAATAAAAAATATGTAGAAAAACGCAGTAAAAGAAAAGGTTTTGATAAATTTTAAATTCTGATGTTGAAAAAAATATTTAAATAGTTTATAATAAATTTAATAGTGTATAAAGGAAATATCTAACCTTATATTAAAATGAAGGGAATGATTTTATATGAAAAAATATATAAGAAAAATAAGTATTTTATTAGTAATAAGTTTATTTATATTTGCAATTTTTTCACAAGTTTTTGCTGTAAGTGGTTCTGAGATTACTAGTAGTTTTGGTGGTTCAAGTGGATCTAATTTACAAGGAAGTAATGAAGTTACAAATTTATTTGCTGGAATACTTGATGCCGTAAGAATTGCAACAGCTGCAATTGCTATTATAATGTTAACAGTTCTTGCAATTAAATATATGGTTTCATCTCCAAATGATAGAGCAGAAATCAAAAAAGGTGCAACAGTATATGTTATAGGTGCTGTCGTAATGATGGGAGCTAGTTTCCTAGTAACAATAATAAGAGATTTTGCAGACAATAGCATAAAAGTTGAATAGAATATAACTTAAGAAAGGAATGATAGATTATGAAAAAAATATTTGTAATTACATTAACAATATTTTTTATCTTGATATATGCTGTAAATGTAAATGCAGCAGGATTTGAATTAGACCTTGAGTCAATGAAGAATGTATCAAAGTTAGATACTAGTGGTGGCACGAATACAGGTGTAAATGCAATTTTAAATGATATTATTGGATATCTACAATTAGGTGGTACAGCAATTGCAGTTATTACGGTTACAATACTTGGAGCTAAATATATGGTATCAAGTGTTGAAGAAAAAGCTACTATAAAAAATAAAGCAATGCCAATTGTAATTGGTTGTATTTTACTATTTGCTGGTGTGAATTTAGTTGCCTTAGTTGCTAATTTTACAAATGGAGTTTTAGGAAATCAAGATTAGATTCAAAAGATATGTTTTAATTAACATATCTTTTTTCGTATAATATTTTTTATGAATTAAATATGAAATTATTCTTTATTAAAAAATTTTTTAGGTATGCGTAAGAAAATAAAAATTAGTATTTAAAATTAACAAAAATATTACAAAAAAACTATATTACATTTCGATTAAAAATATATATTTTACTTGAAATCTGTTGAAAAATGTACAATAATTCTTTATAATAAAATTATAATTGTCTAAATGAAATAATATGTGGAGGAACAATAATGAGAATAACAAAAAAAGTTTTAATTACATTGATAGCATTTTTTATAATAAGTTTATCATTAGTAAATACATCAAAAGTAGAAGCTCTAACATTAAGTGAGATGCAAAACCAAACACAAACTTTTTTGAATAAAGGGCAAACTGGAGCAGGTAATGTAAATGGAGCAAATATTTTTGAAGATTTAGTTGACTTAGGTTCTATTTTAACAACTATTGGTGCTGGTATTTTAGTTGCAGTTACTTTATATATGGGAATTAAATATATTACTGCTACTCCAGAAGGTCAAGCTAAATTAAAGCAACAACTAATTGGTTTACTTGTATCAGGGTTTGTTATTTTTGGAGCATATTTCATTTGGAAGATAGTTATTTCAATTGTAGAAAAATTCTAAAATAAAAAGTTTTAATAAAATTATTAAACAAAGGAGAAATGTATGGGAACATATTATATACCTCGTAATTATAAAGGAGAAACAAGATTCTTATATATATTTACTGTAAAATCTTTAATTTCAACTGCAATAGGTGCTGTTATAGGCTCAGTATTTTTACTAATTTTTATGGTACTAAATATGAAAACTGTGGGCTTAATCATAACAGCTCTTTGTGGTGTTTTGGGATATATAGTTGGCGCAGTTAAAATACCAACTATAGTAAGTATTCCAATTACTAAAAAAATAGGTGGAGAACCATTAAGTGAAATTATTATTAGATATTTCAAATTTAAGAAAAATAGAAAGATTTACAGTTATACAAAGGAGGAAAAATAAATGGATAGTATGATTCCTATGTTACAAATGTTGATTTTTATCATATTTTTTATAATGTTCTTACTAATAGCATTGTATATATACTTATTAAGACCAAAAGCTAAAAAAGAAAGTCAAATTGCTACTAGTGATTCTGAAGAAGATGGAACAAAAGAAAAAGAGAAAAAAATCGACAATTATGGTAGATTTCAAGGTGAGTTGACAACAGAATCAATCTATAAATTTATGGAATTTGATGAAATTGTTGATAACATGATTGTAAGAAAAAATGGAACACAATTTATAATGGTTCTTCAATGTAATGGTGTAAACTATGACTTAATGAGTGAGCAGGAAAAGATTGCAGTTGAAGAGGGATTTGTACAATTCTTAAATACATTGAGATTTCCAATTCAATTATATATTCAAAGTAGAACTTTAAATTTAAGAGATATAATTGCTACATATAAAGATAGAGTAAATAATTTATCAGAAGATATTGATAAATTAGATGCAAGAATTGCACAAGCAAAAGCACAAGGAAATAGATCTTTAGTTGAAAAATTACAATTTGAGCGAAAAAGAAAAGTAAATGTTTTAGAATATGGTATTAACATTACAGATTATGTTGAAAAATTAAGTTCAAATAGAAATGTACTTCAACAAAAGACTTATGTAGTAGTTTCTTATTATTCTGCTGAAATAGGTGGAGGACTTGGAAATTATACAAAAGAAGAAATTTATAATATGTGTTTCTCAGAATTATATACAAGATGTCAAAATATTGCTAGTGCTTTAGCAACATCACAAGTTACAAGCAAAATATTAGATTCAGAAGAATTAGCAGAATTATTATATATTGCTTACAACAGAGATGAAGCAGAATTATTACAATTATCTAAAGCTTTAGATGCTCAATATGATGCTTTATATAGTTCAGGAAAAGATGTATTACAGAAGAAACAAGAAAAGATGGATAGAGAAATAAATCTTGAAGCAATAGATATTGCAACAGATAGTATTTTAAAAGCTGATAAAATGAAACAACAAGAAGAATTATCAAGACAATTAAATAAAGACCAAAAAGTAAAAGAAAAAGCTTTGGAATTATTAGATACTTATGAAAATCAATTAGACCCAAAAGTTTATAAACTAGCTAAAAAAGAAGTAGAAAAAACAATAGATGAAAAACAAAAGAATAATACTCCTGAAATAAATGCAGATGAGGCTAAAAAAATTGAAGCTCCAAAAAAGAAAATAGTTAGAAGAAGAACTTCAGAAAACTAAAGAAGGAGGAAAAAAGATGTTATCAAGTAAAAAAACAGATGAATCAATGGGATTAGATGCATCAAAAAATGAAGAAGCTAAAAGCGTATTCAAGAAAAATGAAAATAATATAAAAAGTTTGATTGCTCCAGGTGGAATTGATGCAAGTTATACAAATCATATAGAAATAGCTTCATCAAGAACCAGATATGCGAGAAGTATGATAGTTGCAAATTTACCAAGAATGTGTACATTCCCAGAATTTTTGAGAGGTATGTATACTTTTGGTGATTTAAATGTGTCTGTATTTATCAATCCTATTAGTGAAGCGAGTTCACAAACAGATTTAAATAGAACAATCAATGAAATTGAATCTGAAAGAATTGTTGCCTTAGATAGAGGTGATATAAACAGAGAGAGAATATTAGCTCAAAAAAGAGAAGAAGCAGAACAATTAAGAGATGCTATTGCAGCAGGTTTTAATAAGCTTTTTGATTCATCAATAATTGCAACTATATTTGCTTACAGTATGGATGAGCTAGAAAAATATACAGAACTTTTATCAAGTGAAATGTCAAAGAACTTAATAGATGTAAAACCAGCTTGGGCAATGCAAGATGAAGCATTTAGGTCAAATATGCCTTTTGTAGACAATAAAATTTCAAAGTCACATACTTTTGATAGACGTGCTATGTCAACTGTATTCCCATTCTTTACATCAGATGTTGGACATGAAAATGGAATACCTTTAGGATTTAATAAACAAACAGGATTACCAATATTGTATGATAATTTTAGTTCAAAATTAACAAATTATAATATGGTTATTTTTGGTAAGTCTGGTGCTGGTAAATCTGTTACTATAAAAACAATTACAGCTCGTTCATCAATTCTAATGGGAATTGATAGTTTGGCACTAGATGCTGAAGGTGAGTATGGTGCTGTTGCAGAAGCTCTTGGTGGAGTTAATGTTGTTTTAAGTCCAACTTCAAAAACAATTATTAACTTATTTGATATAGAGCCCGAAAATATTAAAGACGAAATAACAGGAAAAGAAAGAACAATCTTAAGTGTTGAAAATAAAGTAGAGGACGTTACACAAGGTTTGCTAACAATGGCAAGAGGTAGTACAAGAAGCCAAGAAGTAAACGAACTTACAAAACAGATTATTTCAGAAGCTGTTTTAGAAGAATATGCAGCTTTAGGAATAACAGATAATGTAGAAAGTTTATATGTAAAAGATGACCATAGAAGATTTGAAGTAAATTCAAATTATTTAGGTAGAACTAAAAAGCAAATGCCTACAATAGGTTCATGGTATAGAAGAATTTGTAGAAAAGCGGAAGAAAATACTAACCAAGATTATCGTTTCCACTATAGTTATTTAGTTAAAGTTATGAAACAGTATACAAGAGAATATCAAGGTCAAATGGCTTATTTTGATGGACAATCAACTTTTGAATTATCAGAAGGAATGCCATTTATAAATATTGATATTTCTCAACTAGAAGAAAGATTTGCTAGACCTTTGGCACAACAAATAATGCTTTCATGGGTTTGGGAAAAATATGTAAAGAAAAATAGTGAAGATAAAGCTAAAGCTGCTAAAAAGAGAGTTCTTGTTGATGAGGCTTGGATGTTATTACCATATCCAGAAGCTGTAGATTTCTTAAATACAATGGCCAGAAGAGCCAGAAAAAGAAATGTATCTTTAGCAGTAATTTCACAGAAATTCCAAGATTTCTATGAGAAAAAAGAGGTTCAAGCGGTTTTAACTTCTTCAGAAACAAAATTATTTTTAGCACAAGATAAATCAGAAATAGAATACCTAAGAGAAGTTTTCAAACTTAGTGAAGGTGAAGCTAGTTTCTTAATTACATGTAGTAGAGGTGAAGGACTTCTTAGAGTTGGTGGAGATTCAGCAATTCTTGCAATTCAACCAACAAAGAAAGAATTTGAATTTATGGAAACAAACTTAAGCAAACAAGCAGCACTAGAAAAAGCAAGAAAAGAAGCAGAAAAACAATAATAAAAGAAAGAGAAAGCTATGAAACGAATATTATGGTCACTTATATGTGTGCTAATATTGTTTAATTTCATATTTACTAGTTATTGCTATGCTGAAACTGCTGAAACAGATGCTGCAACAAGTAAAATTCCAAAAGTTGGACAGCAGAATATGGCATATAGTAATAACATGATAAATGATTTAGTGTATGAAGGTAGTACATCTGATCCAAGAACAGGGAAAACACAAAATTTTGACATATTTTCAGCAACAGGTTCTGCTTTAAATGCTGTATTAGGAATTGTGTGTATGCTACTTAATATAATACCACTTACATCAGAAATTTTATTAACAGTTGTTAGTGCTAGTGGTACAGATATTTTAAATACATTAAATACTTCGCAAAATAAGTTTTCATTTACTATAGAAAAAACAGTATTTAATGAAATTGGATTATTTAATATCGATTATTTTGATTTTAGTGATACGGTAAAAAAATATAATTTTTTTGGTGGAGTAAGTGATGCTGAAGATACTAATGTTCCAGTGCCAACATTTATGATTAGTATAAAAGAAAATGTTGCTAAATGGTTCTATATAGCTAGAATATTGTCACTTGCAATTTCATTACTAGTTTTAATTTATGTTGGAATTAGAATGGCAATGTCAACAGTAGCTTCAGATAGAGCAAAATATAAAAAGATGCTTATAGCATGGGTTGAATCAATAATCATATTATTTATGTTACAATACATTATTCAAGCAATAATGGTACTAGGAAAATTATTAGTAGATATAACATATAAAATAAAAATTGCAATAAGTTCTGCAGGTGCAGAAAGCTTTGAGCAAGATTTTGTAAATAATTTAATGGTTAAGCTATTTACATCTTCTGGTAGTCAGCTTATGATATTAACTTTAATGCTTTGGTGTGTTGCGTTTTCACATTTAAGATTTTTCTTATTGTATATGAAAAGAACAATTATGCTAGGATTCCTAATAGTTATATCTCCATTTATAACAGTAACATATCCAATTGATAAAATGGGAGATAATAAAGCACAGGCATTTAGTGCTTGGTTTAAAGAATTGATTATACATATATTTATTCAACCAATACATGCAATTTTATATATAATATTTGCATTTACAGCAGGAGAAATTGTAAAGTTTGCTCCAATGTTTGGATTGTTATTCTTTATGGCAATACCATCAGCTGAAAAAATGGTAAGAAATATATTTGGATTAAATAATAGTAAAACAATAGATCACTTGAATGCTATTGGAAAACCTAAAGGAAAACATTAAATAATGTAGGAGGTGAAATATAAAAAGTATATGAAAACAGACAAAGTAATAAAAATAATTATTATAGTTAGTTTTATAATACTATTTATATTAGCCTCTATTTTATTGGTAATTATAAGAAAAGAAGAGAATAAACAGAAACTGGAAAATCAACAAGTAAATAAACAAGATTTAGAAAATTCTGTTTATGATAATAGTGCTACATATAGCAATATGAAAACTTTATTAGAAGACTATGGCTGTGTTTTTATTAAAGAAGTAAAGTCACCAACAGAAGCAATTTATTTGTATTTTGGTAAAAATCTATATAATGAAGATGGAACAAATAATAGAGAGTATTTTGAAAGTTTAATAAATGCTTGCTCAAAAAAATTATCTGTAACTAGATTTTACTTATATGATTCTAACAAAGACATACAGATAGAAATAAATTGCGATTTGGAAAAAGGGGAATTATCATATAAAATAAATAACCAAAATAATTATTTTGATAAATTAGATGGTGATTTATATGTTGAAGTAGAAAAAAATACCGAAATAGCTAAATATCAGTCAATACCAACTACATATAATATTCTTCTTAAATTAGTTAACAATAATATGTTTATTTCAAGTGATTTTGGAAACTCTGAAGGAAGTACAGCTGATGAGAGATATAATTATTATTTGAATAGAACTATTAAAGCAAGAGTTTCTGCTGGAAAAGTTAGAAATATTGTATTCTTATCAAATTTTGAAGAAAATGTATTACATGATATAAAAGTTGGTACAGCTTTAAAGGTTGTAAAAACTGAATATCCTGATAATGCTTTTGGTAGTGTTTCAGAAGGAATGCTTGGATATAGAACTAAAGATTTATATGTATTTGTTTATGAAGATGAAATTTCTGCTTATGGATATAGCTATTATGAACATACAAAATTTGAAACATATTTAAGTGATTATATTCAAAATAGAAATTTAGATTTATTTGTAAAACAGGTAACAGCATTATGGCAAAGTTATGAAGAGTTTGAATATGATGCTGATAGTGGAAGATTACATCTATCATATCCAGCTATAGGAGTAATGATTGATATAGAAAATAACAATCCAATAGGAATAAAGTTGTATTCAAATTATTATTTTACAGCTACAACTAAAAGATATATTACAGAGGGAAAAATAACATTAGTTTCAACAGAAGATGCACTATATAATTTAGAAAAAGAACGTAGAGCAAATGAAATTGATTAAGGAGTAATTTAGTGTTTAATTCGAAAAAAGGAAAGTATAATAATCAAAATAATGATAAAAAAATGCTAATAATATTATTTTGTGTAGTAATATCATTAGCTGTTACTTATTATGCAATTTCAAATATTGATTTTTCGGATAATACTGAATTAAATGAAATAGATATAAATTCATTTAAAACAATAGAAGATGTATTAAAATATTATAATTGTACTTTTATAAAACAAGAAAAAAGTATTGAAAAAGATTATAGTGTAGATATTTATGCAACTCTTTCAGAGATACCTTATGAAGATGATGATAATATAAATGAATTATTTTATACAAGACTTATACAATTTTCTGCAAGTGTCTTAAATTTTCAAAATTTTAGAATTATAGATGAAAAAAATAATATAACAGTTAGTGTTATTTGTGCTAACAATAGTATCAGCAAATTTTATATAAATGGAATTGAAGATTATTTTACTTATATTAAGTCACAAATTAGTTTAAAAGATTATAAGGCAATTGAAGAAACTATATTTGAAGTCAATGCTGAAGAGCTAAGAAATTTACTAGATAATAATTGGTCATATTTTAATTTGAATATAGGAAATTATGATAGCATTTTTCAAAAATATGAACAATATACAGAAAAAGGATTAAAAATAAGAAAACTAGATCAAAAAATATACAATATTGTTTTTACGAAGAACTACACAAATCCTGTAATTAGTGGTATAATGGTAAGAGAGGCTTTTGATGTTGCAAAAACAAAACTGGGAACACCAGCTTTTGAAGATACGGAAAATGGTGTTTATGGTTATAAAGGAAAAGATTTTTATATATTTGTTACTAAAGATGAAATTTCAATCTATAGAATTGATAATGTTGAGTATGAAGAATTTATAAATTTAGTAGAAGAATTTTCAAATGGAGATACAGATATATATCAATTTATGAACAAGCTTACATATTTATGGAGCGATTATAGTGAATATATAGTTAAGGAGAATAGTTTCTATATAACATATCCACTACAAGGAATTTCTGTAAAATGCAATTACGAAAATACTAATGCAATTATTCTATATAATAATGTGAAAATGACAAGTTTTCAATCATCTAAATGCTTGGATATGCCAGAATGTTTAGCACAAATGCAAGTAGATAATGTATTTGAAGATGAAGTTGCAAGAGTATCAAAAGCAAATAGCTTGTTAGCAAATTGTAATAAATTTATAGATGAAAATAAAACTGAAAGTAATACTTTATATAGCAGTTTATATGGATTTTATGCAGATAAAGATGAAAACAATATAATAGAAACAATGTATTTTGTTTCAAAAGACGATACAAGACCAAATAGAGAAATAAATGAAGCAATAGATACTTTTACATGGCTTAGTGATAGCATTTTTATATATAGTATAAATAAAAAAGGCATATATTATTATGATTTACAGGCAGATAAAAGAGGAAAGATTTTAACAGGTGAACAAGAATTTAAAATTGAAAGCTGTTATAATAATTTATTAAAATATGATAATAAAGAAATTCAAATAAATTTTTAATTAAAGATTAAGTGGAAAGGAGTAAATTATGAAAAAAACAATATTAGTAAAAATTTTAGTAATTGCAATAATTGTAACAACATTTTCAACATTCCTTGCCACAGCTCCTACTTATGCAGCTGGAAAGATTGATGATTTTTATTATAAAGGTACATCAACTTCTTCATATTCAGTTTCAGCTAAAGGAGGAAAGACAATAGTAGATATTTTAGCAGGAATTGCAGACTGGATTTTAGGAATTATGACAATGGGCATTAGAGCTGTGTTTGTAGGTTGGATTGAGTTATTTGAATGGGTTTTGGTTAGAACAATTGATGCAATTTGTAAAACAGATATGGCAACAAGTGATAAACTTTTAGCTTTTGATGTATTTCAAAGTATAACAGATGTTGATAATAGAGTAACAATTGAAAAAATAGTTTTTAATAAAATTCCTATTTTTGATGTTAATATATTTAATTTTTCAGATACAACAAATAATGAAGAATCTGATGCAGAGTAATTTTAAGAAAGAGAGGTAGAATGATGAGAAGTAGTAAAAAAAATATAATTTTATTTATAATAGTAGTTTTTGCAATTATTGTTATTTTACCTACTTTTTCTTTTGCTGAGCCAATGCAAGCAAGTGAAGGTGGAGCATCTTCAACAGAAAGTGAAGGAATAAATACAGTACTTATTTTAAAAGAAGCAATTGCAACATGGTATTATATTATAAGAGTAGTATCAATAGTAATTATGTTATTGGTACTGATTTTTATTGGTATTAAGTTAGCAATATCATCAGTAGCATCTGATAAAGCATATTATAAAAGATTGCTTATGGATTGGGCTGCAGGTATGGTATTAGTTTTTGGTATACATTATATAATGTTATTTATTATAGATATGAACGAATTACTAGTAGAAATGGTTCAAGATACAGCAGCTGCAGTATATAATGCTAAACCATCTGAGTATGGTTCATTAACAACATCTGATAATCGAGATAATACTCAAAAGACAGATGAAGATATAGAAGTAAGTATTTATGATACGATTAGAACAAGAGCCTATGATCCAAAACTTGTAAATGGTACATCTGGTCTTGTTATGTATGCATATTTAGTATATTATTCTTACAAATTTGTATTTATATATTTTAAGAGATATTTAACAGTGGCTGTACTAACTTTAATGGCACCAGCTGTTGCTGTTTCTTATGCTTTAAACAAAGTTTTATCAGGAAAAACAAAAATATTTTCAACATGGATTAAAGAATACTTTTTAAATGTTATTCTTCAATCTGTACATGCTATTATTTATGTAACATTTGTAATGAATGCTTTACAATTATCTTTAAACTCAATTTCAGGTATGTTACTTGCGTTTATGTTATTAAGCTTTATGAGTAATGCAGATAAAATCTTCAGAAAGATATTTGCATTTGGTGGAAGTGGAAGCTTAGTAGATGATATTGCAGACAGAAATGTTGGTAGAGAGTTAATGAATAATTTCAAGAGCTTAACAACTGCATACATTGGTGGAAAAGCAATAAGAAATATTGCTAATTGGGAGAGAGAAAAGTTATTTTATAATCCAGCTAGAAAAGCTTTTGGTGGAGTTATGGCATGGAGAATGAATAGCATGGAGAATAATCCAAAAAATGAAGAAATGCACAAAGATATTGCTGGAAATGAAACAGCTTTTACAGAAGAAGAATACCAATCTTTTGAAAATAATGAAGATGTAAAAGAAATTGTAGACCAAGGAATGAATGTAAATAAGGCAAGAGAAGCTGTAGACGCAAAAGATAAGAAAATACAAAATAATAAGAAAAAAATTAGAGAAAATAAGGCTAAAATAAAAAAGAAAAAAGAAAAAATTCTTAAAGGATTAGAAAAAGATATAGATGCAGCTGAAGCTGAAATAGCTAAACTAGAACAAGAGAATGAAGATTCAGAAGATGAAATTAAAGTTCTTGAAACAGAAAAGAAAGATGCACAAGATACTCAAAAAATAGAAGAAGAAAAATTAAAACAATTAAATGATAAATTTTCTAAAACTAAATTTGCTAGAACTTTTGCAATGAATCAAAAAATTAAAGAAGTATTTGACCCAAGGAAATATGTTGAATATGATGAAGAAAAAGGAAAATATGTAGGATTTAGAACTAAATATAAAGGCAGATATGTTACAGATGAGAATGGTAAAGTTAAATATGTAGAAAGAAAGAAATTATCATTTGCTGAAAGTTTGTTTTCAGGAGATGAATTAACAGAAGATAGCTTAAAGAAAAGAATTGCTGATAATGTTAATTTAAAAGCTTTAACTGGAATGAATGATACTGATAAAGAGATAATAGGAAATGAAGTAAATGCAATTCAAAACTTGTTAACAGGATTTTTGGGAATGGTAACATCTATACCAACAACTGTAGAAAATCCAGTTATTGGTTTTTCAACAATGTTTGGCTCACTTGCTTCAATATCTAAAACTTATGACTATATCAAGAAGAGTGGAAAAGCAGAATATATGCCAAGCAGTGGTATAGAAAATGATGCTGGATTTACTAATGAAGATGTACAAAATGTTACAAGACAAATTCGTGTACAAGTAGAGTCTGCTAAAGATGAATATATAGTAAAAGAAATATCAACAAAACATCAAAAGTTTGTAAAAGCTCTTGCAAAAGGCTCTGTAATAGCAACTGGAAATATTTTTGGTGCAAGTTTAATAAGAGGAGCACAAACAAGAAAGAATAAACCAGAAGGTTATAGATATACAAGAAGTGGCGGTTATGGTTATACACAAAGAGAAAAACTATTAAATACAAGTTCAGAGATAAATGATGCAACATATAGATTAGAAGAACGTGTACTTGGAGTTGCTTTGAAAAATGCAATTAAATCTGGAGTTGTTGAGTATTGTAAAGTTGAAGATGATAAAGACAAGATTCATAGAGAAGCAGTAGCTGAAACTGGAAATGCAGTTGAAGTTAATGGATTGTATGTTCCAACAACTGATAAAGAACAAGATGTAAAAGATATGACAAAAGCTCTTGAAGAAAAGAAAACAACTGATGAAATTGATGAACCAGTTGTAGTTGCAGCAGCTAATATGACTTTAGAGCAATTTGCAAATCAACTTATGAAATTGAAGATTCAAAATCCAAATGTAATAGGTGAAATAAATGGTTCTCGAATCAGTGCACAAAATTATGCATCAGCTGAAGAAATAATAAATGCTTTTTCAAATGAAGATAGAAAACAAGTATCAGATGGTAATGATGAACATGCAACAGCTACAGTGGTAAATGTAAATAATAAAACTATTTTAGTAACAGATAAAATGATTGAACAAGCTGTTGTAGAGGCAGCAGCTAATAGTAAAAAAGCAATTTCTGATTTTACAACTAATGATACAAGTGAAGAAGCTATTGAAAAACAATTACAAAGTATTGTTTTAGGTAAAGATGCAACTAAAGAAGAAAAACAAGAACTTGTAAAAGCTTTAAAAACTAGAGTTGAAAAAGTAAAAGCTGATATGGTTGTAAAAGAATTTACAACACAATCTTTCCAAGAAATAATTGATGAAAATGATATAAAAACAGCTGGAGATTTGAATGTTAATGATGTACAAGAAAGAGCAACACAAAAACTAGAAAATTGGGTAAAAGCTGTACCTAATAAGACTACATCTGTTTTGGATAATCTATCAGAGAAAAAGAAAAGAATTTCTAATTCTGGTGGAACTCCAAAAAATAAATTAGATAATACACCAATGTTTGGACAAGTTAATCCATCAGATGATACAAGAAAAGTTGCACGCCCAGTATTAGGTGGAAAGAGTATTGAAGAAACTGTAAATACTGCTGTACAAGCAAGAAATCAAGCTTTTACTAGATTAAATAGTACTGGTGTAAGTAGTAATACTGCCGATGCCACATCAGAAAAAATGAAAAGATTGATAGAAGAAAAAAGACATCAAGATATGGCGGATATGTTAGCAGCAGTAATAGCAGAAAAAGACGAAGAAAGAAGAGAGGAACTAATTTCAACTGTTTCAGAACCTGTACAAGAATTTGCATACTTAACAACTGAAATTGAAAAGAGCAATTTAAGAGCAGCTAAAATTAAGGGAAAAGGAAAACAAGCTAAACATCTTGAATTTGATCCACGTAATACGGAAGATGTTGTTAATTCATTAAATAGGATAAAAGGTAATTCAATGTTTGGAGAATATAGAGGCGATACTGATAATCCAGAAAGTAGGGTTGGTGAACAAGATACATCAGTAAGAGATAATTTATTTACTCCAAATGGAGCACAAAATGGAAATGGTGCACAAAGAAGAACAGCAAGTGGAGCAAATCAAGGTATAGCAAATACAAATGGACAAAATTCACCAAAAATAGTGACACAAAGAAGAAAGAATGGTACAATTAAAAGTAAAGAATTAAATTCAGGATTAGAACGACCAATGACAGATATATCAGCATTGATAGAAGAAATTGGAAAAGGAAGAAAATAGATAGGAGAGATTGGTGGTAGTTATGAGGAAAAAATCACTTTTTAAGATTTTAGGGTGCTTTTTAATATTTTTAACATTGTTCAATTTTACAACACAAGTATATGGAACAGATAGTTCTACTAGTGGAACAAGTGTTGCAGCAGATGCTTTTAATACAATGTATAATCTTTTAACAAACTTGCTAGGAGCATTTGTTGGATTTGCAACATGGGGATTAAGAGTTGGTGTTGTGGCAATCTGTGCAGCTGCACAGGTACTAATATCAGGTATCGTAAGCTTAGGTGGCGTTTCAGATGGAGTATTAGTAACACCATTTACAATATTCTTTAATCAAGTACCATTATTAGACATAGATTTTATGAATTTTAATTCTGGTGTACCAAGTATGATACTTGATTTTAGAACACAAGTTGCAACATGGTATTATGTAATTAGAATCATAGCTACAGTAATCCTTTTAGTAATATTGATTTATATAGGTATAAGAATGGCTTTATCAACTGTTGCACAAGATAAAGTTATGTATAAAAAAATGCTTGTTGATTGGGCATCAAGTTTAGCTTTATTATATTTGCTACATTATTTCATTATTTTTATAACTAAGATAAATGGTGTATTGATAGATATTTTAAAACAAGTAGGAAATGCAGATGATTATGTTGGAAATTTTGTACAGTGGATTTCTACGATTGGTGTAAGTTCGGTTTCGCCTATTAGTGGTTTCGCTGGAATTGCAAGTACGGTAGTATATGCTTTAATTGTATGGCAAACTCTAAAATTCCTATTCTTGTATTTAAAAAGAATGCTTACAATAGGATTTTTAATTATAATATCACCACTAATTACAATTACATATTCAATAGATAAAATAGGTGACCAAAGAGCACAGGCATTAAATACATGGATGAAAGAATTTTGCTATAATATTTTAATACAACCATTTCATTGTATAATGTATCTAGCATTTGTAAATATTGCAATTAGTTTAATAGAAGTAAGCTCATTAGATAGTATGTTTGGAAATTTAACATTTGTTACAAGTGTTACTGGAACAAATACATTAGCAGCTGGTATCTTAGCAATAGTTTGTATTCAATTCGTAAATGATGGTGAAAAAATTATCAGACAAATCTTTGGATTTGGCAAAGCATCTTCTTTAACCGATATGGTTGCAGCAACAGCTGCTGTTACAACTTTAGCTAATAATGCTGGTAAATTAGGAAAGAGTGCTTCTAGTGTTGGCAAGATGATGGGAAATATGTTTGGTGGAACTGCTAGCAAGATTTCTAAGGCTACAAGTAGTATTGCAAATAAAGTAAAAGGTGTAGCTGGTACAAACACTGCTTTAGGAAAGGCAGCTGGATTAGTTGTAAAAGGTGGAACAGCAGTTTCTAATGTAACACATGCTGTAGCATCAGTACCAAGTAAGATTGCTGATACAGTAACAAATAGCAAAGCATATAAAAGTGTTAGTGGTAGTGTGAAAACATTTGAGGCAGCTAGAAGAGCTTATGTAGAAGGTTCAAATGGAAATCCAGGTAGAGCTGAACAATTAGCTCAAAATGAAGGAAAGCAATGGAATCAATTAACAGAAGAAGAGAAAAATACATATAAAGAACAAGCTAGTGCACAATTCTCTGCAGAACATGTTTTAAGTAAAGATGTTGGAAAACTAGTCGGAGAAAAAATGAAAAAAGGTATATCAGGTGCAAAGGGAAGTATAAGTGCCCATTTACATGATAAACAATACATATCTACAGTTGCTGGAGCAAGTGCTGGTCTTGCAATGTATGGTTTAAGTTCAAGTAATGCATTATCTGCACTTATGACTGGTATGGGTGCTTATGGTGCAACTAATGAGTTCTTAAAACATACAAAAAGAGAATTGTCAAATGAAACATCTAGTTCATTACAAAGTGTTACAAGTGTAACCGGTCAAGAATATACTACAAATCAAGAAAAACTACAACACATGCTTTATGTAAAGCAATTGGGTGATAATGGAAAATATGATACAAATAATATCAATAATGAATTAAATAAATTTACAAATGAAATGCAGAGTGTAATGCAAGGATTAAGCAAAGAAAAGGCAGAAATGATTGCTACAAATATGCAAATAAAATTGGCTCAAAGTGGTGGCACAATGGATTTTGACAAAGAATTTGAAAATTCAATGCAAAGTGTTTTAGGAAGAGACGTTGTTAACAATATGCCTGCATCAGAATTAGGTGATATAAAAGATGCTATGAAAGAATATATGACAACATTTGCAAATGCAAAATTATATAATGCAATGAAAACTGCTTCAAGTGCAGATGTAGAACCAGAGGATATGGTTGACAGAATAGCAGATACAAAACAAACATCAAACTCACAAGTTCATCAATATGATATTCAAAAGACAACTACAACAGTTACATATACAAACTTAGATGAACTTGACAATAAGATTTCTGAAGTAAATAATGAAATGGATAGAATAAAAGATGCAACACAGAACAATGTTGACCAAATTGTAAATTCTTTAAATGATAAAATAACAGAATTAGAAAATTCAAGAGATAATGGAAGTACAAGCCAACCACAAACTGATATAATAAATACTATGAGACAGGAATTAAATTCTCAAGTTGGTGCAATATCAAAACAAGGTGTTCATTTTAATGGATAAATAAAGGAAATAAGGTGATTAGCAAATGAAAGATGAGAAAAATAAAATATTAAAAAGCATAATAATTTTATTGGTAATATTAGTTATACTAATAACAATATTGGTATATGCTAAAAAAAATACATCAAATAATAAAAAAACAGCAAATATAACAATTGCAAATGATATTATTGAAACAGATGCTAATTACAATGAAATTTCAAATAATAATATGAAAGAAAAACTTCTTAATATGTCTGAACGAGGAAGAATGGAATATTATGTTTCAAATTTTATAAATCTTGTTGAAAAGAAAAAATATGAAGAAGCTTATAATTTATTATATGAAGATTTCCAAAAAAATTATTTTCCAACAGCTGGACAATTTGAAACTTATGCAAAAAAAGAATTTCCAAATATGGGAAATCTAGAATTTGATAATATAGAACGCAATGGAAATACATACATTTTATGGGTAACAATAAAAGATTTAATAAATGGAAAAAAAGATGATGTAGGTAAAGAGTATACATTTGTTGTAAGAGAAAATGCTGTAAATGATATTGATTTATCTTTCAATGTTACAGAAGAATAGGAGGATAAAATGAATTTTACAGATTTAAGATTAAAAATTAGACATTTTTTTAGAAAGCATAAAAAGATTATATATATAGTTGTAATTGTTTGGCTTGTTATATTTTTAGTAAATCAACTCTTAAAATTATATACACCAACTAAAAATATTGAAACAACTTATGAACCACATACTTCGGTTATGGATTCAACAAGTAAAGTACCAGAGAAATATCAATCTAAAATAGAAGAAATGATTGATCAATATGTTACATATTGTAATAATAATGATTTTGATAAAGCATATAAAATGATTTCAGAAGATTGTAAAAAATATGCTTATCCAACTTTTTCAGATTTCTTAAAACATTTGAAAGTTGTAATGTATACACCTAAAAAATATTTCATACAAAATTATTCTAATTTAGATAATATGTATATTTATGATATTAAGTATACTGATGATATTTTGGCAACAGGATTAACTAATAGTCAATATTCTTATACAGAAGAAAAAATGGCTTTTACCAAAAATTCAGATGGTACTCTTAATATGACTGTCGGAAATTATATCAGTCATGAAGATTTGAATATTGCAACTGAAAATGAATACTTAAAAATAGAAGTGAAAGACAAAACTGTAAATTATGGTACAGAAGTATACAATATAGTATTTACTAATAGAAGTGAGTACGATATTGCAGTATTAGATAAAAAAGCAGAAGATGAGGTAGTTTTAAATTTATCTAATGAAACTAGATTAACTTCACAAACTACACCTATTGTATTAGAACCAGGAGAATCAAAAGAATTATCACTTTCATTTGATAAGTTTGTAGATGATAATGATACATCATATTCAATTGGATTTAACCAAGTTAGAGTCTTAAAAGAATATTATGGCTCACAAGCTACTGATGAAGAAATAGAAGATGCTCTTACAAATGCAGTTGCTAAATTAGCAATGAGTATCTCTGTTAATAAATAGTTTATAGCAAAAGAGGTGATAGATTGTTTTATTTAGATGATGAAGAAGATGAAACAAATGATGAAAATGCAGATGTAGAAAGTGGACAAACTGAATCACAAGAAGAAAGTACAGGTAGCCAAACAACTAGTGAAGCTAATAATACGGCCAAAAACTTTATCAACCAAAAACTGCGAAGCCAAAAAGTATTGCAAAAAATGAGTAATACTAAAGCAATGTCAGTTGTGTCTTCAATTTTAAAGGTAATATTACCAAAATTATGGATAATCATTTTAGTTATTGTAGCATTTATTATTATAATTGGTATAATAATGTTTGTATTAACAATGCCTGGTGTATTGATGGGAAAACTAAATGCAATAATGAAAAATGTAGGTAATGAACTAGTAGCAATTTTTGATAAACTAAAGGATGATGTTCTAGGTCAAGAAGAAACCCGTATAAAAGAAAAAGATGTAATAGATGTAGCAGATTACATAGAAAGTATGGGTTATGATTTATACGAATATGGATTTTTAACTGGAAAAGTTAATGATGCTAAAAGTAGTAAATATATGGCGGAATTAGCAAAAATCAAAAGTGATAGTGCAGATAATTCTGATGGAACAGCAACTGAGGGATTAACAGAAACAGAAGAAACAAAACTTCAAAAGATGGCTACAAATGAACCTTATGTTGATGAAAATGGAATTGGTAGAGTTGCAGAAGGTATTACTAATATAGATAGTGAAATAATAAGAACATATTTACTTTCTGATAATTATGTATATTGCTGTAGAAACTTTAATCCAAACTTAAGAAATATTTTTGCAGATTTGAGTAGTTTTTTAGATGCTGCTTGGTCTACTCTAAAATATATGGTTTCACTAGGAAAAATTACATCTAATGATTATGGTTCTGGATTGATTGGAATTTATGAAGAGGATGTAAACTTACAAAAAGAAGGAAAAATTGGACAACAGGGAAATGCTTATAGAAATGGCGTTAGAAGTAGATATGATATTACTATTGATGCTGAGAATAAAACTTTATCTATCACATCAAAAGATACAAACACAGCAGAAAATGATAATGATTCAGCAATTGGATTATTATTCACTCAAAGTGGAATTATGGATAAAATAGCATCAAATCAAAAAGCAATTGGTACATTTACATACAGCTTAGATGGATGGACAGCTCGTTATGGTATACCATTAGAATTTTTGTTAGCAGTACATTTAACAAGTATGTCACCAGATTTAGCAGTTGATTTAGCAACTTCTTTTGATACAGAAGTTGTAGTTCTACTACATAAAGTAGAATATTCTATAAAAGGTGGGTTCTTAAAAGCAGAAAATTCACTTGGGAATAGTGGTGATAGAGTTACTTACGATAAATTAAAGCAATATAAAGAAGCTGGTGGATATGGTGCTGTACTTGCATATACTCCAAACTCATTTAAATCAAGTGATTGTAGTAGTGGTTGTAAAGAAAAAGCTATTTTGGAATCAAAAGATTCCAAAGTTCAATCTGGAGAAAAAGAATTTTCAGATGTATGTAGTGAGTGCAAATCATTTATAGATGATACAATGTCAGATTTACAAAAATTATCTTTAGGAGAAAATACTACATTTTATCCATATATCAGTAAAGTAACTGACCATTGGTTTAGAGATGTTTACTTTGTTGCACCAGAAGATATGAAAGTAGTACGTAACGACTATGATTATGAATTGCAAACAAAAGAACGTTGGACATCTTATGAAATGAATGATGATGGAACATATAAATTATATAAATTAAATGATGATGGTGAATTGACAGATGAAGTATATAATGGCACAAAAGAAGATGCTGAAAAAGAGGGAATAAAAGTTGCTAAAAAAGCAATGACACAAAGTATTAAAGATGAAGCTGAAGGTGTATCAAATGCAGCAATTTTTGGTGAAAATATGTGGTCTGCTTATGATGTAGAAGTTCCTGAAACAGAGTGGATGTCTTTAAAAGCATTTATTGAAATGGTAAAAGCTGCATTAGATGCTGCTGGATTACCAGGAGATCAGTTTGAGCAAATGTGTAAAGATCTTTTAAAGAGTGATTTTGAAGATTTATGGATGTGTATTGATTTATCAGCTATTCCAACACAAGTTCAAGATGCACAAAGAACGGAAACAAATGCAACAATTAAAAGAATTTTTTCAACTAATAAATATTATCAATATGATGGAACTCAAGAGAGAGCAAGAGCTATAGAAAAAGATAAGGAAGACACAAAAAGAGAGAGAAAATTAGATAATACAGCAGAAGACAAAAGAGATCAAAGCTTAATAGGAAGCTTCTCAGTAACAAGAGATTCATTAACAGCATTTAATATATTGACTAATATGAATACTTTTGATTCAGATTCAATTTATAGAGATTTTAAAGAATTGATAGTAGAACTTAACTATTTTGATAAAGAAGATTTGACACAAATTCCTACATCAATTGGAGAATGGCTATTACCTGAAACAAGTTCAGCTGGTTGGCCAATTAAGAAATATGATAAAAATGAAAATTATTATGGAACACTAATTCATTCAAAAGCAGATTTAGCTAACTTAAGAGAAAGAGATGATGTGTTAAATCCAATAATAGGAGCAGGAGAAACAGATGGTAATGAACCAACTGCACCAGATGTAGAAGATGGAACAACAGGAGATTCAAATGTATTAGAACTTGCAACTACAGTTGAAAAAAAATTACCAGAAAAAAATGAACAAGATAATGTTATAAATTTAGAACTAGTAAATCCAGTTGCAGGACTTAAGGCAGTATATGCAGCAGATATAAATGGTAGTGGTTCAGGATTACAAAGAGACACATTATTAGATACAGCACAAGCTGTTTGGGAATATATTGTTGATGCTAAGAAATACAGTTATGGTGCTCCAGGAACTGGCGCTCCATATCAAAATAGTAGTGTAATAGATTGTAGTAGTTATGTTGCATGGGTATTATATGAATATGGATATGAAGAATTTGGACAAACAGCATATAATACAAGCTCTTTTATGAATACTGATTGGAGTGCAAAATATGGTTGGGAAGAAATAGATATAGAAGCAGGAGAAGATTGTAGAAGTCAATTACAACCAGGTGATATTCTTGTAAGAAGATCTCCAACTGAACCAGCAAAAGTACATCATATTCAAATTATAAAAGAAATTGCACCAAATGGTGACATAATTACTTATGATTGTGGTGATAAGCCACATTGGTCAACAGATCATAGGGATGGTTTTAGATATAATAGTTTTGCTGGTGGAGCTAATGCACCTGGCAAGATCATTAGAATTGAGAATGCTGTAAACAAATTTACAGGATTCAATGGCTATGAAGATGTTGTAACTCCAATAACAGGTGAAATCATTGAAGCTGGTACAACAGAGATTGAAAATATTGAAACAAACCAAAAAGAAAATGTTGGATTTATAAAAATAAGAGCAATAAATAAATCAGATGTAGAAGCTTATATAAATGAAAATGATGAAAACTATGAAGGATATAAGTATTTTTATGAAGAATATGAAACAGCAGGTATTACAGATTACATTTTATATATAGAAGGATTCGATTTAAGAATTGTTGATCAAAATTTAAGTTTACTTAACGATTCTGCTATTATGGGTAAAACAACAGATGAAAATGGAAATGAAACATCAACAGGTCAAATAGCAAATATGTATACTAGAGAAATATATGATTCTACATTAACTAAAGCAACAAGAGAAAGACTAGAAGAAATACAGGATAAGATGGAACAAGCACTTTCTGTAATACAGACATCTGATGGAAAGATATTTGTAAAAGCAGGTACAGTTCTTGGAAAAACATATACAGATGCCGGTACACCTACATCAAGTTCAGAAGAAGACACACAAGAATTTCCAGCTGATGCAAAAGCAAGACCAGGAATTGCAACTATGGAAAAGAAGACAGACACATCAGATGATGGTCAAACATATAACTTACCAAATGGAAATTATATTAGACTAATTTTAAGAACTAGTGAAGATGGAGCTAATGGAACAGCTAATAAAGATACAATATTAGAAAATGTTGAGGATTACTTGGAAATAGCAACTGCTTCAAGTTCAAATGATTCAGATGATGAAGAAACAGAAAATGATGAAAATGTGGATGATAGTGAAGAAAATAACGACAGTGATACATCATCAGATAGTCAAACTTAAAATAAATAATTAAATTAAAACCTACTTTGCTAAATATTTAGCAAGGTAGGTTTATTTTTGTGTTAAGAAAAAAATATTATTTTGTTAATAATTCCTATTGATACTAAAAGAAAAATAATATAAAATGATAAAAAAGTGGAATATTAGATTATAAAAACGAAAGAGGAATAAAAATGTCTTATCCAGAAGATGAAATTGATGATGTTTCAGAAGAAATAGATGCACAAGTTGATGTACAAGGGACAGAGCAAAACGAACAGCAAGTGCAAAATACAAAGCAACAAAACTTAAATTTGGCAAAGGAAAAAGCTGAAAAAATTGCAGAACAACAAATTAGAAATCAAAAAATATTACAGAAAATGGGTAGTACTAAAGGAATGTCTGTAGTATCATCAGTATTAAAAATAATAGGACCTTATATATGGCCTATACTTTTAGTAATAGCAGCTATAATTATTATAATTGGTTTAATTATGTTTATACTTACATTACCAGGAGCTTTGATGGCAAAGCTAAATGCCATACTTCAGAGTTTTGGAGAAAAAATAGCAGCATTTTTTTCAGGTTCAGAAGAAGCACAAGTAAAAATGCAAGATGTTATAGATGTGGCAGATTATTTGGAGAGTATGGGATATGATTTATACCAGTATGGATTTTTGACAGATAAAGTACTTACACCATATTCAAAAGATTTTTTTGATGAGTTAAAAAGTAAGTTCAATAATAATAATGATTCTGATAAAGAGAATGATGTTGGATATAAAAAATATTCAAATATGAAAACAAATGCGTATATAGATGAATATGGAATTGGTAGAACTTCTGATGGTATTACTAATATAGAAAGTGATATTTTAAAAACTTATTTAATTTCAGATAACTATGTATATACATGTAAGAATTTTAATAAAAATGTAAAGAAAGCATTTTCATCAGTAAGTACATTTTTTTCTGGATTATTTGATAATCAAAATTGGGGAAGTGGATTGCTTGGATTATATGAAGAAAGAGATAGCTTATTATCAATTGGAAAAATTGGAGAAGATGGAAAAGCATATAGAAATGGTTTATTTAGCAGATATAAAATTGAAATAGATGGAACATCTAAAACTTTAAAGATTACAACTAAGGCATCAAAAAATATTACAGGTGGCAATAATTCTATTTTATCAAAATTATTTAGGAATTTAGGTCTAAGTCAAAAGGTTTCAGGAAATGTTGGAACTTTCTCATATAATTTAGATGGTTGGACAGCAAGATATGGTATACCATTAGAATTTTTATTAGCGGTTCATTTGACAAGTATGTCACCAGATTTAGCACTAGATTTAGCTAGATCATTTGATACAGAAGTTGTTATTCTTTTACATAAAGTTGAATTTACAGTAAAAGGTGGTTTTAGAAAAAGAGCAATGATGCTTGCTGGAAAAACTGATTGTGTAACTTATGAACAATTAACTCAATATAAAGAACAAGGTGGATATGGAGCAGTACTTGCGTATACACCTGATAACTTTGTAAATAGCGGATTTGATGATAATAATTGTTCAAGTAATTGCAAAAAAAAAGCTGTTAAAGAAGCAGAAGATTCAGAAGTTCAGGCTGGAACAAAAGAATTTTCAGAAGTATGTGATAATTGTAAAACTTTTATAGATAATACGATTTCAGACTTAAAAGTGTTAGCATTGGGACAAAATGATACATATTATCCATATATAAGTAAAGTGACAGACCATTGGTTTAGAGATGTGTATTTTGTTGCACCATTATATACAAAAGTTGTAAGCAATGATTATGATTATGAGGAATTAACAAAAGAGAGATGGACAGATTATGAGAATACAGTTGACGATGAAGGAAATATTACATATACTTTATATAAATTAGATAATTTAGGAAATTTAACAAATGAAGTATATAATGGAACAAAAGAAGATGCAGATAGAGAAGGAATAAAAGTTGCTAAAAAGGCGATAACTAAAAATATAACAGAAGAAGCAGAAGGAAATTATGTTACAAATCCTGGATATTGGAGTGCATATTCTTTAGATGTACCACCAACAGAATGGATGCCATTAAAAGAATTTATAGAATTGTTACAAGCAGCTTTAAATGCAGCTGGAATTGAAGTTGATTTAGAAAGTATATGTGAGAATACATTACATAGTGATTTAGAGGATTTATGGATGTGTGTTGATTTATCTCAAATACCAACTCAAATTCAAGATGCTCAGAGAACAGAAACAAATGCAACTATTAAAAGAATATTTTCAACTAATAAATATTATCAATATGATGGAACAAAGGAAAGAGCAGATAAAATAGCGAAAGATAGGGCAAAAACAACTAGATTATTTGACAATACAGCATTTGATCAAAGAGATCAAAGTTTAATAGGAAACTTTTCAGTAACTAGAGATTCTTTAACAGCATTTAATATATTAACAAATATGAATACATTTGATTCTGATTCAATATATAGAGATTTTAAAGAGTTAATCGTTGAATTAAACTATTTTGATAAAGAAGATTTGACACAAGGTCCAACTAATATTGGAGAATGGTTGTTGCCAGATACAGGTTCTGCTGGTTGGCCGGTAAAGAGATATGAAAAGGGTACTGATTATTATGGCACTTTGATACATTCAACTGTAGATTTAGTAAATTTGAAAGAAAAAGACCAAGCTTTAACACCAATTATTTCCGATACAGGTGATGGAGATACACCTACTGCACCAGATTTGAATTTAGATATTTTTGGAAAATCTGATATGATACAATTAGCTGAAGAAAATAATAAAAAGCTACCAGAAAAGAATGACCAAGATAATGTAATCAATTTGGATTTAATAAGTCCAATAGCTGGATTAGAAGCTTTATATGCAGCTGATGGTACTGGTAGTGGTTCTGGTTTACAAAGAGGTACTTTTTTAGAAACAGCTCAAGCTGTTTGGGAATATATTGTAAATAAAGGAGATTATGTATATAGATATCCCGGAAAGCCAGCTCCATACCAAGATAGTAATAGAATAGATTGTAGCAGTTATGTTGCTTGGGTTTTATATGAGTATGGTTATGATGAATTTGGAAGTACTACAGTAAGTACATCTACTTTTACAGATACTGATTGGAATGCAAAATATGGTTGGGAAGAAATAGTAATTGGAAATGATGAGGATTGTAGAAGTAAGTTACAAGCTGGTGATATTCTAGTTAGAGTATCTGAAAGTGGTGATGTTCATCATATGCAAATAATAAAAGAGATTGCACCAAATGGAGATATAATTACTTATGACTGTGGAAAAGCAACACACTGGGAAAGTCAATATATTAACGGATTTAGATGGAATGGATTTGCTAGTGGTGCTGATGCACCAGATGCACCTGGAAAAATTATCAGAATTGAAGATGCTGCAAAACAATTTACTGGATTTGATGGATATGAAAATGTTGTGTCACCAATTACAGGTGAAATAATTGAAGCTGGAACAACCAAAATCAAGAATATAGAAACTGGAAATATTTCAACAGAAGAAGGGGAAGCAACAGATGATGAAGAAGGAGAAGAAGTTGGATTTATAAAAATAAGAGCAATAAATAAAGCTGATGTAGAAGCTTATATTGATGCAGATAATGATGATTATAGAGGATATAAATATTTTTATGAAGCTTATAATACAGCAGGAATTACAGACTATATTTTATATATAGAAGGTTTTGATGTAAGAATTGTTGATGAAAATTTGAATTTTACAAATGATTCGGCTCTTATGGGAGAAGTAACAGATGAAAATGGTCATAAATCATCAACAGGAGAAATTGTAAATTATTATACACGAGAAGTTTATGATTCAACAATATCTAAAGATACGCGAGAAAGATTAGAAAAACGACAAGATGTAATGGAACAGGCAAAACCATATATACAAACATCTGATGGAAAAATCTTTGTAAAAGCTGGTACAGTACTTGGAAAAACATATACTGATGAAGGAACACCAACATCTGTTTCAAGAGATAATGGAGCTCATCAATTTCCAGATGATGCAAAGCCAAGACCTGGTATAGCAAATATGAAGAAAAAGACAGATACCACAGATGATGGAAAAGAATACAATTTACCAAATGGAAATTATATTAGATTGATTTTAAGAACTAGTGAAGATGGAGCAAGTGGTGCTGCAAATAAAGATACAATATTGGAAAATGTTGAAGATTATCTTGAAGTAGAAACAGGTGTTACAGGTAGTGACACTAGTGAAGATGAATCATCAGAAGACGAAGAAAATACAGAAGAGTCTGATTCAAGTGATGAGGAAGCTTAAATTTAAATAAAACAAAAGCTATTTATATAAAGGTTATTAAAAATCTTTGATATGAATAGCTTTTTTATTTTAAATATCTAAAATTTTCTATTGCTATAAATAAGCAATTGATATAAAATAAATATGATAAAATAGAGTAAAAATAAATTTTATTCAGTAAAGGAGGGGATTATGAATAATTTAGATAAAATAAAAAATTCAGAAGTATCAGCAAATAATTTAGAAAATCAAAATAAATCCCTTCCAGAAGTGTTTGAAGAATTAGAAAGAAGTAGAAATATTCAAATAAAACATCAATTAGAAGAAAAAAATATTAACAAAAAGAATTTAAAAAATAAAAGACAGTGGTTTGAAAAAGATACGAAATCAGATAAAAAAATAAATTTTAAAAACAGAGACCCATTAAGTATTGCAATGTTGACAGTTGTTGTTTTGCTTGGTATTACTATGTTTTCAAGCAATTATATATTTGCAAAAGAAGATGAAAGTAATAATGAGAATAAGAAAAAAGAAATAATTGGAACTTTTGAAAAAAATGAAAATATAATCAATATACAACAAATATTAATAGATAATATAAATACTACTGAAAGTAAAGAATTATTAACAACACAAAGAAATATTGATTTTGAAACAGAATATGTTGAAAATTCAAAATTGCCAAAAGACGAACAAAAGGTTAGTAGAGAGGGAGTTCAAGGAATTGAAGAAGTTTCTTTTATTAGAACTTCAACAAATTCAGAAATTGTAAATGATACAATAATTGGTATAAAAACTATTCAAGAGCCAACAACACAAATAATTGATGTTGGAACTAATGAATATTTAGCAGAACAAAAGATACATATAGGAGATTCTTTATATGCAAAGGAAAATGCATCTCTATATAAGGAAATGAATACAAATTCAGAACTAATAGGAATTATTTTAAAATATTATGATGTTCTTTTACTTGATATAGAAGGAGACTGGTGCAAAGTACAAATATTTGATTATGTAGGATATGCAGAAAAGAAATACTTTGTATCTGCTAATATTGAACAAGATATAGTAGAAAAAAATAGAAAACAAAAAATTATTGTAAACGTAAACGAAGATATGAGTATGAATCAAAAAAGTGGACTAACTTTAGATGATTACAAAAAAATATTTTCTAATAATTCAAGAGATACATATAAAATATTCGAACAAAATGCAGAAAATTTTTATAATGCAGAACAGAAATATAATGTAAATGGTTTATTTGTAGCAGCTATTGCAGTTCACGAAAGTGCATGGGGAACATCTACTATTGCACAAAATAAGAAAAATTTATTTGGATATGGAGCTTATGATTCTGATCCATATAATTCATCTATAAATTTTGATGGCTATGCTAGTGGAATAAATACAGTTGCAAAGATGTTATCAAAATATTATTTGAATCCAGCTGGTACAGATATTTTTGATGATAATAAGGCTGTTGGAAGTTTTTATAATGGATCTACGATTAAAGCTGTAAATGTTAGATATGCAAGTGATCCAGATTGGGCAACAAAAGTGTATAATACAATGAAAAGTTTATATGATAAAATTGCACCATAAAATTTTAATCTAAGAATAAGTATGGGTAAGGAGAAAATGTGAAAAATAATATAAAAAAAATTGTAAAAACTGTTATTATAATTGCAATTATAATATTAGTAATTTTGTGCTATTATTACATTTTTAAAAAGAATAAAGCAATACAAGAATTTTCAAATCAAATCGTTGCTAACTTTAATGATAATAAAAATTCGAATTTCAGAATAAATCAAATTTTGATGTATAGTAGTGCAACTGCAAAAGACAATAGTCAAGATAGTAGTTTGAAAAATTTATCAATTTCACAATATACAGATATAGCAATTTATATAGATAATAAAAGTAATCAACAGGATTTAACAGAAAGAAATACTGTTAATCAATTATATATTGATAATATAAAGCTAGAAACGACAAATGAAAATGCAAGTTTGAAGTTAAATTATAAATCTCCAAAACTATTTGGAAAATATTCAGATATAGATGATTTAGATTCTGATAAAATAGACTTCAACATTATTCATTCAAATAGTGAAGTTGTAAACGATAATAATATAGCAAAATACTTTACAGATTGCACAAATCCTATAACATTAGAATTTGTAAATGCAGATATACTTAAAAATTTTGAAATATCAGAAGAAAACAAAAGAGTTTCTTTCAATGGAAGCATTTTAAAAGATGCAAATGTTAATTTAAAAAATATTACACCTAAATTAAGTATGGACATTCATATTATAAATAATATGAATGAAGAATATTTTTGTAGATTGTATTTGGATATTGTACTTGAAAATTCAGATGGAAATATAAAAGATGGATATATAATAATTTTAAATAATTATGGTAAAAATGACTTTAATTTTATAAAAGTAAATAAATAGAACAAAAGAAAGGGGTGTTTTGTGTAATTTAATTACATAGAAGATATATGCAAATAACAATATTGATAATTTTAATTTTTGTAAATGCTTTTTTTGCCGCAGCAGAGATTGCATTTATTTCATTAAATGATGCCAAAATTGAAAAAATGGCGAAAGAAGGAAATAAAAAAGCAAAATCAATTGAGAAAATGTTAAAAAATCCAAGCAAATTTTTAGCAACGATTCAGATTGGAATAACTTTAGCAGGATTTTTGTCAAGTGCTTTTGCAGCTGATACATTTGTTGATAAGTTAGCTCCACAATTAAATAATTTAATTCCAAGTTTGAGTATTTCAACATGGCGTGGAATTTCACTTGTTTTAATAACAATTATTTTATCTTATTTCACTTTAATATTTGGAGAATTAGTACCAAAGAGATTAGCAATGAAACACTTTGAAAAAATTTCTTTTGCTTCAATAGGAATCATAAAAGTAATTTCTGTGATAACAGCTCCTTTTGTTAAATTTTTAACATTTTCGACTAACATAGTATCAAAAATATTTGGAGTAACTGAAAATGATGAGAGTACAGTTACTGAAGAAGAAATAAGAATGATGGTTGATGCTGGACAAGAAAAAGGTACTATTCAAAAAGATGAAAAAGAAATGATAAATAATGTTTTTGAACTTAATGATAGAACTGTATCTGAAATAATGACAGATAGAACAAATATGTTTGCAGTAGATGAGAATATGTCAATTGGTGAAGTAATAGAGGAACTTACAGAAGAAAGAGGATATAGTAGAATACCAGTATATGATGAAACAATTGATGAAATAAAAGGCGTTGCATATTTGAGAGATATTTTATTATCAAATAAAAATAGAAATACTAAAATAAAATCTTTGATAAAAGAAGCATATTTTGTACCAGAGACAAAGAAAATCAATGAATTATTTAAAGAATTTCAAAAGAATAAAAAACAAATTGCTATTGTTGTAGATGAATATGGTGGTACTGCAGGTGTTGTTACAATGGAAGATATATTGGAAGAAATAGTTGGTGAAATATATGATGAATATGATACTCCAACAGAAAAATATGAAAAAATAGATGAAAATACTTTTCTTGTTGATGGTTCAATTTCAATATATGAATTAGAAAAAATATTAGATATAGAGATTCCAGATGGTGATTATGATACACTTTCAGGCTATATCTTAGAGGAACTTGGTAGAATTCCTAAAGCCAAAGAAAAACCAGTAATAGAAACAGATAAAGCAATATACAAAGTAGAAAAATTTGAAGATAATAGAATTGCAAGTGTAAAAATTTGCAAAGTATTAGCGAATGAAGATGATGATGAATAGAAAATATTTCATATATAGAAATAAAAAAACGATAATATGAGTGACATAAAATACTTATAAAGAAAGGTTTATTATATGCAAAATTTAACAAAAGGTGATTTAATTATTTACGAAGATGAAAATAGCAAAATAGAAATAGAAGTGTTTTTATATAATGAAACTATTTGGTTACCACTTAATAAAATTGCAGAATTATTTGAAAAGGATAAATCTACAATAAGTGAGCATATAAAAAATATTTTTGAAGAACAAGAATTAGATAAAATTTCAACTGTTGGGAAATTCCCAACAGTTCAAATTGAAGGAAATCGTAAAGTTAATAGAAATATTGATTATTACAATTTAGATATGATAATCGCTGTTCGGATATAGGACAAATTCAAAAAAAGCAACAAAATTTAGACAATGGGCAACAGAGGTTTTAAAATCATATATTATAAAAGGATATAGTATAAATAAGGAAAAGTTGAAGAATCCAAACAAATTTGGTAAAGATTACTTTGATGAGTTATTGGAAATAATCAAAGAAATTAGGACAAGTGAAAGAAGATTTTATCAAAAGGTGACAGATATTTTTGCAGAGTGTAGTATTGATTATAATAAAAATTCTGAAATTGCAAATGATTTTTATGCTACAATCCAGAATAAATTTCATTATGCAATAACAAATGAAACAGCTGCTGAAATTATTTACCATAGAGCTAGTAGCCAAAAGGAATATATGGGACTAACTTCTTGGAAACATTCTCCTAACGGCAAAATTTTAAAAAGTGATGTATCTATTGCAAAAAACTATCTTACTTCTAAAGAATTAGAATTTTTACAGGATATAGTAAATATGTATTTGGATATTGCAGAAAATAGAGCAAAGAGGCAAATACCTATGAAAATGAAAGATTGGGTAGAAGAATTAGATATAATGTTAAAAACAAATAGATATGATATTTTACAAGATAAAGGTAGCATATCTGCTGAAAAAGCAAAGCAATTTGCAGAAAGCGAATTTGAAAAATTTAGGGTTGAGCAAGATAAACAATATATTTCTGATTTTGACAGAATTATCAATGAGTGTAAAAAAATAGATAAATAAGATTTTGTTACATTTGTGTTTCATATATAAAAATAAAAAAACGATAAAATGCTGATTACCAACATTTTATCGTTTCTTTGTTTGGAGGCGCCTATCGGAGTCGGACCGATCATCAGAGTTTTGCAGACTCGTGCCTTACCGCTTGGCTAAGGCGCCAAATATGTATTTAAATGTTTATAATAAAAAAATGGAGCGGGAAACGGGGCTCAAACCCGCGACCTTCGCCTTGGCAAGGCGACGCTCTATCAACTGAGCTACTCCCGCATTTTCTATGTGCTTTCGTGAAAGCATTATTATGATACCAAAAAAAAATGCAAAAGTCAATAGGTAAATAAACAAATTTTACAAAATTTTGAAAATGCTACTTTTATTGTTGATAATAAAAATATTCAAATATTTACATATAAAAATCTTCTTTATACATACTATGTTGTTATAATAAAAAAATTACTAAAATTTAAATTAAAACAAATGTAGAATATACTTTTATTTTTAGTTATGCTATAATCAAATTGCATTTATAGTATATGATGTAAAATTAAGGAAATAATATATATAAATTTTTATAGGAGAAGAGAATGGGTGATAAAAAAATAGAAATAAAACAAGGAATAAATTTACATTTTATTCCAACAAATCTTTTTAAAACTAATTTAGTATGTGTATTATTAACTACACCACTTAATAAAGATACAGTTACAAAAAATGCTTTAATACCATTTTTATTAAAAAGAGGGAGCAAAAATTATAAAACGCAAGAAGAAATTAGCAAAAAATTAGATGATTTATACGGAACTTCTTTTGAATGTGGTGTTGATAAAATTGGCGATAATCAAGTGTTGAAATTCTATGTAGAAAGTATAAGAGATGAATATATAGTTGATGGAAGTCTAATTGATGAATCAATTAAATTATTATTAGATATAATATTTAATCCTAATTTAGAAAATGGACTTTTCAGAGAAGAATTTTTAAAAACTGAAAAAGAAAAATTGAAAAAGATTATTGAAAGCAAAATTGATGATAAAGATTTTTATGCATTAGAAAATTGTATAAGTACAATGTATAATAATGAGGGATTTGGATTATTTAAATTTGGAAATATTGAAGATGTAGATAATATAAACCAAGAAAATATAACAGAACAATATTTTAAATTATTAAAAACAGCTAAAATAGACATTTTTGTATCAGGAAACTTGAACGAAAACTATGTTAAAAATGTTTTTATAGAAAATGAAAATATAAAGAATTTAATTCCAAGGGCAGAGAATTATGTATTAAATAATGAATTCACAGAAATTAAACAAATTGTGGATAAACCTAAGGAAATTACTGAAGAAATGAATATTACTCAAGGTAAATTAGTAATAGGAATGGATATCTTAAGTAAACAAGAAAATTTACAATGTATAGCTTTAGTATATAATTCTATATTAGGTGATGGAGCAAATTCGATGCTTTTCCAAAATGTTAGAGAAAAAGCTAGTTTAGCTTATAGTACAAAATCTAATTTGGTTAAACAGAAAATGAATATTTTTATTCGTTGTGGTATAGAAATAGAAAATTATGAAAAAGCATTAAATATAATAAAAGAACAATTAGAAAATATTAAGAATGGTAATTTTTCAGATGAAGATATAAATAATGCTAAAAAATATTTAATATCTGGAATTAAATCTGTTAGTGAAGAACAAGACACTGAAGTTGTATATTATATTGGTCAAGAAATATCTAAGACAAATGTTGATTTAGATACTTATTTAAAAAATATAGAAAAAGTTACAAAGCAAGAAATAATAGATTTCGCAAATCAAATTCAAATAAATACAATTTATTTTTTAAGAGATTAGGAGGTTTGAATTTATGCAAATTATAGAAAATAACAAAATACAAGAAAAAGTATATATAGAAAAAATGGAAAATGGATTAACTGTACTTGTTTTTCCAAGAAAAAATATTCAAAAGAAATATATAATATGGGGTACAAGATTTGGTTCTATAGATAATCATTTTATTAGCCCAGGAGATAGTGAGGAAACTGTTGTGCCAGATGGAATTGCACATTATTTGGAACATAAGTTATTTGAACAAGAAAATGGAAAAAATAGTTTAGATGTATTGTCTAGCTTGGGTGTTGATGCTAATGCATATACAGGAAATAATATGACAGCATATTTATATGAATGTTCAGATAATTTTTATAAAGCATTAGATGAGTTTATGAATTATGTACAAAATCCTTATTTTACAGATGAAAATGTTGAAAAAGAACGTGGAATTATAGGACAAGAGATAATGATGTATAACGATTATCCAGATTGGCAGTTATACATGAATGCAATAAAGTGTATGTATTCAAAAAATGCTATAAGAATTGATGTTGCTGGTACAAAAGAAACAATTGCAAAAATTGATAAAGAAAAATTATATAAGATTTATAATACATTTTATAGACTAGATAATATGGTAATGGCAGTATGTGGAGATTTTGAGGTAAAAGAAATTATTGAAGAAATTTCAAAAAGAATCACATTACCAAGAAACAATACTGAAATTAAAAGATTATATGAAAAAGAACCAGATGAAATTTTTCAAAAACAAGCTGAAACAGAAATGCAAATTAGTTTACCATTATTCATGATTGGATATAAAGATAAAGTTGAAATAGAAAAATTTACTAAAAAAGATTTAGCGACGGATATTATATTTTATTTAATTTTAGGAAAAAGTTCAAAACTATATCAAGAATTATATAATGAGGGATTACTATACACAGAGCTTAGCTATGACTATGAATTCTCTAGAAATTATGCACATTTTTTAATTCAAGGACAATCAGATAATCCAGAATTAGTAATAGAAAGAATTAAAAGTGAAATAGAAAAATTTAAAAATACTGGCTTCGATGAAAAAGAATTTACAAGAATTAAAAAGAAACTTTATGGTGAATATGTAAAAGAATATAATGATATAGGTGCTGTTGCAAACAGTTTAATAACAGATTACATGAAGGGAATAGAGCCTTTTGCATATTTTGAGGAATTTAATACTCTTACTAAAGAAAATGCAGAAGAAATATTAAAAGAAGTATTTTTAGAAGATAAAAGTGTTATGTCAGTAGTTAAACCTTTGAAAGAAGAAAGATAAATTTTTATCTTTTAAGGAAGGAATGTGATTAAAGATGAAAATAGTTACTTTTCCAGAATTAGGTATAAATTTACAAGTACCACAAATAGCTTTCAGCATATTTAATATGAATGTGTATTGGTATGCTGTTTGCATTGTGTTTGGAGTTATAGTTGCTTTAATTTTAGCAAAATTAAGCAAAGAGAAGTTTTATATAGACTATAATCAAATGCTTGAAATAATGTTAATTACTCTAGTATTTGGAGTAATTGGTGCAAGGATATATTATATAATTTTTAATTTTGAATATTATTCTCAAAATATAGTTGAAATTTTAAATATAAAAAATGGTGGACTTGCGATTTATGGTGGAATTATTGCTGGAATGATTACCATTGTGAAGATGTGCAAAAAATATGACATTAAAGTGTTGGATTTTTTAGACTACATAGTACCATTTGTAAGTATTGCTCAAAGTATTGGAAGATGGGGAAACTTTTTCAATGTGGAAGCTTATGGAAGCCAAACGCAAAGCTTTTTGAGAATGGGAATAATAACAGAAATTGGGTATACTGAAGTACATCCAGTATTTCTATATGAAAGTATAATTTGTTTACTAATATTTTTGGTTTTAAGATGGTTACAAAAAAATAGAAAATTTTCTGGTGAAATATGTTTTACTTATTTATTATTATATTCATTTGCTAGATTTTTCTTGGAAGGATTAAGACAGGATAGCCTTATGTTTTTTGGATTTAGAGTTTCACAAATTGTATCTTTGATTATATTTATATATTCGATTATTTCTTTATGTAAAAATAAAATAAATTGATAATTATGCAATATTTGGTAAAAAAGTAAGATTTTATTTGAAATTATATAGTTTGAAAAGATATATAATATTGCAAATTGTAAAGGTGGATTTTTACAGAAAAAGTGGAAATAAAGTGAAAAATGTCATAATTTGTAGAATAAATCGAATTTTGTCATACGAAAAAGACAGCAGAAACTGTTATTTTATTGACATTGCTGGAGCAATATGTTATTTTAAAACTGTACTAAGGAAAAAATGTTTTTAAGGAGAGTGATTGTATGTTAAATGATGAAATTTGTAAATTAAGAGACCGTCTTAATGAAAGCATTAGCGAAGGAAAAGATTATGCAATCATATACAATATTAGTGTAGAATTAGATGAGTTGATTGCAAAATTCTACGAACAAAAGATATATAAAATAAACTAATCACAAACTGAAACAATATATATTATAATAAATGGATATTTAATTTAGTAAAAAATAATTCAATCAAATATTATAAATAAAAATGCAAAAAGAGATATACTTTTTGCATTTTTTAATATATAATATAAAAACAATAAATGAACGAAAAAATAAATGGAGGAAGTATGGAAGCTTTAAAAGCTAAATTAACCAGTATAGATATAAAAAACTTAATAGCAATATTTGATATTCAAATAGCAATAGCGGTTGCAATAGTATTTTTCTTATTAAGAGGATTGTTTGCAAGAATAATTTTAAAAATCATAAACAAAATAAAAAGGGAAAAGGAAGATGTAAAAGAAAATTCTATGTATAAACCACTTAGAACTTTTTTTGCATTAGTTGGTTTATATTTATCAATAAGAATTTTACCAGTAAATTCACAAATTATGGTAATAGCTAATGATGTATTTAAAATAATTGTAATGATTTTTATTACAAAATGTATTACATCTGCTATTTCTCCAAAGTCAATTATTTTTAAATCTCTTACAAATTATTCATCAAATAAAATGGTAAATAATTTTATTTGCAAAATTATTAGAGGTTTTATATGGATTGTATCTTTCTTCATAATTTTATATATGAATAAAATTGACTTGAATGGTTTAGCAGCTGGTTTAGGAATTGGTAGTGCTGTGATTGCTTTAGCTGCCCAAGATTTAGTAAAAAGCCTACTTAGTGGAATTGCAATATTAACAGATAAACCATTCAATATTGGTGATTGGATTGAAGTTGGTGACTTTGCTGGTACAGTTACAGATATAACTTTTAGAAGTACAAGAATAAAAACAGTTAGTAATTCTATAATTAATATCCCAAATGCAACAATAGCTTCATCTTATGTTACAAATTGGAATAAATTAGCAACAAGAAGATTTGATTTAACTTTAGGAGTAAGTTTACAAACAACCTCAGAACAAATTAAAAAAATAGTAAAAGAAATTACTTTTGTTTTAGAAAATAATCCAAATGTTGTTCCAGAAAGTGTTATGGTAAATTTTAATGATATTACAGCTTGTAGTAATGATATTAAAATATATTTATATGTAAAAGAAAAAAATTACGAGAAATTTTTAAAAATAAAACAAGAAATATTATGTGATTTGTTAACTCTAATAGAAAAAGAGAATATTGATTTAGCATATCCAACACAAACTATTTATTTGAATAATCAGGAGGAAACAAAAGCATGAGTTTAGGTGTAGCACTAGCTGGCGGAGGATTAAAAGGAATAGCACATATTGGTGCTTTAAAAGCTTTAAATGATTTAGGAATTAAAATTGATTATTTATCTGGAACGAGTTCAGGAGCTTTAATAGGAACAATTTATGCTTTAGGCTATAATACAGACGAAATATTAGAAAGATTTTTAAGCTACTATAAGGCAATGACTAAAATTCCTAAAAAGCCATTATTCAAGGCTGGAGTTACATATCTTGGAAGTGGAGTAGCAAAAGTTGAAGGACTTATAAATGGTGAAGATATTGGAAATATAATAAAAGAATGTGCAAAAGAAAAAAATATATCAAATATGAATGATTTACCAATACCTTATGCAGTAGCAACAGTAGATACAATATCAACTAAAGAGTGTATATTTTTATCAAGACACTACAATTTGAAAAATGATAATATTGATTATTTATATGATGCACCAGTTGACATTGCTACAAGAGCAAGTATTGCATTTCCAGCAGTATTTACTCCTTGCAATTATAAAGGTTATAATTTTATAGATGGTGGTACAAAAGATAATTTACCAGTACATATTTTAAAAGATATGGGAGCGACAAAAACTTTAGGATTAAGTTTTAAAATAGATGAGTATAAACCAGAACCAGATTTATTTGCTATACTATTAAGAACTGTTGATATATTTTCATTAAAAGATGTTAGAAAGGCTCAAGCAGAAGCTGATTTAGCAATTGAAATTGATGCGGCCGGAACAAGTTTATTAGTTGTTGATGATGTTGATAAAGTATTTAAAGTTGGATATGATACAATTATGAATAATAAAGAAAAAATATTAGAATTAACAAAATAATTTATTAGGAGAATATATGAAAGCTTTAATAACAGGTGCTTCTTCAGGAATAGGTAAAGATATTGCTAGATATTTATCAAATTTAGGCTATGATTTAGTAATAGTAGCTAGAAGAAAAGATAGATTAAAAGAATTAAAAAAAGAATTGCACACAAATGTTGAAATAGTATGTGCAGATGTTAGTATACGAGAAAATTGCTATAATTTATTTTTAGAACATAAAGACATTGATTTATTGATAAATAATGCAGGATTTGGATTATTTGGACATTTTGATACAACTGATTTAGATAAAGAACTAAATATGGTTGATACAAATATTGTTGCAGTTCATATTCTTACAAAATTATATTTACAGGAGATGAAGAAAAGAAATTCAGGACACATTTTGAATGTGGCGTCAATTGCAGGATTTATGCCAGGGCCACTTATGGCAACTTATTATGCTACAAAAAATTATGTTGTTTCATTAACAAGAGCAATTAGAAAAGAACTTAAAAAGGAAAAATCAAATGTTCAAATTTCAGTTCTTTGTCCAGGACCAGTAAGAACAGAATTTAATGAAGTAGCAGGTGTTAAATTTTGTATTAGAGGTGTAACAAGTGAATATGTAGCTAAATATGCAATAGACAAAATGCTAAAGGGCAAAGAGATTATATTACCTAGTTTTACAATAAAATTTGTGAAGTTTTTTACAAAAATTGGACCAGATAAATTAGTTGAAGAGGCTTCATATCATGCACAAAAATCAAAAGATAAACAATAACTTGATATTTTAACTAGTTAGTGGGATAATTAAGTTATTAAAAATAGGAGTGATAGATTTGGCTAGTAATGATACTTTAATGCAATTTTTTGAATGGTATTTATCTAGTGATTCTACACTTTGGAATAAAGTTACAAAAGATGCAAAACACTTAAGCGAATTAGGAATTACAAAATTATGGCTTCCACCAGCTTATAAAGGGGCTAGTGGAAAAGATGATGTAGGTTATGGTGTTTATGATTTATATGATTTAGGTGAATTTGACCAAAAAGGCTCTATTCAAACAAAGTATGGAACAAAAGATGAATATTTAATGGCAATAAAAACATTGCAAGAAAATAATATAGATGTAATAGCAGATATAGTTTTAAACCATAAACTTGGAGCTGATGAAACAGAAGAAGTTTTAGCAGTTCAAGATGATGATTCAGATAGAAATGTTAGTTTAACTGATGCAAAACCAATTAAAGCTTGGACAAAGTATACATTTCCAGGTAGAGAAAATAAATATTCTGATTTTAAATGGAATTGGACACATTTTCATGGTGTTGATTGGGATGAAGCAACATCAACAACTTCAATATATAAATTTTATGGAAAACATTGGGATGAAAATGTTGACAAGGAAAAAGGAAATTTTGACTATTTAATGGGTGCTGACATTGATTTGAACAATTTTGATGTTGTAGCAGAATTGAAAAAATGGGGTAGATGGTATTTAAATTTTACTGGAATAAATGGTTTCAGATTAGATGCAGTAAAACATATAAGAACCGAATTTTTTCCGGAATGGTTAGGTTTTTTAAGACACGAAAGTGGTAAAGCACTATTTTCAGTTGGAGAATATTGGAGTGCTAATGTAGATACTTTATTAAAATATTTAGAAAAAGTTGATAATTGTATGACTTTATTTGATGTTCCACTTCACTATAATTTTTATAGAGCATCAATTAGTAATGGCGAATTTAATATGAGTGAAATCTTTGATGGAACACTTGTTGAGGCAAAACCAGAAAGTGCTGTTACTTTTGTTGATAATCATGATACAGAACCAGGACAAGCTTTAGAGTCATTTATTCTAGATTGGTTTAAACCTTTAGCTTATAGTTTGATTTTACTTAGAAAAGATGGATTACCAACAGTTTTTTATGGAGATTATTTTGGAATACCTACAAAACAAATTGATAGTAAGAGTGAAATTTTAGATATAATATTAAATGTAAGAAAAAATTATGCGTATGGTGAGCAATACGATTATTTTGATGATAGAAATGTTATTGGATTTACTAGAACAGGTGATACTGAGCATATCAATTCTGGTGTTGCTGTAATAATGACAGATGGTGTTGGTGGCAGTAAAGTGATGAATGTTGGAAAAAAATTAGCTGGTTGTACATTTTATGACTGTACTAAAAATGTATCCGATATAGTAAGTGTTGATACAGAAGGTAATGGTACATTTTTTTGCAAAGATGGTAGTGTTTCTATTTGGATAAAGAAATAAAGAAGAATCAAAATTGTTAAAATAAAATTTAACAATTTTGATTTTTTTGTTTTTACGAATTCACAAAGAATTCATAAAGTTTTAATAAAATTTTAATGAAGTATGAATAAAATTATAGCATAAAATAACAAATTGATAGGAGGAATGAATTATAGAAAAAGTAATGATAAAAAAAGATTTAAAAAAAGGAAATGTTGAAGAAATTGAAAATCAGTTAATAAGAATAGATGAAAGTATAAATATAAAAGATAATTTATTTGAAAAGGTAATGTCAATTTATGAAATTGCAATGAAGAAAGTTGAAGAAATTGTCAAGGGAATAAATGATGATTATAGGGAAATTTATGGATACAATATTGTTGACCATACAATGAAAAGAATTAAAAGTCCGCAAAGTATAGTAGATAAAATGAAAAAGAAAAATTACAATTTAAACTATAAGGAACTTATAGAAAATGTTAATGATATTGCTGGTGTTAGAGTAATTTGTCCACTTAGAAAAGATGTATATGATGTAAGAAATATTATTGCTGAAATGGAAGATGTTAGAATTTTAAATGAAAAAGACTACATAAAGAAGCCTAAAAAGAGTGGGTATACAAGCTACCATTTAATTGTAGAAATTCCAGTAGAATTTGAAGGTACAAATATATTTGTAAAAGTAGAAATTCAGATTCGAACAATGGCCATGGATTTTTGGGCAACAATTGAACATCATGCTAAATATAAGACTTCTAATAAATTGTCTAAAAGAAGTTCAAGAAAGTTAGTTGCTTATGCAAAAATAATAAATAAATTAGACCAAAAAATGTTAGAATTATTAGATGAGTAAAATGTCTTCAAATATTTTTATACTCTTTACAAATATATAATTTTTTTGATACAATTAAAAAAAATATTAAAGGAGCATAAGTATATTATGAAACATTTAATTGATATTAAAGATTTATCCGTAGAAGAAATTGATGAGTTAATCAAAGTAGCTAAAGATATTATCGCACAACCTGAGAAATATTCTCATAAATGTGATGGTAAAAAATTAGCTACTTTATTTTTTGAACCAAGTACAAGAACAAGACTAAGTTTTGAATCAGCAATGTTAAGTCTAGGAGGTAATGTTTTAGGATTTTCAGAAGCATCTTCTAGTTCTGTATCAAAAGGAGAAACTGTATCAGATACAATTCAAGTAGTAGGCTGTTATAGTGATATTATTGCAATGAGACATCCAAAAGAGGGTGCACCATTAGTTGCAAGTTTAAAATCTCCTGTCCCAATTATAAATGCAGGTGATGGAGGACATAATCATCCAACTCAGACTTTAACAGATTTATTAACAATAAATTCAGAAAAAGGTAGATTGAATAATCTTACAATAGGTTTATGTGGTGATTTAAAGTTTGGAAGAACAGTTCATTCTTTGATTACTGCAATGTCAAGATATAATGGTATAAAATTCGTGTTAATAGCACCTGATGAATTAAAACTTCCAGAGTATGTAAAAAGAGATGTTTTAGAAAAATATAATATTGAGTATGTAGAAACTAATAATATTGAAGAATATATGAGCAAGTTAGACATTTTATATATGACAAGAGTACAAAAAGAAAGATTCTTTAATGAAGCTGATTATATAAGATTAAAAGATTACTACATTTTAAATAAAGAAAAGTTAAAAAATGCAAAATCTGATTTATGTATAATGCATCCATTACCTAGAGTAAATGAAATTTCTACAGATGTTGATGACGACCCAAGAGCTTGCTATTTTAAACAAGCAAACTATGGAAGATATATTAGAATGGCTTTAATTATGAAAATGTTGGAGGTGAAATAATGAATATTGATAGTATAAAAAATGGATATGTAATAGACCATATTCAAGCTGGAAAAGGAATGGAAATCTATGAACTATTACATTTAAATGAACTTGATTGCCAAGTTGCAATTATTACTAATGCTAAAAGTAAAAAAACAGGAAAAAAAGACATTATAAAAATAGATAAAGAAATACCAATAAATTTAGATACACTAGGATTTATAGATCATAACATTACTGTAAATGTTGTTAAAGATGATAAAATTATTGAAAAAAGAAAGCTTAATTTACCAGATAAAATAGTAAATGTTGCTAAATGTCAAAATCCAAGATGTATTACATCAATAGAAAAAAATTTAGAACAAATTTTTATTTTAACAGATAAAGAAAAAGAAGTTTATAGATGCAGATATTGTGATATGAGCTTAAAGAAAAGATAAATATACATAGAGATGCGAGGCGTAAAATGGGCAAAAAAAGAAAACAAAAGCAAAATATATATGAGCTAATATTATCATTATTTATAATAATTTGCATAATTATTTCAGGATATGTAAGTCAAAATAATGGTGAAAATACTAAAAATGCTATTACTAATAATTCTTCAATTGCTACAATAAATGCTACTGGTAGTACTACAAGTTCAACCAATAGTAAAGCAGAAAAGCTTGATTTGTCAACAATTCCAGAATATACGGATAAAGCTTATGTCGAAATAAATAATAATGAACCATATTTTACAGAAGAAGATTATACAACAGAAGCTTTTGAAAAATATAGTGAATGGGACGAGCTTGGAAGAAGTGGAGTTGCTTTTGCAAATGTATGTAAAGAAACAATGCCAAAAACAGGTGAAAAAAGAGAAGACATTAGTAGTATAAGAAATTTGTCTGGTTGGAAACAAAAAAGATATGACAACTTAATTAAAGATAAATATTTGTATAATAGATGTCATTTGATTGGCTGGCAGCTTTCGGCAGAGAATGCAAATAAAAATAATCTTATTACAGGAACGAGATATTTAAATACAGAGGGAATGTTACCATTTGAAAATGATGTTACAAAATATATCAATAAAAATGATAAAAATCATGTATTATACAGAGTAACTCCAATATATGATGGAGATAATTTATTAGCTAGTGGTGTTGAAATGGAAGCTTGGTCTGTAGAAGATGAAGGAATAGGAATAAAATTTAATATTTATTGTTATAATGTTCAGCCAGGAATTGTTATAGATTATGCAACAGGAGATAGCCATGCAAAATAAAATAGTTAGAACTGCAAAATAAGTCGAAAAATGATATACGAAAAATAATGAAATTGTTATAAAATAATTGAAAAATCACTTATGTTGTTATATACTGTATAAAATTTAATTCTAATACTATTTGTCAATAGTATTTTTCCAGTAAAAATAAACAATATAGGAGTGATGAACAATTTGAATTTAGATTTAATAAATGATGTATTAAATAGTGTAAGGGAGAACAAAGTAGTGCAAAATTTTATAGATGAATTGGCTAGTTATTTAGAAAATACAATGAAAAACAATAAAGAAAATAAACAAATTGCAGATTCACAATGGAATGATTTATTAGCAGAGGATTTAACTTTATATGGCACGAAAATCATCAATAAGTATAAAGATGAAATGCTTGTAGAAAGAAAAAATATTATAAAAGAAAATTTATTAAATAATATAGAAAATGGTGAAAAATACTATGTATATGAAAAAAATAGCAGAGATGAAAATGTATATAATGCATATAATTGTTCAACTGATGAGAATATTAGCATAAATAAAAATGAACTTCCAGAAGGCACAGAGCTTGGCTATGTCATTATAAAAAATGGAGAGAATAAAGTAATAGATAGAGATACAACCAATAAAATTTCAAATGAAATAAATAAAATGATAAAGCAAAAAATATCAGAACAAAATGAATATTTAGAAAAAAATAGAATTGAAGGACATACCTATGAAGTTGGAGAAAAATATGATGGTAGAGTATGGCTATATGATTTAGATAATTCAGCGATAGGAATGGAAGGAATTGAAGAAATAAGTATACCAACCAATATATATGAAAATTTATTAGAAGGCGACAAACTTAAATTTGAAAATGGTGAATTTAAAGTGATATAGTAATAAAATATAGCAATATAGAAAAATAAATTGTAGTAAAAAACATAGCAAATCATAAAAGAAATGCTATGTTTTTGTTTTTCATATATTTATTATATTAGAAAATTTACTTAATAAATTTTATTTTAAATATTATTGTAATATTCCATTTATCAAAATTCCAAAATTATCTTTGTAGATTTCATCAAATTGTGATACAGGTAAAGGACTTTCTCCAAGTCCAGCTTCGATAGTAAAACCGGGTTTTCTATAATTATAAATAAACCAGTCTTTATAGCCAGCAAAACTAGAATTGTATGGTACATCAGCTACTTCATAAGATGAAAGCTTAGCAAATTTATTTGCTATGTCTAAAGAGTCTTTTGGAGCATAATTTTGATACTGCCAATAAATAACTTGCCCCTGAGTATGATATGTTAATATTAGACGAAAATCATGAGAAAGTGTAAAACGATATATAGCGCGAGATTCAGGCGTTGATAAAGGAGCAAATCCAACAAAATCTTTTGGGGCTGGTTTGTTAAAGCCAAGAGAGTATTTGATTTCTCTTGCATTTTGCCAACCAGCTGGAAATTGTAAGTTTAAATCCACACCTAAAATATTTGCTTTCCAACCATCAGGAAAAGGAATTTCTGGAAATCTACTACTAATCAATTTAGCATTTAGATAAGCGTTTGAATTTTTATTTAGATTATCAGTAACTAAATCAACACCATCAGGATTTATCAGAGGCACTATATATAAAGTTATATCTTTATATAAATTTCTAATATCAATTTCGTGAATAGTAGTATTATTTACATAAGCAGAACATAATGTTTCTAAAAATTTCATTAAAACAGGTGAAGTTATCCATTCATTTGCATGAATAGACGCATTATAAAAATATTCATTTTTTCCTGTTCCAAATGATAAAGCCTGAATTGGCTTGCCTAATACAGAATATCCTATATGAGAAATTCTTAAAAATGGATAGATTGTTTTTAAAGCTTTTACATTTAAGTTTAAAACATCAGATGTATAAGGAATATTAGTTGGTATTATTGAATTTCCAAATGGTACAATTATTTGCTGCCCAACTGATAGATTGCTATAATCAACTGATGGATTTGCAAATATAATACTATTTACACTTGTATAAAATTTATTCGCAATACTGAAAAATGTATCACCTTGCATAATTGTATATGTGGTATATCCATTTATGTATGGCAATAAAGCAGAAATAGTATTTTGACCTACAATTCCATCAGGTACTAAATTATGTCTTTTTTGAAAATTCATAACAGCATTTTCTGTATTTTCTCCAAATATGCCATCTATTTTTCCAGTATAAAATTTTAATTTTAATAAGGTACTTTGAAGAAGATATACATCATTTCCAGTAGAATTTATTTTTAAAATATTCATATTATCTAACCTCCTAAATTAAAAGAATAATCAATAGTAGTATATGTTTTTTTTAACAATTTGTGTTTTTAGCAAAGAGATATCAAAACTTTTAAAAAGTAATTTATAACAGAAAATTTGTTTTATTATCTTGCTAAAGCAAATAAAATAATGTATAATTTAACTGGATAATTGGACTATAAAATATGAAGGGAGAACGCTAATATATTTAGCATTATAAAATGGACGAAGTAAAAAAGTATTTAGCTTGCGATGGAAGAGTAAGCATAATAATTGCAAATACTACAAATTTAGTAGAAGAATATAGAAAATCACATAATTTAACACCAACTACAACGGCTGTTATGGGAAGATTTTTAACAGTTGCTGGAATGATGGGGCACACCGATATGAAAAGTGATGATGAAAATATGACTCTTCAAATTAAAGGTGGAGGACCTGTTGGAACATTAGTTGCAGTTGTTAAGAAAAATGTTGATGATGTAAAATTAAAATCATATATACAAAATCCGTTTGTAGAATTACCAACAAAGTCAAATGGAAAGATTGATGTTGGTGGTGCAGTTGGAAAAGATGGATTTTTAAACATTATTAAAGAAAGCAAATATACAGAACAAGGATATAATGGTGTTGTACCATTGGTTTCAGGAGAAATCGCAGAAGATTTTACCGAATATTTTGCGAAATCACAGCAAATTCCAACTGTTTTAGCTTTAGGTGTTCTTGTAAACAAAGATGGAGTAATTGCTAGTGGCGGATATAAAATTGAACTAATGCCAGATGCAACTGAAGAAGATATTACTCAATTAGAAAATGCAATAAATAAAGCTGATAGCATTAGTAAAATGTTGGAAGATAAAAAGTCTTTGAACGAAATTGTAGAGATAATTACAGGAGATAAAAACACAATGGTACTTACAAATAAATTAAGTATCAAATATGAATGTGATTGTTCAAAAGAAAAATTTGAAAATGGGCTTATTTCATTAGGAAAACAAGAATTAGAAAATATTATAAAAGAAGATGGAGAAGCGCATATCAAATGTCAATTTTGCAATAAAGAGTATAAATTTAATAAACAAGAATTAGAAAATTTATTAAAAAGAATAGAAACAAAAGATTAGGAGTATAGAATGAAAGAATTTGAAAATGTAGCAACAGTTGAAGGCTCTGCAAAATGGAAAAATGCAATTCACAGAAATGAAGAAATGTATTTACCAACTTATGGTGATAATACTATGAGAACAGATTTTGATAGAGATTATACAAGAGTAATAAATACAAGAGCATATAGAAGATTAAAAAATAAAACTCAAGTATTTTTTGCACCAAAGAATGACCATATATGTACTAGAATGGAACATGTCATGCTTGTTGAATCAATTAGTCATACAATTTCAAATTATTTAGGATTAAATAATGAACTTACTAAGGCTATAGCAATAGCACATGATATAGGTCATAGTCCATTTGGACATCAAGGTGAATATGCGATTTCTGAAATAACCCAAAGGGAATTTGGAAAAAAATTTTGGCATGAAAAAAACGGAGTACATTTAGTTGACAACTTAGAACTATTACCAGATTATGCAGGAAATTTGAAAAATTTAAACTTAACCTATGCTGTAAGAGATGGAATTATTTCACACTGTGGAGAAGTTACAGATAAAGGTCTTTTACCAAGAGAAGAAGCAATTGATTTAAGTGAATATAAAACTGTAAATCAATTTAATCCATATACCTGGGAAGGTTGCGTCGTTAAGATGTCAGATACAATAGCCTATATTGGTAGAGACATTGAAGATGCAGAAAAAATGAATTTACTTTCTGAAAAAGAGATTGAAAAATTTAACAAAATTATAGAAGATGTTAAATTACAGAACTCAAATATAATAAATTATTTTGTTGTAGATTTATGCAACAATAGTAATATAAAAGATGGTTTAAGATTTTCAGATAAAGCATTTGAAACTCTAAAAAGTATAAAAGAGTTTAATTATAAACAAATATATAAAAATGCGAAGATATCTCCTTCAATTAGATATTTTAGGCTAGTAATAAATGAAATTTTTTATACATTAAAAAATGAATTCGCTGGTAAAAATACAATAAAAAATTTGAAAAAAATGAAAAGATATTATCCAAATTTGTCAAGTGAGTTTATAGAATGGCTTTCAAGATATTCTAATATAGAAGAAAGAGATACTAATATTTATAGAAATAAATTACTTTATGATTTATCAAATTTAGAAGATTATGAAAGAGCAATTGTAGATTATATTTCAGGGATGACAGATCAATATATAATAAATGTATATAATGAAATAGTAAGTTTCTAATTAAAATACAGAAAGGAATGAAATAAAATATGGAATATAGATATGAACCAGAAGGAGTTTGTTCTAGAGAAATGATTATCGATATGGACGGTGATATAATTAAATCAGTAGAAATTGTTGGAGGCTGTCCAGGAAATACAGTTGGAGTTTCTCATCTTGTAAAAGGAATGAATATTGATGAGGCAATTAGCAAATTAAAAGGGATACCTTGTAGAGATAAAGGAACTTCTTGCCCAGATCAACTAGCAAGGGCTTTAGAAAAAATTAAAAATAAAGAAGCATAGGAATATAAAATATGAATTTATTGAATGAAACAAAATTTATAATGAACAAATATAATATTACAGCAAGTAAAAGTTTAGGTCAAAATTTCTTAATTGATGAAGAGATTGTTGATGGAATTGTTGAGAATGCAGAAGTATCTTCAGAGGACCTAATTATAGAAATAGGACCTGGTCTAGGTACTTTAACTAGTAAACTTTTAGAAAAAGCTGGACGAGTTATTTGCATTGAACTAGATAAAAGAATGGTAAAAATAATTACAGAGAGATTCTCATTATATAAAAATTTTGAAGTAATATATGATGATGTTTTAAAAGTAGATTTGGAGAATTTAATTTCAGAAAATTTACAAAATTATAATTTAAAAAATGCAAAGGTTGTTGCAAATTTACCATATTACATAACAACACCGATAATAATGAAATTATTAGAAGAAAGATTAAACTTGACAAGTATTACTGTTATGGTACAAAAAGAAGTTGCAATAAGACTAGCGCAAACACCAGGAAAAAAGGAAAGTGGAGCAATAACTTATGGAATATATTATTATACAGAACCAGAAATTGTTTTAAATGTACCAAGAACTAGTTTTATACCAAGCCCAGAAGTAGATTCTGCAGTTATAAAATTAAGTATATTAAAAGAACCAAGAGTAAATGTTGCAAATGAAAAATTATTTTTTGAAATAATAAAACTTAGTTTTATGCAAAAAAGAAAAACTTTAGTTAATGGCTTAAGTAATGGAAGTATATTTTCTTCAAAGCAAGAAGTGATTAACATGTTAGAAAAATTGGGATTTGATACACAAATAAGAGGAGAAAAATTAAGCATAGAAGATTTTGCAAAAATAGCAGATTATGTTGAAGAAAACAAAAGAAAGTGGTGACTAATATAAAATCTAAAAAATCAAATGATAGAGATAAAATGAATAAAAGATTAGCAGTGGCTGGTGTAGTTGCTACATTGGGATTGGTTGCTGTTACGGGCAGTTTATTATTCGTAAATTTGGTAAAAGGTGAAGAATATAGCAAAATAGCCTATAATCAACAAATGAAAAACAAAATAATAAGTCCAAAGAGAGGAACAATATATGATTCTAAGGGTGCAGTATTAGCACAAAGTGTTTCAGTTGATACAGTATCTATAAATCCTACACTTGTAAAATATACTAATAATACATCAGTAGAACCAGAAAAATTAGCACAAGTATTAAGCGAAATTTTTGATTTAACTTATGAAGAGGCTTTAGAAAAAACTCAAAGTAAGAAAAGTGTTGAAATTATTGCTAAAAAAGTAGAAAAAGAAAAAGTTACAAAATTGCAAGAATGGATGACTGAAAATAAGATTTCAACAGGAATAAATATAGATGAAGATACCAAAAGATATTATCCAAATAATAATATTGCTTCTAATTTACTAGGATTCTGTGGGGATGATAATACAGGATTAGCAGGATTAGAGGAAAAATGGAATGATGTATTAACAGGAACGGCAGGAAAAATTGTAACAGCAATAGATACTGATGGAAAAGCTATATCTGATGAAAATGAACAATACGTTGCTGCTGAAAATGGAAGTAATATTTATTTAACAATTGATATCAATATACAGAAAATTGCTGAAAAATATTTATCACAGGCTGTTGCAGAAAATGAATGTAAAAAAGGTGGAACTGTTATTATAATGAATCCACAAAGTGGTGATATTTTAGCAATGGCTTCAAACCCAGATTATAACTTAAATTCACCACGAGATGCAGAAGCAACAGGTTTGGCTGATACTTGGAATACTATTTCGTCTCAAGAAAAAACTAATGCTTTATTTAAATTATGGAGAAATAAAGCTGTTTCAGATTTGTATGAACCAGGTTCAACTTTTAAACTTATAACATCAGCTATAGGATTAGAGGAAGGAAAAGTCTCAACTGATACAGCTAATGATTTTACCTGCAACATTGTATATTATCCAGCCCCAGATCAACCAATCAGTTGTTGGAGAACATATGCAGCTCATGGTGCACAGTCTTTAAGAGATGCACTAAAAAATTCTTGTAACCCAGCTTTTATGCAGCTTGGTGCAAGAATTGGTGCTAGAACATCATATAAATATTATGAAGCTTTTGGTTTATTTGGAACTTCAATTGGAAGTGATATAGCATCTGTATCTAAACCACAATTTTATGATTTAAATAAAGTAGGTGCAGTAGAACTTGCTACAATGTCTTTTGGGCAGAGATTTTCAATTTCACCACTTCAGTTAATTACAGCAGTTTCTGCTATTTGTAATAATGGTATACTTGTGCAACCAAGAATTGTAAAACAAGTAGAGAATACTGACACAAAAAGCATAGATAATGTAGAAACACAAGAAATAAGGCAAGTTGTTTCAAAAGATACAGCAGATAAAGTAAAGGATATGATGTTATCTGTAGTTGAAAGTGGAACAGGAAAATGGGCCAAAGTTGATGGATATCAAATTGGTGGCAAGAGTGGTACATCAGAACCAATTGCAGCCAAAAAGGATGAAGAAGGATATACAGCATCATTTATAGCAATTTCTCCAATTGAAAATACACAGGTGGTGTGTTTAGTAATTTTATATAAACCAGAAGGTGCAGCAGGACATCAAGGTGGACAAACAGCAGGACCAGTAGCTTCACAGATTATGTCAGAAGTACTACCATATTTAGGAATACCTACAACAGATTCAACAGTTGAAACAACTAGTAGCTCAATAGCTGTACAAGATGTTACAGATAAAACTATTACAGAGGCAAAGAAAATTTTAAAAGAATCAGGATTTAAAGTTAGTGTCCCTTCAAATATAGATGAAGATACAACTGTTGTAAAAGAGCAAGTTCCAAAATCTGGAATTTATCTAGAAGAAGGTTCTACAATTTATTTGTATACTGCTGATAGTTCAGAAAAGGGCAAGACTACAGTTCCAAATATAAAAGGAAAAACAGTAGAAGAAGCAACTAATATTTTAAAAAGTAAAAATTTAAACATAAAAGTAGAAGGTACTAATGGAATTGTTGTTTCACAAGATCCAACATTTGATGTTGAAGTAGAAGAAGGTTCTGTTGTAAATGTTGTAATTAAAGAGCAACTAAAAGATGGTCAATAATTAAATTGAATTTTTTATAAATATCAATCATATACTGAAACTGAAAGGTGGTAGGTATATGATTTTTTTTACAAAAATGCAAGGTACTGGAAATGACTTTATAATTATAGATAAAAATAGTCAAAAATTTGATTTTACATATTCTAAACTAACTGAATATTTGTGTAATAGAAAATTTGGAATTGGAGCTGATGGAGTAATTTTTATTGAAAGTAGCAAAATAGCAGATAGCAAAATGAGAATATTTAATCAAGATGGAACAGAAGCAGAGATGTGTGGCAATGGAATAAGATGTATGGCAAAATATTTGTATGAAAAAGATATTGTAAGAAAAGATAAGATGACAATTGAAACCAAAGCAGGGATAAAGAACATTGAGCTTATAATAGAGAATAAAACTGTTATTGGTGTTAAAGTAGATATGGGAGAACCAATTTTTGAATATTGTAAAATTCCAGTAATTTTTCCTAATATAGTAAAAAAAGAATTAGAATATTTAGAAATTCATTATTCAGATATAATGTATAAAGTTTATCCGATTTCAATGGGAAATCCACATGCAGTATGCTTTTTGGATAATATAGAAAAATTAAATATAAGTGAAGTTGGAAAGCTGATTGAGGATTATAAGTATTTTCCCAATAAGACAAATGTTGAATTTGTACAAATAATGGATAATAAAAGAATAAAAATGAGAGTTTGGGAAAGAGGAGTTGGTGAAACTTTAGGCTGTGGCACAGGCGCTTGTGCGGCAACGGTTGTTTCGTATTTAAAGAAATTCACAAATAGTGAATTAACTGTGGAATTACCAGGAGGAAATTTGAAAATAATATATTTTGAAAATGAAAATAGAGTGAAACTTATAGGAGATAGTTATTTTGTATTCGATGGAAAAATGATTTACAAATAGTAAAAATAGATATATAATTTGGGGCATAGAAATCTTGCGAATGGAGGGATGACTATGTTACTAAAAAATTTAATTCAAGAAGCTGGAGTAATAAAAAGTGTTGGTGATCTAAATTTAGATATAACAAATATACATTCAGATTCAAGAAAAATTAAAGAAGGAGGTCTTTTTTTCGCTATAAATGGCTTTTCTAAAAATGGTATTGAATTTATTGAAAATGCTATTGAAAAAGGTGCAAAGGCTATTGTAGTAGAAAAAGATGAAGATGTTCAAGTATTAAATAAAAAATATGAAATGCCAATAATTTCAGTTGAAGACACAAGAAAAGCTTTGGCAAAAGTTGCTTGCAATTTTTATGACAATCCTTCAAAAAAATTAAAACTAATTGGAGTTACAGGAACGAAAGGAAAAACAACATCTACATTTATGATTAAATCTATTTTAGAAGCTCATGGCTTAAATGTAGGTTTAATTGGTAGTATTGCTGTTTATATCAATGAAGAAAAAATAGAAGATACAGATAGAACAACACCAGAAAGCATTGATATTCAAAAATATTTAAGCTTGATGGTAGATAGAAAAGTTGATGTTGCTGTAATTGAAGTATCATCACAAGCAATGAAATTAAGTAGAGTAGAAGGTTGTGACTTTGATGTTGCTTTATTTACAAATTTATCAGAGGACCATATAAGCCCAAAAGAACATCCTAGTATGGAAGATTATTTTAATTGTAAACTAAAATTATTAAGATTAGCAAAGCATGCAGTAATAAATAATGATGATAAAAAAGTAAAAACTATTAAAGAAATTTTACCAGATAAAGATATAAAAACATTTGCTATTGACGAAATGGCAGATTTTAAAGTAAATCCAAGCAATGTTGTTATAACAGATTCGTATATCGATTTTTCTGTGATGTATAAAGGAAAAGAAGAAAGAATCGAAGCTTGTATACCAGGTAGATTTAGTATCTATAATGCAACTGGTGCAATAGCAGTATGTTCTTACTTTGATGTAACTGCAGAAGAAATTAGAAAAGCTCTAAAAGATTTAAAAGTATTAGGAAGAAGCGAACTTGTTCCTAATAAATTAGGACTTACAATTATGATTGACTATGCACATACACCATCAAGTTTAGAGAGCATTTTAACTGCTGTAAAATCTTATGCAAAAGGAAAAATTATTTGTGCATGGGGTGTTGGAGGAGACAGAGATGCTGCTAAAAGACCAATTATGGGAGAAATATCAGGTAGATTAGCAGATTTTACAGTTCTAATGTCAGACCAAGTTAGAACAGAAGACCCTTTAAAAATTCTAAAAGAAATAGAAAAAGGTATTATTCCAACAGGCAAACCATATAAAATTATAGTAGATAGAACAGAAGGAATTAGATATGCTATTTCAATAGCGAAACCAGGAGATATAATTGTAATACCTGGTCTTGGACATGACTTATATTTGGAAAGAAATGGTGTAAAATATCCATATAATGAAAGAGAAGTCATTCATGATTTAATAGAAGAAATGATTGCTTCTGGAGAAAGAAAACCAGTTGAATAATATGCTAGAAGAAAGTTTGAAAGGAATAAAATTTTATGATAAATGCAAATGAAAATTTTTTAAATTTACAAGATAGCTATTTATTTTCAACAGTAGCTAAAAAAGTTAGTGAATATAGTGCAAAAAATCCTGATAAAAAAATTATTAAATTAGGAATAGGAGATGTTACAAGACCAATAGTTCCAGCAGTTGCTGATGCAATGCATAAAGCTGTTGATGAAATGGCAGATATCAACACTTTTAAAGGATATGGACCAGAACAAGGATATGAATTTTTAAGAAAAGCAATTGCAGAAAATGATTATAAATCAAGAGGTGTTGATATAAACATTGATGAGATATTTGTATCTGATGGTGCAAAATGTGATTGTGGAAATATTGTAGATATTTTTGGAATAGATAATAAAATTGCGATAACAGACCCAGTGTATCCAGTTTATTTGGATACAAATGTTATGTCTGGAAGAAGTGGAAAATACAATAAAGAAACAGGAAAATATGAAAATATAGTATATATGCCGGCAACTGCTGAAAATAACTTTATACCAGAGCTTCCAAAAGAAAAAGTAGACATTATTTATTTATGTTTTCCAAATAACCCAACAGGAACAACTTTAACAAAGAAAGAATTAGAAAAATGGGTAAATTATGCAAAAGAAAATTCAGCAATTATTCTATATGATTCAGCTTATGAAGCATTTATTTCAGAAGCTGATGTACCACACACAATTTATGAAATAGATGGTGCAAAAGATGTTGCTATAGAATTTAGAAGTTTTTCTAAAACAGCTGGTTTTACAGGTGTAAGATGCGCTTATGCTGTTGTTCCAAAAAGTGTTTATGGATATACTAAAAATGGTGAAAAAGTTGAACTTAATAAACTTTGGAATAGAAGACAATGCACAAAATTTAACGGAGTTTCTTATATAGTACAAAAAGGTGCAGAAGCTGTTTATTCAGTAGAAGGACAAAAAGAAATCAAAGAGAATATAGCATATTATATGGAAAATGCTAGAATAATTAGAGAAGGATTAACAGAAGCTGGATTTACAGTATTTGGTGGAAAAAATGCACCATATATTTGGCTAAAAGTTCCAGAAGGATTAACATCTTGGGAATTTTTTGATAAGTTATTATCTGAAGTAAATGTTGTTGGAACACCAGGTGTAGGATTTGGACCAAGTGGAGAAGGATATTTTAGATTAACTGCTTTTGGAACAAAGGAGAATACAATTGAAGCAATAAATAGAATAAAGGAGCAAAAATGATCTTTTTAAACCCAGATTATGTCATTGCATTGTATCAAGTAAATACAATAAAAGATAGATTGACAGATAAATTTGTAGAAAGAGAATATTTAAAAGTATTTGCTACTGAAGATATAAAAACTGAATATATGTTACGAATAGGTTCTTTAGAGTACAAAAAAATGCTTTTAGAAAATAATATAAAAAAAGCAAAAAGAAAATTAGAATTACGAGCTGATAAGATTGAAGAAAAGCAAATTGAAGAAATAATAAAACAAGAATTTGAAGAAGCTACTGAAAAAGAAAGAAGTTTGTTTAAAGACATTGATGAAGCAATAAATAATAGTCAAAAAGAGCAAATGTCAGATAAATATATCGATGAATTAAATTTTAGTTTTTCAATTTTAGTTCGTAGTTGGAATCCGATAATAAATACAGATTTATCTGACCAAACTAGAAAATTATATGATAAAGCAAAAAAAATATATAAAGAAGGTAATGAAAGATTATTAGATAGATATGTAGATTTGATAGATGATTCTGAAATAGTTCAACAAGGAGAAATAGACGAGCTTATGGAAGAATATGAAAGATATCAAAAACTATATAAAAACATTGAAGAAGAAATAACACAAATAAAAAATACATTCCCATTTACAGAGCTATCAATGTTAGAAGATGATAATTTGGTTAGAAGAAAAAAGGACGAGCTTAATGAAGAAATAGCAAAATTACAAGATGAATATAAGAAATTGCAAAAAAAAATTTAATATTATTTTGGAAAAAATTTTGATTGCACTATAAATAATATAATGATATAATATCTGTAGTATTGTAATAGAGGGAGAAAAAATGAATCAAATTTTAATAGCTGAAAAATTATATATAACACCAGAATTAAAAAAGAAAAAAAGAATGTATAAAATTGATTTCTTTATTTCTGTTTTTTTGATATGCATTTTATTTTCATATTACATATATGCAGAGTATGATAAAAACAAGAATGAAGAAAAGTCACAAGAAATATTAGAGAGTCTTACATTTGCGGATAATGTTAATGATGATACAACAATTAAATTTTCAGATAATTCAACTGTTGTTATTTTAAACTCAGAAGACCCGTTTGAAGTAATTTATACAGAACCAGTACAAGATACAGAAATTCATAAAAACGAAGTATTACCAAGAGATACAAGAGTAACTGAAAGTGGACAAGTATATTGGACAATAGGAAAAATTGAAATACCAAAAATAAATCTTGAATATGGAATTTTAAATACATGTACAGATGAATTATTAAAATTATCACCTTGCTATTTCTGGGGATCAGAACCAAATGAAGTCGGTAATTTTTGTGTTGTAGGACACAATTATAGAAATAATAAATTTTTTAGTAAAGTTATAAATCTAGTAGAAGGCGATGAAATTTATATCACTGATTTAACTGGTAGAAAGCTTACATACACAATATATGATAAATATGTTGTAGATCCAAACAATAAAGAATGTACAAGTCAACTTACAAATGGCTTAAAAGAAGTTACTTTAATCACTTGTACAAATGATAGTTCTCAAAGAGTAATAGTAAAGGCTAGAGAAAAAGTAAATTAAAAACGAACAAATTATTATGCTTGAAGTAGAAGATTTTAAAATTTTCTACTTCAATTTTTTTTATATGCTAGACAAAAAATAAAGTTATCTATATAATGTTTTTAAATACAAAAGAGAGGCGGTATATTATGAATTTTGATGAAATTCTAAATGCTACATTAGATACAGATATTATAAGCACTTTTATGCTTTTAATGGAAGAAATGGAAAATACGAAACAAGAAGATAAAAAGTATAAAGTAAAATCAAAGCCTATACATGAAATATATAAAGAAGGACTTGAAAATTATATTGAAGAGCCTTGTGTTAAAGTATGCAAAGAAGTATGGGATAAAAATATTTTTACTAAAGAGTCAATAATAGATGGGGAAGAAGTTAAAATAGTATTTGATAAATTAAGTGATGAAAATTCTCAGATATTTAAGAATTTATCTAATTTAGATAGAGAACATTATTGCTATTCTAATAATAATGAACCGATATTAAGAGTATCATGTAATAGAGAAAATTATTTTACTGTAAGCAATGAATTAGAAGAATTAGCATCACCATTTAAACTTCAAGATATCACCTCTGGATATATGACAGAAAAAGAATTTTTAATGAATATATGTAGTTGTGAAAAAGTAGAGGGAATAAAAGAACATACAAAAGATTGGAAGGCTGAATTTATATTTGACCCAAACAAAGTAGAAAAAAATTTGTCTGAATATTTGAAAGAATATTCGTATGATGATTTATTTGTCGCAGAAGAAGGAAGAATTTATAAAGATAAATTTTATTTGGATGCACATAAAAAATTTTTGTATAGAAATAGCATATAATATTTTTTTATGATATAATATTTCATATTTAAAATAGATTCTAATTAAATTGCCTTGTGAAAGGATGAGATTAAATATGGAAAATTATTCTAAACAGAGAGAAGAAATTATTGAAGTATTAGAAAATGCTTATGATCACCCTACAGCTGAAGAAATCTATATGAGGCTAAAAGAAAAATTGTCTACTTCTAGTAGAAGTACCGTGTATAGGAATTTGGCTTTACTTGTAAATAAAAAAGCAATATTGAAAATTGCAACACCAGTAGGACCAGACAGATATGATTTAGTAAGGAAAAAACATAATCATGCAATTTGCCTACAATGTGGCAAAGTATTTGATTTTGTTTATCCGTTTGATTTTGAAGAATTAAAAGATGGTATATATAATCAAACTGGTGTAGAATGTGATTTGGAAAATTTTACTATATCTGGTATATGTAAAGACTGTAAAAATAAATAGATTAAGGATAAACTAGATGAAAAGAAGCTTAAATAACATAAATAGAATTGCAATTGTTGGAGCACCTGGAACAGGTAAAACAACACTTGCGAAAAATTTGGGAAAAATATATGAATTACCAATTTTACATTTGGATAATATTCACTATAAAGATAATTGGGTTTTAAGAGATACAGAAGAAAGAAATAAAATAATCATAGAGGAAAGTCAAAAAGAAAAATGGATTTTAGATGGTACTTTTATTGATACACTTGAGGAAAGAGTCTCAAAAGCAGATGTAGTTATTTTTCTTGATTATCCTAGAACAACACAACTTAAAGGAATTTTTGGAAGAAGAATAAAGCATTTGGGAAAGAAAAAATTTGAAATTCCTAAATTGGATATGAGTTTTATTTGGTATGTATTTACATATAATAATGAGAGAAGAAAATATATAGTAGATATATTGGATAAAAGTAATAAAGCGAAAATCCTCACATTTCAAAAACAAAGCGATTTAGATAATTGGGTTAGACAAAAATTTATAGAAAATAATATCAATATAAATGAAATAAATAAATAAAATTAGCACTCTAATATTGACTTTGCTAAAATAAAGGAATATAATACACCTTGTAAGAAAGAGGTGTATTTTTTATGAAACAATTTAAAGCAGAGTCAAAAAGATTACTAGATTTAATGATCAATTCAATTTATACAAATAAAGAAATATTTTTAAGAGAGTTGATTTCAAATGCTAGTGATGCTATTGATAAACTATATTATGAGTCTTTAACAAATAAAGATATAAAAGTTAAAAAAGAAGATTTGAAAATCAATATTGAGTTAGATAAAGAAAATAGAACAATCACAATTTCAGATAATGGTTGTGGTATGGATGAAAATGAATTAGAAAATAATTTAGGAACAATAGCTAAAAGTGGTTCATTAAATTTCAAAAAGGAAAATGAAAAGAAAGAAGACATTGAAATTATTGGACAATTTGGTGTAGGCTTCTATTCAGCTTTCATGGTAAGTGATGAAGTAACTGTATATTCTAAAAAGTACAATTCAGATAAAGCCTATGTATGGAAATCTAAAGGTGCAGAAGGCTATAGTGTAGAGCCTTGTGAAAAAGAAGATTATGGAACAAAAATAGTTTTAAATATTAAACCAGATACTGATGAAGAAAAGTATAGTGAATTTTTGGAAGAATATAAGATTAAAGATATGGTAAAGAAATATTCTGATTATATTCGTTACCCAATTCAAATGCTTTGCTCAGAAGAAAAGTTAAAAGAAGGCTCAAAAAATGAATATGAAACAGTAAAGACTTTAACAACTTTAAACAGCATGATTCCTATTTGGAAAAAGCCAAAGGCAAAAGTTACAGAGGAAGAATATGATAGCTTTTATAGAGAAAAATTTAATGACTATGAAAAACCAATAAAGGTAATTCATACAGCTGTTGAAGGTACTTGCAGTTATAATGCTTTATTATATATTCCTTCACATGAACCATTTGATTATTACACACCAAACTTTAAAAAAGGTTTGCAATTATACTCAAATGGTGTATTGATTATGGAAAAATGTGAAGAACTATTGCCAGATTATTATTGTTTTGTAAATGGTTTAGTTGATAGTCAAGATTTATCTTTAAACATTTCAAGAGAAATTTTACAACATGATAGACAATTAAAAGTAATTGCTAAAAGCTTGGAGAAAAAGATAAATACAGAACTTGTAAATCTATTAAAAGAAGATAGAGAAAAATATGAAAAGTTCTTTAAAGCTTTTGGCAGACAATTAAAATATGGTACATATAGTGATTTTGGAATGAATAAGGAAAACTTACAAGATTTATTATTATTCTATTCATCTTTAACCAAGAAACAAACTACTCTAGGCGAATATGTAGAGAGAATGAAAGAAGACCAAAAAGCTATTTACTATGCTTGTGGTGAAACTGCTGAAAAAATAGATATGTTACCACAGGTTGAAAAAGTAAAAGAAAAAGGCTATGAAATTTTATATGCAACAGATTCAATTGATGAATTTGTATTCCAAACAATGATGGAATATAAAGATAAGACTTTCAAAAATGTTTCTTCAGAAGATTTGGATTTAGATACAGCAGAAGAAAAAGAAGCTATCAAGAAAGAAAATGAAGAAAATAAAGAATTATTAGAAATAATGAAAGAAACATTAAAAGATGATGTACAAGAAGTTAGATTTACAAATAGATTAAAAAAACACCCTGTTTGTTTAACAACAGAAGGTGGAATTTCTATTGAAATGGAAAAAGTAATAAATAGTGTTCCATCTGATCAAAAAGTTAAAGCAAAGATAGTTCTTGAAATAAATGATTCACATCCTATTGCTCAAAAATTAAAAGATTTATATACTAACGATAAAGAAGAATTAAAAAATTACACAAAGATATTATTTGCTACTTCAAAATTGATTGAAGGTTTATCTGTTGAAAATCCTACAGAAATTAGTAATTTAATTTGTGATGCAATATCAAAATAAGTAAAGTATTGAATATTGGAGTACATACTTAAATTATAGAAGTGTGTATTCCATTTTATATTATAAAAAATTTAATAAGAAAGATTAAAAATATGGAATATAGTATTGACTATGGAAGAAGAAAAAATGTATATATTTTAATTAGAGATGGAAAAGTAATTTTAAAAGTTCCAAAAAATTATCCTAAATATAAAATGGAAAAAATTATAAATGAAAAAGAAAAATGGATAAATAAAAAATTACAAGAATATAATCAAAAAAATAGAAATGTAAGAGAATATAAAGATGGCACAAATATTTATGTTTTAGGTAATAAATATACTTTGAAAATTAAATATTATTCTAAAACAAGAATAATGGTAAAATTAGAAGATTTAAATTTTGTGATATATTTTCCAGAAAATTTACAAATAAATGAAGAATTGATAAAAGAGGTTATAGGAAAATATTATTGCAAACTTGCTAAAATAGAATTGCCTAAATATTTAGAAAATGTTGCTAAAAATGTAAATTTATATCCAAGCAGTTGCTCTGTAAGAAACATGAAAAGAGCATGGGGAAACTGTAACACTAAAAAAGCTATTCATTTAAATACTAATTTGATTAAGTATTCAAAGCAGGCTATTGAATATGTTTGTTTACATGAAATTTGCCATTTAAAATATATGAATCATTCTAAAGATTTTTGGAAAATGGTTGAAAGCTATATGCCAAATTATAAAGAAATAGAAAAAGAACTAAAATAAAAAAATCATAATTGGTTTTGAAAACTAATTATGATTTTTTGTATAATAGTAAAACATATATTATTGAGAATCTATGATTTGTTTTTTGTACTTGTGGGTTCTTTTGCTTTTGAAAAGAACTTGTTATATATACCAGCAATTGCAAAAGATACTAAATAAGTAATTGCATATACTATAATAATGGTATAAATATCTCCTGATAAAATTCTACTTCCAACTATAGTAGAAGAAATTAAAGCAGGAAATCTTGCAAATAAAGATACAAGCAAGAATTTAGAAATAGATATAGGAAGTAAGTTTCCAATGTAAGTTAATAAGTCTTTAGGCATAGCTGGTAAAAAATATAGGAAAAACAATGTAACTTCAACTTTATGTGGATTGTTATTTATTATATCATTTACTTTATTCAAAGTTTTTTCTGGAATTATATCACTAACTAAATTTATACCAAATTTTTTAACAGATAGTGCAATTAAGATGCTACTAATTGTGTATCCAATATAAAGAAGAATCATTCCCAAAAAAGGACCATAACACATACCAGCTAATAGTTCAATTGGTTCACCTGGTAGAAAAACAACAATGGCTTTACATGCTGCCATACCTATTATTGTTAGTGGACCAAGAAATCCGTAAATGATTGATTCTATTGGAAAAATTATCACGACCATCTTGAGTGGTTAGACTCATAAATATTGGAAATAATTTTATAATTATTAGTAAAAATAGTAGTAATACTACAAAGAAAATAATTTGTCTTATAATTTTTAAATTTTTTTGTTTCAAATTTTAGCCTCTTTTCTTAATTTTTATAAAATCTTTGCACTTATTTTTTATTATTTTCATACATTTTCAAAATGCTTTCAGACATCAATCTACTGTTTGAAGATGCAATTGCAAGAAATAATGCTGTGTCTAAAAATGAATTTTCATTGTCATTTAAGAAAGTATTACTTGATTTTATGACTTCACTAAAAGTAGTTTGATATAAATTACTAAAATTGTTTAATAGCTCTTCAATGCTACAAGCTTTCAGTTTTAAGTTAATAAGCTCTTTAATTTGAGGAATTGGCATAACTTGCTTTAAACTACATATAATAACAAGGTATGCTATATGCTCTCGTGAGTATTTTTTTTTAATTGGAGCAGGCATAATATTAAGTTTTACATAATTGTTAATCATAGATGGTGTAATTAGTTTATTATCATCATTTGTAGTTAAATCAGATAAATATTTTTCCATTAAAACAATTACTTGATCCATATATAAATCTATTTCTGGTAAATCTTCCCATTTAGGAAGTCTATGTAGTTCCATTTTTTTGGAAAAATCAGTATAAATACTATTTAAATTATTACTCATATTAAACCCTTCTTTAATGTATTGTTTATTTAAATTAAAAAAATTATGTTTAAACTTTATAAACATAATTATAATAGCATAATTTGTGAAAAAATTCAAATTTTAAAGGTAAAATTAAGAATTTTATGATATTTTACAATAAAATAATAATTGACTTTGGTTTTGAAAACATATATAATAGTTTTGAAAACTAGATGGAGGCGTTTCAAGTATGAAAAAAGATGAAACTTTTTTTGAATATCCAGAATTTACTAATGTTAAAGATATAATTTACTATTCTGTAGATAAATTTAAAAATAATAAGGCTTTTATAATTAAAGAAAAAAATGGAAAAGATATAAAATATATAGATGTAACATATGAGAAGTTTTTAGAAGAAGCCAATGCTTTAGGAACAGGCTTATTTAGGCTTGGACTTAAAGGGAAAAAAGTGGGAATAATTGCTAAAAATAGATATGAATGGGCTTTAACTTATGTTACTTGTTTATTAGGTGGAATTATAGCAGTTCCTTTGGATAAAGGACTAACAGATGTTGAAATAGAAAATTCAATTTTAAGAAGTAAGATAGATGCAATTGTTTTTGAAGATAAAAATGCAGAAATTATTTCTGAAATAAGAGCAAAAGGAAATAGTACTATAAAAGAATATATCTGTATGGATAAAGTAAATGAATTTACAACTATTCAAGAAGTAAAAGAAAATGGAAGCAAAAGGCTTGAATCTGGTGACACAAGTTTTATTGATATAAAAATAAATGATAAAGAACTTGCAGTTTTAGTATTTACTTCAGGAACATCATCAACATCAAAAATAGTAATGCTTTCACAATTCAATATAGCACAAAATATTTGTGCTATGCAAAGAGTAGAAGACTTTAGACAAACAGATGTTAATTTAGCTTTCTTACCTTTGCATCATACATTTGGTTCAACAGGACAACTTATAATGTTGAGTTCAGGAATAACAACAGCGTTTCCAGATGGATTAAGATATATTGGTCAAAACTTAAAAGAATATAAAGTTACATTTTTTGTTGGAGTTCCAGTACTTGTAGAAGCTATTTATAAAAATTTAATGAAAGAAATTGCAAAACAAGGAAAAACTAAACAAATAAAATTTGCAAGAGCTTTATCTAATTTCTTACTAAAATTCCATATAGATATTAGAAGAAAAATCTTTGCACCAATTATTGAACAACTAGGTGGATTAAGATTTGTAATTAGTGGTGCTGCAAGCTTAGATAAAGATGTTGAAAAAGCATTTAATGATTTAGGAATATTAACAATTCAAGGTTATGGATTAACAGAAGCTTCACCAGTTATTGCTGCTGAAAATTATAAATATAGAAAATATGGTTCAATTGGTTTTCCAATGACAAATATAGAAGTAAAAATAGAAAATAAAAATGAACAAGGTATTGGCGAATTAGTTGTTAAAGGTCCAAATATTATGCTTGGATATTATGAAAATGAAGAAGAAACAAACAAAGTGTTAAAAGATGGATGGCTACATACAGGTGATTTAGCTTATCAAGATAAAGAAGGATATATTTATATCACAGGAAGAGAAAAAAACTTGATAGTACTAAAAAACGGAAAGAAAATTTTCCCAGAAGAACTTGAAGATTTAGTAAATAAATTAGATTTAGTAAGTGAATGCATGGTGTTTGGTCTACCAAAAGATGATGATGTTAGTTTATCAGTAAAAGTAAAACTTGACAAAGAAGTAATAAAAGAAAAATATTCAACTTTGAATGAAGAAGAAATTGAAAAAATATTATGGGATAAAATAAAAGAAATAAACAAAAAAATGCCAACTTATAAATATATGAAGCATTTATTTATTGAAGAAGATTTTATCAAAACAACAACAAATAAAATAAAAAGAAATGAAGAAATGAAAAAAATAATGGATTCAATCACGAAAAAGTCATAGAATATTCACTTTTCTTTTCACATTATGTAGTATAATAATAGAAAAGGAAGGTTTTTAATATGAAAGTACTAAAAAGAATTCTATTATCAATATTATTAGTAATACTAATAGCAGGATTATCAGTTTTTGGCTATTTTACATATAAAGGCTATGAAATGTATAAGACTGCGATAGAGAGTCAAAGTATTGAATCAAAAATTTTAGAAATAAAATCAAAAGAAAATTATACAACAATTGATGAAATGCCTAAAGATTATATTGATGCTGTAATTGCTGTCGAAGATAGAAGATTTTACAAACATTGTGGTGTTGATTTAATATCAATTGGAAGAGCAATTTTTAATGATATTAAATCAATGAAATTAGTTGAGGGTGGAAGTACTATTACACAGCAACTGGCTAAAAATACTTATTTTACACAATCAAAAAAATTAACAAGAAAATGTGCAGAAATATTTATGGCAGTAGAATATGAAAAGTATTGTTCGAAAGAAGAAATATTTGAACTGTATGTAAATACTAGTTATTTTGGTGATGGATACTATTGTGTAAAAGAAGCTTCTTTGGGATATTTTGATAAAGAGCCTAAAGATATGGATATATATGAATGTACACTTTTGGCTGGCATTCCAAATGCTCCATCTGTGTATGCACCAACAAAAAATCCAGACTTAGCAAGACAAAGACAATTACAAGTAATAAATAAGATGGTTAAATATAAATATCTAACAGAAGAACAGGCTAATGAAATCATTGATTTAGATGGTGAATATTGGAATAATTAAAGAACCTAAGATGGTTCTTTTTTTTAGTATGATTTAAATTTTATTTATGTATTATTTACTATTGGAGTTGAAACTTCATGTACAGTAGTTTCAGTAGAGTTATTTATTAAGAAATTAGGTTGTTCAATTGTTTCTTTTTTTGAATTCGAAAATATTGTATGTATGATAACTAAAGTTGCAAGGATTAGCAATAAAAGGCAAATTTTATCTGTTTTATTGAATTTTTTTTTAGATTTATTTTTCATAAGTTCCTCCAAATATAAATGCAATGTATGGTAGTTTAAATAAGAAAATCATTATTATTTTAAAATAATTATATCAAAAGAAATAAAAAAATCAATTATTTTATTTTGAACTTGCATAAATGAATTGTAATTATTATAATGGATAATATAAAATATAGAAAGGAATCAATATTTTGTATTGATTGATAGGACAAATGAAAAATAAAAGTTTAGGATTACTCATATTTGCAATTTTATTTTTAATTGTTGCTATGGTATTTTTTGTAGTATCTAATAGCATAACATTACCAAATAAAAAAACAAATAATTCAGTAAATAATAATTATCAAAATACTGTATCAAATAAAACAATTAACAATGTTAATAATACAATATCACACAATAATTCAATTGATTATAATAATGCAGCAGAAACTGGAATTTTAAATTCTATTAGAGATTATCAAAATTTTTCAGTAAAAGATGAAAATGGAAATGTAGTATCATTGGATGATTATTCAGGAAAACCAGTATATATATTATTTTTTAATACTACACAAACAGAGTCAATTGAAATGTTAGAGATTTTGAATAATGTATATAATAATTATAAGGATAAAGTAGTATTTTTTACAGTTGTAAATATAGAGGAAAAAGAAAATGTACAAAAAATATTGCAAGAGAAATCTATAAATATTCCAGTTTACTATGAAGAAGGTTTAGCTGCAAGTAAGACTTATAATATTTCAGCATATCCAACATCAGTAATCAAAGATAAAAACAATAGTATAGTAAATCAAAAAGCTGGTAAATTAGAAGAAGATACAATACTTGCAAATTTAGATATTTTAGCTGAAGAATATTAAAAGTGATATATATAATATAGTTAATAGAGAAGTACCCAAAATGTTAGAAAAAACCTAATGTTTTGAGGTACTTTTTTATTTGAAAGTTTTATTTAATAATCTTCTATATAATAAAAAAATTAAAAATTTTTAAAAAAGTACTTGAAAATTAAATTTTTATATATTACAATTTAATTGAAGTGGAGAGAAGTGGTAAAAAGTGGTAGAAAGAAAAGAGGTGTAACCACAATGCTAATAGGCGAATATGAGCATTCTCTTGATGCAAAAGGCAGATTGATTTTACCTGCAAAGCTTAGAGAGGATATTGGAGATAAGTTCATAGTAACCAAAGGGTTAGATGGATGTTTATTTGCTTTTTCTGTTAGCGAGTGGCAAAACTTCGAACAAAAACTTCGCACTTTACCAATCTCAAATAAAGATGCTAGAGCATTTTCAAGATTTTTCTTTGCTGGTGCTATTGAATGTGAGATAGACAAGCAAGGTAGATTTCTTATTTCAAGTAATTTAAGAGAATTTGCAGAACTAATAAAAGATGTTGTTATTGTTGGTATGGATTCAAGACTTGAGATTTGGAGTAAAGAAAAGTGGCAAAAATGTGATGATGATATTTCTGCTGATGAAATAGCTGAAAAAATGGAAATGCTAGGAATATAATTTATGTATATAACTTGCTAAAGTTTATATAAATACTAAAGATTTTTAAAGTACAAAAGATGAAATTTACAAAAGATAAAAAATTAAGAAATACAAAAGATAAAATTTTTATGTTTATTCAAAAGAAAAATAAACAAAGAACTAAAGATTAAATTAAGTTTTAACAGAAGATTGTAATTTACAAATGATGTTTAAAATACAAATGAGTAAGTTCACAAAAGATTTTGTTAAACCAAAGAAAAGATACATTTACATTTTTGTAAATATATATACAAAAGATAAAAAGTACAGAAGATAAATTAAAAAAATACTAAAGAAGAGTAATACAAAAGATAAAATAACAAATTAAGCTGAGACAGTTGGTATAAATCTTACCAACTGTTTATGCTATATATACAAAATAAATGTAAAGAGGTATTAAATTGGAATTTAATCATACACCAGTGCTATTAAAAGAATGTATTGAAAATCTAAATATAAAACCAGATGGTATATATGTAGATGGTACAATGGGTGGTGCTGGACATAGCTCAAAAATTGTTCAAAGTTTAAATGAAAATGGTCTATTGATTGGAATTGATAGAGATGAAGAGGCTTTGAATGTAGCGAAAGAACGATTAAAAAAATATTCAAATGTAAAATATATACACGATAATCATGATAATATAGTTTCAATTTTAGAAGATTTAGAAATAGATAAGGTAGATGGTATTTTATTAGATTTGGGTGTTTCATCATATCAATTAGATGAAAGAAATAGAGGCTTTAGCTATATGGGTGAAGCCGATTTAGACATGCGTATGGATAGAACCCAAAAATTAGATGCAAAAACAGTTGTAAATAAATATTCAGAAACAGATTTGTCAAATATTATATACGAATATGGTGAAGAAAGATTTTCAAGACAGATAGCGAGAAAAATCTGTGAAAAAAGACAAGAAAAAGAAATCGAAACAACCTTGGAATTAGTTAAAATAATAGAATCTGTTGTTCCAAGAAGACCAAATGAAGGACATCCAGCTAAAAGAACTTTTCAAGCAATTCGTATTGAAGTTAATAATGAATTAAAACCACTATATCAGACAACAATGGATTGTATAAAAATGTTAAAGCCAAATGGAAGATTATGTATAATTACTTTTCACTCATTAGAAGATAAGATGGTAAAAAAAGCAATGACTGATGCAGCAGGAAAATGTATTTGTCCACCAGGATTACCATATTGTGTGTGTGGTGCAAAATCTTATGGAAAAGTAATTTCTAAAAAACCGATTTTACCAAGTGAAATTGAGCTAGAGGAAAATTCAAGAAGTAAAAGTGCAAAATTAAGAGTTTTCGAGAGAAATACTAATGAATAATTGTTTAATGAAAGAAACAATTTGTTGATAAACTAAAGAAAATTTGTGAAAGGAGGAGTTATATTGGCTTCTTATCAGTATGAAACAAGTCCAAGAAAAATAAAACCTATTTATAGAACTACTAAAAAGCCTAAAACTACTACCAAAGTTGCAACCAAGAAGCAAAATAAAAAAACAATTAGTAATGGTTTAAAAGTAAAAATTGTATTTAATGCTATTTTTATATTTGCAATTTTATTTGGACTAATATATCAAAATGCACAAGTAAGTCAAATCTTTTCACAAATACAAGGCTTAAAAAGCCAAGCAACTGAAATTCAGAAAGAAAATTCACAAATAGAAATTAGTATTCAAAATGAATTAAATTTAAGCAATATAGAAGAAACAGCTAAAAATATGTTGGGTATGCAAAAATTAACAAGTGCTCAAACAAGATATGTAAATTTATCTAAAAGAGATTATGTTGAACCAAGTACAGAGGAAGTTATAATAGAGGAAGATACAAATATAGTTACTAAAGTATTTAAGAAAGTAATGAGTATGTTTCAAAAATAGAAAAAGAGTTAGAAAATCGAATTTGATGGTTCCAACTCTTTTGATTTTATATAAAAAGTTAACATTTTATATGAACATGAAATTTGACTTTTTATGTTAATTATAGTAAAATATAGTTATGTCCGAACATACACAATGATGGTTCAGTTGCGAATGCAACAGAAAAGGAGCATATTATGAAAAGACGGAGCGTACGGATATTTACTTTAGTTATCGCTTTGGTGATGACTGTGGCAATGCTTGCAATCCCTGCAAGTGCAGCAGCCCCTAAGACCAATTTCAATTTTAATATTGGATTGGACGGAAATGGCAACATTTCTCTCGGCACTCTCGGTGGTATCACCATTGAAAACATCGAGAGGACATCAGAGGCTGGTAGCCAGTGGCAAAATATTAGGATTACTCTTGGTGCTAACACCACGGGTAGCCTCGATACACTGCTGGAAACCATCAGGACAACTATCGGTGTTGACTACACCTATGGAATTGAGCATGATGGCAATAAGACTGTGCTCAACCTGCGTTATCTGAACAGTGGCACTACGAATCTTAAGGATTTGTGGAATATTATCAGTGGTAACACTGGCAATTCCGGCAATAATCAGGGTACCAAAGGTGACCCACTCAGCAAGATGACCCAGGAAAATGGTCGCTACTATTACTATCGCAATGGTAGTAAAGTGAAAGACGAGATGGTAGAGCTTGATGGCTATACCTTCTACTTCGACCAGAGAGGTGAGATGGTCACAGGTTGGCACGGAGACTATTTCTTCAACACACTTCGTGATATCGATCAGCCCTATGGGTCTATGATGACCGGTTGGGTCGAAATCTCCGCGTATAGCGGGACCTACAAGTATTTCTTCTCTCGAGATAATACGGAACATTATCGCAAGGGGCAACTATATCGAAATGGTCGTTTCTGCATTGATGGTGTTTATTACAACATCGATAGTGATGGCGTGGCGTATCAATACTAATCTGTATGCACAGAGGCTCTCCACTCGGGAGGGCCTCTGGTCCTTTATATAGAATTTGAAAATATATAGTAATAAAAAAGAAATCACTAAATATTATAAATTAGGTGATTTCTTTTTTTATGAAAGTTTTAGCTAATACAGAAATTATTTTAAATGAAATTTTAAGAGAGGAGAAAAGATGCAGACAAATATTTTAAGTATGAGAAAAAGAATTTTGCTGGGATTGGTATTATGTATGTCTATAATTGTAGTTTTAATTTTTAGAATGGCATATATTCAGCTGATTTCTCCTGATGAATTACAAGCTAAAGCTATAGAACAGCAAAGTTCTGGAAGAAGTATTCAGGCTAAAAGAGGAACTATATATGATGTTACTGGTAAAAATATATTAGCAATTAGTAGTTCTGTTGAAACTGTAACTGTTAATCCAGTAAATATTTCACAGGAAAATAAAGAAAAAGTTGCAAAAAAATTATCTGAGATTTTTGAATTAGATTATGAGAAAGTGTTAAAAAGAGTAAAAAGAAATAGCTCAATAGAAACCATCGCTAAAAGAGTTGAAAAAGACAAAACAAACGAACTAAGAATTTGGCTTCAAGAAAATAATATTTTATCTGGAGTGAATATTGATGAAGATACAAAAAGATATTATCCATATTCTAGTTTGGCATCACATATTATAGGATTTTGTGGAAGTGATAATCAAGGCTTAGATGGAATCGAAGCAAAATATAATGATATTTTAAAAGGTGAAAATGGAAAAATAAACAAATTGATAGATGCTAAAGGAAATGAGTTTGGAGATGAAGGTGAAAGTTATGTTGCACCAAAACAAGGGAAAAATTTGATTTTGAGTATAGATATGAATATTCAAGCAATTGTAGAAAAATATTTGGAAGATGCTTGTGTTGACAATGTGTGCACAGATGGTGGAAATGTAATTGTAATGAATCCAAAAACTGGGGATATATTAGCAATGGCAACATATCCATATTATGACTTAAATAATCCTTTTACAATAAATACAGAAGAATTAAAAAATAATTGGGAACTTTTAGAACAAGCAGACAAAAGCAGATTATTGCAAGCTATGTGGAGAAATAAGGCTATTGCAGATACTTATGAGCCTGGTTCTACATTTAAACTTGTAACTGCTTCAGCAGCTTTAGAAGAAAAAATCGCAGAAACAGATAGGGCAGGAGCTTTTAATTGTAGTGGTAGTATTGAAATTGCGGGAAGGAGAATAAAATGTTGGAGATATTATAGACCACATGGAGCACAGAGCTTGAGGCAGGCTTTAATGAATTCTTGTAATCCTGTATTTATTGGACTTGGACAAAAAATAGGAGTAGAAAAATATTATGAATATTTAGAAAGATTTGGATTTTTAAGAAAAACGGGAATTGATTTACCAGGTGAAGCAGGAAGTATTTTTTTGAAAAAAGAAAAAGTTGGTCCTGTTGAGCTGGCAACAATTTCTTTTGGACAGAGATTTGAAGTTACACCAATTCAAATGATTACAATGGTTTCAACAATTGCAAATAACGGAAAATATGTATATCCAAGATTGGTAAAAAAGATTCAAGATGCAGAAACAGAGGAAATAGAAGAAATTGAACCGAAATTTGGAGAACAAGTTATTTCAGAAGAAACAGCTAAAAATGTTTTAAGCATGATGACTTCTGTTGTATCAGAAGGAACTGGAAAAAATGCAAGAGTGCAAGGATATAATATTGGAGGGAAAACAGGTACATCAGAAGATGGAGTAAATACTGGAAAATATGTAACTTCATTTATAGGTGTTGCACCGACTGATGATCCAGAGCTTACAATATTAGTGACTTTATATAATCCAACTGGTGAAGGTGGTCATCAAGGAGGCGGTGTTGCAGCACCAGTAGCAGGTAAAATTTTAAGTGAAGTAATTTCATACTTGGAAATACAACCGAGTAGCGAAAATATACATTAAAAACAAGTTTGTTAGTATGAATAATATTGAAAAAAGATATTGGTAGTAAAAATTCCAATATCTTTTTTGTTTATATAAATTTTAGTACATAAACCAATTTAATGAAAAAAATAAAAATTGATTTTTTTGTCGTTTTATGTTATCTTTGATTTATATTATAAAAAATATGGGGATAAAGATGAGTAGAAGATTATTTTGTGAATATGGTCCACTAGCTTATAAAATATCTTTATTTAAGGAAGCTAGAAAAAAAGACTTGAAAGATTTGATACAAGGCAAGAAATTCGCCAAGAAAAGACAAATGGAAAACTTTGAATATATTTGGAAAGGCGATACAAAAGTGCTACTTAGGAAGCTACATGGAGTAGATATGGATTTACAAAAAAATAAAGTTGTAAATTTAAAATTAGCAAGTAAAAAAATAGATGGAATTATTGTTAATCCAGGAGAAGAATTTTCTTTTTGGAATTTAGTTGGAAATGCTACTGAAAAAAAAGGATATGTAGAGGGCTTAGTAATTAGCAATAGTAAAATGAAAAAAGGTATTGGTGGTGGATTATGCCAAATGGCTAATATGATACATTGGCTAGTATTACATACACCTTTAACAGTTACTGAATTGCATCATCATTCAGATGCTTTATTTCCAGATGAAAAAAGAAGAGTACCTTTTGGAACTGGTACATCAATTAGCTATAAAGCATTAGATTATAGATTTAAAAATACAACTCCATATCCAATCCAAATAAGAGTATGGCTTGATGATAAATTTCTATATGGAGAAATTAGAAGCAATGTTGAATTAAAAGAAAAATATAAAATTGTTGAAGAAGATAATTATTATGCAAAAGACGTAGATGGAAAGTTTTATAGAAATAGTAAGGTATATAGAATTATTATGGATAAAGAAACTCATGAAGAGAAGAAAAAAGAGTTGATACTAAATAACCATTCACAGGTTATGTATGATTATGATTTAATACCTAAAGAACAAATTAGGGAGACTAATAATGCTAAATAAAATATTGGAAAATCTAAAACAATATCCGAGTTATATGTGTTATCAAATAAAAGACAAAACTTATACTAATCAAGACTTGTATAGATATGTAAGTAATATTTATACATTTTTAATTAAAGAAAAAAATTGTAAAAAACAAGAAAAAGTTTTAGTTTATGGACATAAAGAAATATATATGATAGCATCTTTCTTAGCTTGTGCGTTTGCGGGTTTAACTTATGTTCCAGTAGATATTACAATTCCTGATGGTAGAAAGAAAAAAATAATTGAACAAGTAAATCCTAAAATTATAATTGATAAAGAAATTGAAAATATAATGGATAGAGAGAAATATAAAGAAATTTCTAAAATAGATATGAAAGATGAAGATATTTTTTATATAATATTTACATCAGGAAGTACAGGAGAACCAAAAGGAGTACAAATAACATATAGCAATTTGAAAAGTTGTACGAAATGGTTAGAAGATATATGCAATATAGAAAATGCAGTAATTTTAAATCAGGCTAATTTTTCTTTTGATTTATCTGTTGCTGATATATATTTGTCTTTATTAACTAAAAGTAAACATTACATAATAGAAAGAAATACACAAAAGGATTTTAAGATATTGTTTCAAGAATTGCAAAAAAGTAATGCGACTTTTGCAGTATTTACACCATCATTTGCAGATTTACTATTAGTAGATAAAAATTTTAATAAAAGTTTAATGCCAAATTTACAAAAAATATTATTTTGTGGAGAAAAGCTTACAAAAAATACAGTGAATAAATTATATAATAGATTTGAAAATATACAAATAATCAATTCTTATGGACCAACAGAATGTACTTTTGCAGTTACAAGTACAGAAGTAAAACAAAATGAAGAAATATCTATAGGAAAGCCAAAGCAAGATGTATGTATATATGTGGTAGATGAAGATTTGAATGAATTGAACGAAAATGAAATTGGTGAGTTTTTAATATCTGGAAAAAGCGTTGGAAAAGGATACTTAAATCCAAGTTTGAATAAAAATCGATTTATAAATTTTAAAAATGAAAAAACATATTGTACTGGCGATTTAGGATATAAAAAAGATGGCAAGTTTTATTGTATTGGTAGAAAAGATAAACAAATAAAATATAATGGATATAGAATTGAACTTTCAGAGATAGAAAAAGCTTTTTATAATATAGAATATGTTGAAAAAGTAATTGTAACTACTACAAAAAATGATGAAGGAAAAGTTAATAAAATAATTGCTTTTGTAAAAGGAAATTGTGAAATTTCAAAACAAGAATTGAAAAAAGAAATAAGTCAGACATTACCAGAATATATGATACCAAGAATAAAAATTATAAAAACAATGCCAATCAATGAAAATGGAAAAATAGATGAAAAATCTTTATTGGAGGAATTAAATGAAGGAAAAAATAATAGAAATGATAATTAGGTTAACAGAATATGAAGAATTGCGACATAATCCAGATGTTAATTTGATAGAAGAAGATATATTAGATTCATTAGCCTTTATAGAGCTTATAGAAGAACTAGAAAATGAATTTGATATAGAAATTCAACCAACCCAAGTTTCAAATGATACTTGGGAATATGTTGATAATATAGTAACAATGGTAGAAGGATTAATAAAAAAATAAATTTGTTTTTGGAATAAAACTTTTAAGTAAATAATACATTTAATTAAGGAATTACTGTACAAAATTTTATTCTTGCTATATAATATCATTGATTTTTAATATGCTTGGAGGCTTTAGATGGAATTAAGAAGAGTTTTAGAGGGTTTAAAAAACATTAAAGTTAGAGGAAATCTTGATTTAGAGATTTCAAATATAGAGAATAATTCAAAAAAAGTCACACCGGATTCTTTGTTTGTTGCAATAAGTGGCTTTGATTTTGATGGACATAAATTTGTGGGAGAAGCAATAGAAAATGGAGCTACTGCTGTTATGTTAGATATGAATGCAGATTTAAAAGGAATAAAGATTCCAGCTGGTGTAACAGTTATTATTGCAGAAGATACAAGATATGCTTTAGCAATTTCAGCTTGTAATTTTTATGGTAATCCATCTCGTAAGTTTAAACTAATTGGAGTTACAGGAACAAAGGGAAAAACAACAACAACATATATGATTAAAGCAATTCTTGAAAAACAAGGATATAAAGTAGGTTTAATAGGGACTATTGAGAACTTTATTGGTGAAGATAGCCTAGGAAAAAGCAATAGAACAACTCCAGAAAGCTTAGAGCTTCAAAGAATGTTTTACAAAATGGCAGCACAAAAAATGGATTATGTTGTTATGGAAGTTTCTTCACAAAGCTTGAAACTAAATAGAGTTGCTGGTTGTGATTTTGATATAGGTGTATTCACTAATTTATATAAAGATCATATTAGTGAAAAAGAACATACAGATTTAGAAGATTATTTTGAATCAAAAAAGAAATTATTTACAATGTGCAAAAAAGGGTTTGTCAACTTTGATGATTTTAAGGGAATAAAAATTGTAAATACAATGAAAAACTGCTCTTTTAAAACATATGCAATTGACAATTCAGCAGATTATTTGGCAAAAGATATAACAATTACAAATGTAAGTGTTGATTATAAAGTAAAAATAAATGGAAAAAATGAAAGAATAAAAGTAAACATACCAGGAAGATTTAGTGTATATAATAGTTTAGCAGCAATAGCAGTTTGTGAATATCTTGGTGTTTCAACTGAAAATATTAAAGAAGCTCTAGAAAGTGTTAAAGTTTCTGGAAGAAGTGAACTTGTTCAAAATAAAGCAGAACTTGCAATTATGATAGACTATGCACATACTGCAGAAAGCTTAGAAAATATTTTACAAGCTGTAAAGAGCTATACTAAAGGTAAAGTGATTTGTGTATTTGGTTGTGGAGGAGATAGAGATAAACATAAAAGACCAGAAATGGGAGAAGTTGCAGGAAGAATTGCTGACTTTTCTATTATTACAACAGATAATCCTAGAACTGAAGAACCTGAGGAAATAATCAAGGAAATTGAAGAAGGCATTAAAAAGACTAAAGGAAAATATAAAGTTATAGTTGATAGAAAAGAAGCTATTAAAGAAGCAATCAAAATGATGAATAATAGAGATATTGTTGTTCTTGCTGGAAAAGGTCATGAGCCATATCAAGAAATAAATGGAGTAAAATATCCATTTGATGAAAGAATAATTGTAAATGATATTATAAAAGAATTGAATTTAGAGAAAAAAGACTAACACATTAGAATAGGAGAAATTTATGAAATTACAAATAATCTATTTAGTAATAGCTTTTGTTATTTCAGCTGTACTAGAGAAAATTTTAATACCAGTTTTAAAAAAATTAAAAGTAGGTCAAAGTGAAAGATATGATGGACCAAGATCACATTTGAGAAAACAGGGAACACCTACAATGGGTGGAATTGCAATGATTATAACATTAGTAATTTTTGCAATATATTATTTCATATCAAATGCTTGTAATATGGAAAATTCAAAAATTGTTTTAGCAATTACATTAACAAGTATAGGGTTTGGATTAGTTGGATTTGTTGATGATTTCAAAAAGGTTGTGTTAAAAAATACTGAAGGATTAAATCCAAAACTAAAAATGCTGGGATTACTAATAATAGCATCAGCATATACAATATTTTTAACAAAGTTTACCAATATTGGTACTGCAATAAAAATACCTTTTACAGAAATCTCATTAACATTACCTATGTGGTTTTATATTCCATTTACTATATTTGTAATGCTTGGAACTACAAATGCAGTAAATTTAACTGATGGTGTAGATGGATTAAATGGTAGCGTTTCAACAATTATGATGACGGCAATTTCAATAATATCTTTAAAAAGTGGAAATTTAGAATTATCTTATGTTGCAAGTGTTGTTGCAGGAAGTTGCATTGGATTTTTAATTTATAATTTTCATCCAGCTAAAGTCTTTATGGGAGATACTGGTTCATTGTTTTTAGGTGGTGTATTAGCAAGTATAGCAATATATTTAAAAAATCCTATAATTCTTGTAATTGTAGCAATTATACCGGTATTAGAAACTTTATCTGATATATTACAAGTAATTTATTTTAGAGCAACAGGAAAAAGATTGTTTAAAATGGCACCTTTACATCACCATTTTGAATTATCAGGTTGGAGAGAGAATAGAGTTGTTGGAGTATTTTCATTTATCACTCTAATAGCTTCAATAATAGGTATTTTTTCAATTTAGTTTGAAAGGAACAAAAGAGAATGGTACAAAAAAACAAAAAGTGGAGACTTTTTACTAAAGGAGCAAGTGATTATATAATCTGGGTAGTAACAATGTTGTTACTAGCATTAGGTATTATAATGGTACTTTCTGCTAGTTCTCCAGCTTCACTTTCTGAAACAGGAAAAAGTTATAAATATGTAACCAAGCAAGCTATATCGGCTGGAATTGGGTTGGCTGGTATGATATTTATATCTAGAATTGATTATCAAGTTTATAAAAAATTTAAGTGGATAATATATGCACTTTTGATTGCTATATTAGCATATACAGGTTTATTTGGAATAGAGGCTGGTGGTGCTAAAAGATGGATAAAATTACCTTTGATAGGTAATTTTCAACCATCAGAACTTGCTAAGTTAGGATTTATAATTTTCTATGCAGCTCTTTTAAGTGAAATAAAAGAAAAAGGAAAAATAAAATCTTTTTGGTATGGTTGTTTATTTCCAATTGTTTTCTTAGCTCCAATTGCTTTTACTCTTTACATATTACAAAACCATTTTAGTGTTACTTTTATTATAGGTGTAACAACAATTGTTCAAATGTTCATTGCTGGAGTAAGGCTTGGACATTTGCTAATAATTGGTATGTTTGGTGGATGCTTTTTAGGTGGATATTCATTTATAAAAGGATTAAAGAAAACAACTGATGATGCTACACAACAAAGCTTTAGAAAAGGAAGAATTGCAGTTTGGTTAAATCCAGCTTCTGACCCACAAGGAAAAGGCTGGCAAATTTTACAAAGTTTATATACAATAGCTTCTGGAGGATTATTTGGAGTAGGCTTAGGAGAAAGTAAACAAAAATACTTGTATTTACCAGAGCCACAAAACGATTTTATTTTTGCTGTTTTAGCAGAAGAATTAGGATTTGTAGGTTGTTTATTTGTAATAATATTATTTGGTATATTTATTTGGAGAGGAATTGTAATTGCAATGAAAGCACCAGATAATTTTTCGTGTTTAATTGCAATAGGAATTGTTACAATGATTGGTTTACAAGCAATAATAAATATTGCAGTTGTTACAAATACTATGCCAGTTACAGGTATGCCATTACCATTCTTTAGTTATGGAGGTACAGCTATAATTGTAGATTTAATTTCAGTAGGTGTATTATTAAATATATCAAGGCATTGTAATCAAAAGTAGAGATTTCTCGATTTGCACTTGCTTTGCTTGTTTGAACACTTATGAAGTATAAAAGATAATAATGTAAAAAAGAGATAATAAATAATTTAGGTGAGGTGATATGATGAAGGTAATAATTTCTGCAGCAGGAACAGGTGGACATATAAATCCTGGAATAGCAATAGCAAATAAGATAAAAGAAAAAGAACCAGACTCAGAAATTGTATTTTTTGGAACAAATAGAGGACTAGAAAATGATTTAGTTCCAAGAGCAGGATATAAATTAAAGAGAATAGAAGCTTATGGACTAAAAAAAGAATTTTCTATTCAAAATATAAAACATATTATTCAAACTTTTAATAGTAGAAAAGAAGTAAAGAAATTTATAGATGAATTTAAACCAGATATAGTAATTGGAACTGGTGGATATATATGTGGACCAGTATTTGCAGCAGCAATTTCAAAAAAAATACCTACTGTTTTACATGAAAGTAACGCATATCCAGGTAAAGCTGTAAAAATGTTTGCAAGAGAAACTGATTTGGTATTAGTTGGGTTTGAAGAAGCAAAAAATAAATTATCTGATGCAAAAAAAGTTGTTGTAACAGGAACACCAACTAAAATTAGAAAATTAAATATTACAGATAATAGAAAAGAAGAAATATTAAAAGAATTAGGGATAAAATCTAAACTTCCAATTGTTCTTATTTTTGGTGGAAGCCAAGGCGCAAAAGTAATAAATGAAGCAGTTCAAAAGTTAATAAAAAATAAACTAAATAAAAATTACCAAATTATATGGGCTACAGGACCAAAGCAATTTGATGATATAAAGGAAAGTTTTGAAAAGGAAAATATGTATGTAAATTCAATTCCTAATGTAAAGATTGTACCATATATTTATAATATGGAAGAAATGATGAATATTGCAGATTTGTTTATTTGTAGAAGTGGAGCAATGACAATAACAGAGATTGCAATTGTTGGAAAGCCAGCAATATTTATACCTTTACCATCAATGTCTGCGAATAGACAAGAAGATAATGCTAGAGTTCTTGAAAAAATTGGTGCTGCAAAAATTATTTTAAATAAGGATTTAACAGCAGAAAAACTTTCAGAAGAAGTTGATAGTATTATTGATAATCATTTAGAACTAGAAGAAATGGGAAGATTAGCAAATACTTTAGCACCAAAGGATGTAGAAGAAAAAATATATAGTGAAATTAAGAAAATAGTAAAATAAAATTATATTAAGATACTTGAAAAAAATATAATGTTGAATTAAAATACAAAAGTGAATAAATTTTAGGAGAAAATAAATGATTGATAAATTAGTTATAGTGGAATCACCTGCGAAGGCTAATACAATAAAAAAATTTTTAGGTGGAAAAAGCAAAGTTGTTGCTTCTATGGGACATATTAGAGATTTACCAAAATCAAAATTGGGAGTAGACATAGAAAATAATTTTGAACCACAATATATAAATATAAGAGGAAAAGCAAGTTTAATAAATTCTTTGAAAAAAGATGCAAAAGAAGCAAAAAAAGTGTACCTTGCAACTGACCCTGATCGTGAGGGGGAAGCAATTGCATGGCATTTAGCATATATTTTAGGAATTGACTTAAATAGTATATGTAGAGTTACATTTAATGAAATTACAAAATCGGCAGTAAAAAGTGGAATAGAAAATCCAAGAAAAATTGATTTGAATTTAACAGATGCACAACAGGCTCGTAGAGTTTTAGACAGAATAGTTGGTTATAAAATAAGTCCAGTATTATGGAAAAAAGTAAAGAGAGGTTTATCTGCTGGTAGAGTTCAATCAGTTGCTGTAAAGTTAATTGTAGATAGAGAAGAAGAAATTGAAAAATTTATACCAGAAGAATATTGGAATATATATTTAATTGCATCAGATAAAAAAACAAAAACAAAATTTGAAGCTAAATTTTATGGAATGGATAATAAAAAGATTGAACTTCATAATGAGCAAGAAGTTAATGAAATATTAGAACAAATAAAAAATGAAAAATATTTTGTAAAAGATATAAAAAATGGAGAAAAGAAAAGAACACCAGCACCTCCATTTACAACTAGTACATTGCAACAAGAGGCTTCAAGAAAATTAAATTTTGCTATTAAGAAAACAATGTCTGTTGCACAGGGATTGTATGAAGGTGTTAAATTACCGGGTATTGGTGAAACAGGTTTAATCACATACATGAGAACAGATTCAACAAGAATTTCAGAAGAAGCAAGAGCTGCTGCTAAAATTCAGATTGAAAGTTTATATGGTAATGAATACTATGAAAATAGATATTATAAAACAAAGTCAGAAGCTCAAGATGCACATGAGGCTATAAGACCAGCACATATAGAACTTAAACCAGAAGACATAAAAGATAGTTTGACAGCTGACCAATATAAATTATACAGATTAGTATATAATAGATTTTTAGCAAGTCAAATGTCATCAGCTATTTATGATACAATTTCTGCTACAATTTCAGCAGGAAAATATTGTTTTAAAGCAAATGGACAAACATTGAAGTTTAAAGGTTTTATGACATTATATGTTGAAACAGAAGATGGAAAGTCACAAGATGAGTTTACTAAAATACCTGCTTTAGAAATAAATGAAGAAGTAAATAAGGAAGAACTTAATCCAAAACAAAGTTTTACAGAACCACCTGCTAGATATACAGAAGCAAGTTTAGTAAAAACTTTAGAAGAAAAAGGAATTGGTAGACCAAGTACTTATGCACCTATAATTACAACAATTTTAGCAAGAAGATATATAGAAAAAGTGCAAAAACAACTAGTACCAACAGATTTAGGAAAAATTGTTAATAAGCTGTTAATAGAAAATTTTGGTGATGTAATAAATGTTGAATTTACAGCTAAAATGGAAAATGAGTTTGACAAGGTTGCAGAAGGAAATGAAAATTGGAAAGATGTAATTAGAGAATTTTATACTCCTTTTGAAAAGATTTTGGAAAAAGTAGAAAAAGAATTAGAACATGTTAAATTAGAAGATGAAGTTTCAGATGTACCTTGTGAATTTTGTGGCAGAATGATGGTTATAAAATATGGAAAATATGGAAAGTTTTTAGCTTGCCCAGGGTATCCAGAATGTAAAAATGCGAAACCATTTATAGAAACAATTGATGTTCCTTGTCCAAAATGTGGAGCAAAAGTACAAATTAGAAAAACAAAGAAGAAAAGAAATTATTATATTTGTGAAAATAATCCAGCAAACTGTGATTATATATCTTGGAATAAACCAAAAGTTGGAGAAAAATTTGTAGAAAATAAAGAAACAGCTTTAGCAATTGAAGAAGAAACGGCAGAGAAAAAGACTAAAAAAGCAAGTAAGACTACAACTTCAAAGAAGAAAACTACAAATTCAACTACTAAAAAGAAATCAACTAAATCTACAAGTAAGAAAACTAAATAATATACAAATGACAATTAAAATATGAAAGATTTGATTATAAAATAAATAAGAAATTTAGTAATATGATAATTCGAAAACGAAATACTTAATTATCAAAATAAGTTGATAGGAGATTTGAATGGAAAAAGAGGTAATAGTTATAGGCGGTGGCTTAGCAGGAACAGAAGCAGCACTTCAAATTGCAAAAAGAGGAATAAAAGTTAAATTGTATGAGATGAAACCAAATAAGTTTTCAGAAGCTCATACAAATGAAAATTTAGCAGAAATAGTATGTAGTAATTCTTTTAAATCAAATCTTTTAACTAATGCTTGCGGATTATTAAAAGAAGAACTAAGGCAACTTGGTTCTTTTTTAATACCAATTGCGGATAGTACAAGTGTACCAGCAGGTCAAGCTTTAGCAGTTGATAGAGATGAATTTTCAAAGAAGGTAACAGAACTAATTGCAGAAAATGAGAATATAGAATTAGTTAGAGGAGAAATAGAAGAAATACCTGAAAATGCTTATGTTATTATAGCAACAGGACCACTTACATCTGAAAAACTTGCAAGTAATATACAAAATTTTTTAGGACAGGACCAGTTATATTTTTATGATGCAGCAGCTCCTATTATAGAAAAAGATTCTATAAACTTTGATATTGCTTTTTATGGAAATAGATATGAGCAAGAAAGAGCAAAAGATGAAAATATAGAAGAATGGGAAAAAAGAATAGACAGTCAAGAACAAAGTTATATAAATCTTCCTATGAATAAAGAAGAATATGAAAGTTTTTATAACGAATTGATTAATGCAGAAGTAGTTACACTTCATGAATTTGAAAAAAGAGAAATTTTTGAAGGTTGTATGCCAATTGAAGTAATGGCTAAAAGAGGAGAAGATACATTAAGATTTGGACCTTTAAAACCAGTTGGCTTTACTGATAAGAGAACTGGTTATAGACCTTATGCAATAGTTCAATTAAGACAAGACAATAAAGAAGCAAGTTTGTATAATATTGTTGGATTTCAAACGAATTTAAAGTATCCAGAACAAAAGAGAGTTTTTAGTTTGATTCCAGGACTAGAAAATGCTAATTTTGTTAAATATGGAGTAATGCACAGAAATACATATATAAATTCAAGTGAAGTTTTAAACAATAAATATCAATTAAAAAAGAATAATAAAATATATTTTGCAGGACAAATCACAGGTGTTGAAGGATATGTGGAATCTATATCCTCAGGTTTTGTTGCTGGGATAAATTTAGCAAATGAAATTTTAGGAAAAAGTGAATTTACATTATCGAAAGAAACTGTGATGGGTGCTTTGGCAGATTATGTGTCTACTAAAAAAGAAAATTTTCAACCAATGAATGCTAATTTTGGTATACTTCCTCAATTAGAAGAAAAAATTAGAGATAAAAAAATAAAATATGGAAAATTAGCAGATATAAGTTTAGAAAAGATAAATGAAATTAAGAAAGATATTTTGTAAATCTTATTATATAATAGGGCTATGAATATAATAAATGGTAAATTATATAAAACTTTTATGTAAACTATTGCAAAAAGATTTAAAATTTGTTATAATATGGATAGTTGTTTAAGAGAAAACTAATGAAAGGAGTTTAATATGGAGAATAAATTAAACCAAAAAGGAAAAGAACTTTTAGATAAAATTGCAGAGACAACAGTTGAAATTGCTGAAATGCAAGCTGAATTAGAAGTAGCAAGAGAAAATATGAAATAAGAAACTTTATAAATTAAAAGGAAGGGAGATTAGTAAGTTTGCGAAAACTTACTAAGAATTTAAAATGGCTACATTACAAGAATTAGAAAGTAGATTTAAAAAAGTAGAAAGTAGAGTAAAAACTTTAAGAACAGCTACAGAACAAACAAGAAGTGCTTTTAAGGCAACCCAAGATAAAATTCAAGGTTTAACAGATGATATAAAGAATTTAGAAGAAACAGAAATACGTACATTAGATGGGTTAGTAAAATCTACAAAAGATGCAACTAGAAAAGCAGAATATGAGAAAAATCTTGCGCAAGCAAAAGCTGAATTAAATAGAAAAAGAAAAGAATTAGCTGATGCTAATAAAGCTATGCCTGAAAAAACACAAGCTGAAAAAGACTTAGAAGATGCAGAAAAAGAAATGAATACAATTTTAATGGAATTTGCAGCAGAACCTACAATAAATGCTTACTTACAAGAACAAATAGAATATAATGTTAGAAGAAATAGTGCGGGGTATGATAAAGCTATTGAAAGAGTTACAAATTTAAGGGATGCTTTTGCAAAAGCTATGTTGGATAAAAATGGATTAGGTGATAAAGTTGAGAATTTTGTAGTTTTAACTAAAGCATACGAAGCATTTGATCCATATAATTCTGATAAGGACATTGTAGAAAAAAGAGCACTTGCAAATTCTGCTAGACTTAATGCTGTAGATGAATTGAGAGATGAAATTACAAATAATCCAGAATTAAAAGGAATTACATTAACTAGAGCAGATTTTGAAGCTTTACTTGCATATACTGATACATCTGTTTCTTTTGAATTACCATCGTTAAATGATGAAATAAAACTACAAGAAAAGAATAAAGCTGTATTAACAACAAGAAAAGATAAAATAATAGATTTAATAAAAAATGCAAGAGTTATTACAACTGGTCCTAAAACACAAGAGGAAGAAGATATTGAAAGAAGTATTGCTGATAAGAAAAAAGAAGCTGATGCTGCAGCTAAAAATGCAGTGAATGAAGAGGCTATGGTTAATGCTAATGATACAAAATTAAAAAGAAGGGCTGAATTAGAAAAAAGAATTGCTGAATTGGAAGATACAAATCCAGCAAAGAAGCAATCTAATGAAGTTATAGCAGCTAAATCAAAACTTGATGATGCTGAACGAGAATTAGTAACGCAAAGAAGATCAAATGGACAACCAATTACAAAATTAGATTTAATTACTATATATGGAGAAGAAGGAAATCAAAAATATACAGAACTTTTTGCAGCTGATTTAGCAGTAAGAAAAGCTGTAATGAATGTTAAAACTACTTCAGATCCTAAAGCTAAGGATGAATTGGTTAATGCAATAAATGCTTATAGGGGAATATTACAATATTTTACAGATAAGGGTTATACAGGAGCTGAATTACATAATGCAATTCTTACAGATTTAAACGAGAAAATAAAAAATAAAGAGACAATTGATGAAGCTTATAATACTGATTTAATTCCAAGCAGAGTTGATAAAATAGGTTCAGACTTAGATAATACTTTTAAAATAGGTGATGATGAATATAAAACTGAAGATGTATTAAGAGCAATTAAAATGTCTTCAAGTGGTATTGATAAAGAAGTAGATACTATATTAGAGTCAGATGATGTTAAACCATATGACATTACAGGTACTGATTTAGCGATAAAAATATCAGATTATCATTCTAGATTAGCAACATTATTTTCTGGAATAAAAGATATTCAAAAATTAAGTAGTATAGATGAATTATATGCAAAATTGAAAGGTTCAATTGCTAAGAAAGTTAATAGATTCAAAAACTTTTTAAGAAAAATTCCTTTAATTGGAAAAATGATTTCTAGTGAACCAGAACAAAAAGCTTTTAAAGTTCAATCAGAAAATGAAAAAACTGATGCTGAAAAAGCAGCAGAACAAAAAGTTAATGATGCTAAAAAAGCTTATGAAGAAGCTCTAAAAAAAGATAAAGAAGCAAAAGCACGTAATATAGGCACACCAATTGAAAAAGAATTATCAGATGCTGAAAAAGAAGAATTGGAAAATGCAAAAGCTGAACTTCAAGCTTTACCAACAGCAAACGATTTAAATAGAGAACTAACATCTATATCTAAAACATTGGCAGATACACAAAAAAAGATAAGTGATTTACAAGCTGAAATTGCTAATTTAGAAAAAACAAGACAAGAATTAGCAAATAAGAGAACAACTTCTGCTAAAACACCAATAGAACATCCAGAAGATGTAAATCATAAAGCCGCAGATAATTTGGTTAAGAAGACAGTTGAAAAATTTGATAATGAAGTTCGAAAATCTGAAGGTGAAGTTAGATAATTGATTTAAAAATTAAAAGAATACATACGAAAGGCTATAACAGAAATGTTATAGTCTTTTTGCTCTTAAAAATATAATTTAATATATAAGGCAAAATATTTAAAACTAATAAAATATTTTTGAGATGAGAAATTTGATTTTTATATTGCAAACAAATTAAATAAAGTATATGCTATAATAAGTAAAAGTGAATAATATAAAACAAAACAAAAGAAAAGGAATGGAAAGTAATGGGGAGAAAAGATGCAAATGGAATAACTTTGATTGCATTAGTTATTTCAATAATTGTAATGTTAATTTTAGCAGGAGTTAGCTTAAATTTGACAATTGGTGATAATGGAATTTTAAATCAAGCAAAAACTGCAAAGCTGAAAAATGAAGAGGCAGAAGTTGGAACAGAAGTTGCAACAGCTGTTTCTAGTTTAGACATAGAATACTATGATAAAGCTAATTCATATGCAGGAATAACAATTGATAGTATTTATAATATAGATGGACTAGCTAAATATTTAAATGGAAAAGTAAATGGTTTTAACTATAATAAAAATGGAACAACAGCTGTGTATTATACAAATGAAAATGGAACATATACAGTTAAAATAGATAAACAGGATATAGCAACAACTTTTTCTGGTATAAGCTTGGAAAAAGGCGAAACTGTAAAATTAAATATGAGCAAAAGTGATGTGATAAATTTAAATGATAATGATGGTGAAATATTTTGGAATATTTCATCAGGAACGGAAAATGGCAATTTATATGGAAATACTTTCACAAAAACAGATAACGGAATTACGGTAATAAAAGGATATGACAAGAATAATAATGTTATTTCTACAATAATAATAGAAGATAGTAATACTTTTGCAAAAGATGATGTAGATTTATCAAAAAGTATTGCAACAGTAAATTTAGGAGCTGGAAGCCAAGATGATGTAAAAGCTTATATTTTTAAAAATACAGATGATAGCTATAAGATGGTAATTAAAGGTACTGGAAAAATGGAAGATGTACCAATTTCAAGCAAAATGTCTTCAGAATACGTAAGTAAAATGAAAGAAATTGTTATTGATGATGATGTGACTACAATTGGAAGTGGTGATAATAGTACGGTGTTAGAAGGAGAAGGTATATTTTATGGCTTTTCAAATGTTGAAACTTTCACATTAGGAAAAAATGTAGAAGCAGTGAGAGTAAAGACTTTTGAAGGATTAACAGGCATGAAAACTCTTAATTATAAAGCTAAAAGATTTTTTACAGAGTATTGGTACTCGAATGAAGAAACAGACACAGTACTTCAAAAGAATGGTTTTGAAAATTTGAATATTAATAATATAATTTTTAGTGATGATGTTGAAATTATATCTGCAGCAGTTTTTAGCTTTTGCACGAATTTGGAAAGCATTATAATTGGTAATAATGTTAGAAGAATTGAAATTGCTGCTTTTTATCAATGCAAAAAACTGAAAAATATTTACATGAGTGATAGTGTAGAATATATAGGAGCTATAGCCTTTGCTGAATGCAGTTCACTCACTGAATTTACTTTGCCTGCTAAACTGTCTTTTTTGGATACGAGCTTTTTACTAAGTACATTTAGATCAGATGAGGCTTTAAAAACAATTTACTATAATGCAGAAAATTTTACATATGAAAGTGTAGAGGATACAGGAATTTCACCAATATTTAGAAATTCGAAAATTACAAAACTTATTATTGGAAATAATGTAAAAAGAATTCCAAATGCTAGTTTTGCTTTTCAAACTGAATTAACAGAAATTATTATTCCAGACAGTGTTGAAAATATTGAGGCATATGCTTTTTACAATTGTAGCAATGTCGAAAAAGTTGTCTTAGGAAAAGGAATTAAGGAACTACAATGGACAGCTTTTCGAGGATTACAAAAACTTAAAAATGTAGAATATAATATAACTAATTGCTCTTATGAAGGGTATACAGCTGATGGACTTTCTCCAATGTTTGAGCAAGTACCACTTTTAGATTTGAAAATAGGAGAAAATGTTGAAAAAATTCCAGAAGGTGCATTTGCTCTTCAAACAAGTCTTACAGAAATAGTAATTCCAAATAATGTAAAAGTTATAGAAGACTATGCTTTTTATGGGTGTACAGGAATTACTGAAATAACTATTCCAAGTAGTGTTACATATATAGGTTATCAGGTATTTAGGAATTGTTCGAACTTAAAAACAGTAAATTATAATGCTAAAAATTGTACAATAAATTGTATTATTGGAAACACTGTTTATGCAGCTTTTCCAAGTAATGTAACACAAATAAATATAGGATCTGATGTTCAAGTTATTGATAATGCTGCTTTTTCAACAACATCAATTACAACTATTACTATTCCATCTAATGTCCAGGAGTTAAAACACAATATTGGTGGTCCATTTATCTTATGTGATAGTTTAACAAAAATTATTATAAATAAACCAAAGGATTCGATTAGTGGTGCTCCATGGAGTTATAATTCTAGTATTATAGTGGAATGGGCAAATTAAATATAAGTTGAAAGGATTTATCAATAGATAAATTGAGTGAAAAAAATGAGTAAAGAAAAGAGAGTTTTATTTGGTACAATTTTAGGAATTATTATAGTAATTATGGCAATAGTATTTTTTAATAAAACAATTGAAAGGAGAAAAATAGAAAAAAGAAGAGAAATTATAGCTGAAAAAGAAAATTCAAATATAAATAAAGCTGATACAAAAGACTTGAAAGAACTATTGAATGGTAATATTTCTAATATTACTAATAATGCAAATAATACAATAATAATTGAAGAACCTAAAAGAATTCCAATAGAAGATGAAAATTCTGGAATACTTATAGAATCTGGAATGAATGATGGTAAAAAAATAAACTAAAAAAAGATATGCCAAATATTGACTTTGAATAAAAAAAATGGTAAAATAGATACGCTATTGTATAGGAATACCTATATTCTAGCGTAATTTTTATATTGTAAAGGAAATGGGGTGAATTTTAAGAAATGCCAACAATTAACCAATTAGTTAGAAAAGGAAGAAAAACAACACAATCTAAATCAACAGCTCCTGCACTACAAAAAGGATATAATTCAAGAAAGAAAACTCAAACTGATCACAGAGCACCACAAAAAAGAGGTGTATGTACAGTAGTTAAAACAGTAACACCTAAAAAGCCAAACTCAGCTTTAAGAAAAGTTGCTAGGGTTAAACTTTCAAATGGATATGAAGTTACTTCATATATCCCAGGTGAAGGACACAACTTACAAGAGCACAGTGTTGTTCTAATCAGAGGTGGAAGGGTAAAGGATTTACCTGGTGTTAGATACCACATCATTAGAGGAACATTAGATACAGCTGGTGTTAAAGATAGAATGCAAGCTAGATCTAAATATGGTGCAAAACGTCCTAAAAAATAGGATTTAGTAAGTAAGACAAAATAGTGTATTAAGATTGATTATTGAACTAATTGGAGTCTTTTCTTAAAATTCAATAAATAGATTTTAATAGCACTGTTACGGAAAAGCGAAAGGCTTTTCAGAGTACCGTTCTACATCATGTGTAGAAAAGTTAAATAAAAATAAACACTTGTATTAGTACAAAGTGAAATTTAAGGAGGGAAGAATAGTGCCAAGAAGAGGATTTATAGCAAAAAGAGATGTTTTACCAGATCCATTATATAATAGCAAAGTTGTTACAAAATTAATTAACAATGTTATGTTAGATGGTAAAAAATCAGTTGCTCAAGGAATCGTATATGGAGCTTTTGATATAATCAAAGAAAAAGAACAAAAAGATCCATTAGAAGTTTTTGAAGCAGCAATGGAAAATGTTATGCCAGTACTTGAAGTTAAAGCAAGAAGAGTAGGTGGAGCAACATACCAAGTTCCATTAGAAATTAAACCAGAAAGAAGACAAACATTAGGTTTAAGATGGTTAGTAACTTATGCTAGAAAAAGACATGAAAAAACAATGTCTGAAAAATTAGCTGGTGAAATTTTAGATGCAATTGCTGGAAACGGTGGAGCATTTAAGAAGAAAGAAGACGTTCATAAAATGGCTGAAGCTAACAAAGCTTTTGCACATTACAAATGGTAAATCGAAGAAATTTGATACATTAGAAATAAATTATTATGAGTTTTGTGCCTAATAATTTATTTCTTAATTTACCAATAAATAAAATACAAAATGAGATATACAAAATTATGAGAGGAGGAAAAAATTAAATGGCAGGAAGAGAATACCCACTAGAAAGAACAAGAAATATAGGAATTATGGCTCACATTGATGCTGGTAAAACAACAACAACTGAGAGAATTCTTTTCTATACAGGTAAAACACATAAAATAGGTGAAGTTCACGAAGGTGCTGCAACAATGGACTGGATGGCTCAAGAACAAGAAAGAGGTATCACAATTACATCTGCTTGTACAACTTGTTTCTGGAAAAATAATAGAATTAACATTATTGATACACCAGGACACGTTGATTTTACAGTAGAAGTACAAAGATCTTTAAAAGTACTTGATGGAGCTGTTACAGTTTTAGCTGCTAAAGGTGGAGTTCAACCACAAACAGAAACAGTTTGGAGACAAGCTGATAAATATAGTGTTCCAAGAATGGTATATGTAAATAAAATGGATATTACAGGTGCAAACTTTATGCTTTGTGTTGATCAATTAAAGAACAGATTAAAAGCAAATGCTGTACCAATCCAATTACCTATTGGAGCAGAGGATCAATTCAAAGGAATCGTTGATTTAATAAAAATGAGAGCTTTCATTCATAAAGACGATTTAGGAAAAGAAATCGAAGAAACAGATATACCAGAAGATATACAAGCATTAGCTAAAGAATATCATGAAAAAATGGTAGAATCTGTTGCTGAACAAGATGAAGAATTGATGATGAAATACCTAGAAGGTGAAGAATTAACAGATGAAGAAATCAAAAAAGGTTTAAGAGCTGGTACAATCGCAAATAAAATAGTTCCAGTTACATGTGGTTCTTCATATAAAAATAAAGGTGTTCAAGAATTGTTAAATGCAATCGTTGATTATATGCCATCACCATTAGATATTCCACATATCAAAGGTGAAACATTAGATGGAGAAGAAACAGAAGCTAAAACTTCTGATACAGAACCATTTGCAGCATTAGCATTTAAAATTGCAACTGACCCATTTGTTGGAAAATTATGTTTCTTCAGAGTTTATTCTGGAACATTAGCTTCAGGCTCAACAGTATTAAACTCAAGTAAAGATAAAAAAGAAAGAGTTGGAAGAATTCTACAAATGCATGCAAATCACAGAGAAGATATTGAAAAAGTATATGCTGGTGATATTGCAGCAGCTGTTGGTTTAAAAGATGTTACAACAGGAAACACTTTATGTGATCCAGAACATCCAATTATACTTGAATCAATGGAATTCCCAGAACCAGTTATTGATATTGCTATCGAACCAAAAGATAAAGCAAATCAAGAAAAAATGGGAATTGGATTATCAAAATTAGCTGAAGAAGATCCAACATTTAAAACATATACAAACCATGAAACAGGTCAAACAATTATCGCTGGTATGGGTGAATTACACTTAGATATCATCGTTGATCGTTTAAAAAGAGAATTCAAAGTTGAATGTAATGTTGGTAAACCTCAAGTTGCTTACAAAGAAACAATTCGTAAAGCAGTTAAAGTTGAAGGTAAATTCATTCGTCAATCAGGTGGTCGTGGACAATATGGTCACTGCTGGTTAGAGATGGAACCATTAGAGCCAGGAAAAGGAATTCAATTTGAAAGCAAAATCGTTGGTGGTGCTGTTCCAAAAGAATACATTAAACCAATCGAAGATGGTGTTAGAGAAGCTGCTGAAAGCGGTATTTTAGCTGGATATCCAGTTATCGATTTCAAAGCTACTTTAGTTGATGGTTCTTACCATGATGTTGACTCTTCAGAAATGGCATTCAAGATTGCAGGTTCTATGGCATTCAAAGAAGGATGTAAACAAGGACATTCAGTTATCTTAGAGCCTATCATGAAAGTTGAAATTACAGTTCCAGAAGAATACATGGGAGATGTAATTGGAGATGTAAACTCTCGTCGTGGTAGAATGGAAGGAATGGACGGAAGTGATGGAATGCAAGAAATTCATGCATTTATTCCACTTTCTGAAATGTTTGGATATGCTACTGATTTGCGTTCAAAAACACAAGGTAGAGGAACATATTCAATGGAACCTTCTCATTATGAAGAAGTTCCAAAGTCAGTTCTTGAAGCAATTGTTTCTACAAGAACTAAAAAGGAAGACTAATCTACTAATTAAAAATTAAATGTAAAGTACTTGCATTTTTGTCAAATATAGTATAAAATGCAAGTACCATAAAAAAGGTATTAACTTTTTATATTTATAAAATAAAGTCTAAGCTATTTTAGGATAGTTTAAGACAAACAAAAAAGGAGGAAATTTAAAATGGCTAAAGCTAAATTCGAAAGAACAAAACCACACGTTAACATTGGTACAATCGGACATGTTGACCATGGTAAAACAACAACAACAGCAGCTATTACAAAATATTTATCTTTATTAGGAAAAGCTAAATTTGAAGCATACGATCAAATCGATGGTGCTCCAGAAGAAAAAGCAAGAGGTATTACAATCAATACAGCTCACGTAGAATATGAAACAGACAACAGACACTATGCTCACGTTGACTGCCCAGGACACGCAGATTATGTAAAGAACATGATCACTGGTGCTGCTCAAATGGATGGTGCTATATTAGTTGTTTCTGCAGCTGATGGACCTATGCCT
>CAKPCF010000002.1 GCA_934141445.1 uncultured Clostridia bacterium | reverse complement strand
TCTTTTAAGATATTTTCTATCTTTTCTAAAAATGTTTCAATTATTTTTCTGTTATCATTACACAATATTCTATAACCTTGTACAAAACAATCTTCTATTATTTCTTCTGCTATTGCCTTACAATGTGGACATTCTTCTTTTCCTTGTTTTGCCCTTTTTATACATTGCCATACTGCTTTTTCACAACTTCTATTTGCATTCCAATTTCTTCTTGTTAGTAATGAGCCACAAAATGCACAATATAGTTTGCTGCTAAAAGGATATTTCTTGCTATAATTATCATTTCTTCTTCCTGTTTCTCTATTACCTGCTCTTTTTGTTCTTATTTCTTGTACTCTATCAAATAACTCTTTGCTAATAATTGGTTCGTGATGTTCTTTGTAATAATGCTTGTCTACTTCTCCTAAATTGCTTAATCTTTTATGTGATATTGGATCTGTTGTATATGTTTTTCCTTGTAAGACATCTCCTTTGTATTTTTCGTTTTTCAAGATACCTCTTATGGTTGATTCGTGCCATTTCTTTTTGCCTGTTGGAGTACTATATTTCATACTTGTTAATTCTTTTGCAATAGTTGTGCAACCTACTCCTTGACAGTATCTTTCAAAGATATATCTTACTATTTCTGCTTCTTCATAATTTACTGATATTTACTTTGATTCTTTATCATATACATATCCTAAACATCCATTATATCCAATTAATTCTCCTCTTTTTAGTTTCATCTGCAAGCCTAATTTCACATGTGAAGAAATATTTTCGCTTTCTTGTTGTGCCATTGCACTTAATACTGTTAGCATTATTTCTCCAGATATTTCTAAAGTATTAATTCTTTCTTCTTCAAAATAAATTGCAATTCCTTTTTCTTTTAATGCTCTTACATATTTTAAGGTATCGACTGTGTTTATGCCAAATCTTGATATTGATTTTGTTATTATCATATCAAATTTATTTTGTGTTGCATCTTGCATCATTTTCATGAAGCCATCCCTTTTATAGTCTAATGTTCCTGTTATTCCTTCATCTGCATAAATGCCAACATATAGCCAATCACTATTGCTTTTTATTTTTTCTTCATAATACTTTAGTTGAGAATTATAACTGTTCAATTGTTCTTCTATTTCTGTACTTACTCTTGCATAGGCACATACTCTTAAATTTCCTTTTATTATTTCTCCTGTTGTTCTATCAATTCGACCTTTTTCTTCTCTATAACTTGTACTTTCAAAATTAACCTCTCTTTCTCAAGTTTAGAGAATCTTTATGTGCATATTATACATCAAAAGATAAAATTTTTAAATACATATATGACTTAAATTATATTCTTGTAAAATATTTTGTTTTAGTTCTTGGTATTTTTCTTCTTTAATTAGTCCCGCTTCAAATGTTTTGTTTAGTATTGCTATTTTTATACTGCAATTAAAAATATTTTCATTTAGTTTGATGGTTTTGGTATTATCAAATTTGATTTCATATAACATAAAAATTCTCCTTACTTGATTTGAATTTCAAAAAAGGCAACAGAAAAAGCCAGCCGGCTAGCTTCGCCTGACTTCTTGTTTTTACATTTTTTGATAATACCATTATAATATCGTGTTTCCCTAAAATCAATTCCCGTTTTTTTCCCTTTTGTCTATTTAAAATGATTTTATGTTAATTATTGTGTAATTTTTTATATTTACTTTTATTATATTTCTGTAAGTTCACCGAGTGAACTTACATTTTTTTGTTTTAGTTCACTTAGTGAACTGATAATTTTGTATTTTTATTTTTCAGTTCACCGGGTGAACTCGTAATTTATTTTTCTCTATTATTTAGTTCACTCGGTGAACTTTGTAATTTATTTATTCTGCATTTGTTCATTTAGTGAACTAATTTTAGTACACCGGGGGAACTTTTCCTTAAAAAAGGTCATTTAGTGAACTTTCGCACTCTAAACGGCATTTTTTAGGGGTTCACTGGGTGAATTTCTGCATCACTTTTGCATAACTTTTTTGTTCTTTTATTAACTCTAGAAGGCTTGTCCTTCTACGTGTATAGGAGATGTGTTAATCATCTCTATCCTGCCTTTAGTATTAAGTAAAATTCACTTTAGCAAATCATATTTATGTACACATTCAAAAACTTGTCTGCATTTATTTTTTTGTGTCCTTTTTATCTTCTAACATTTTATTCTCATTCAAATATTGATAATTTAATCTGTTGTTATTGCTTATAACGGACTCTCCAAGTTTTTGTTCCAAATCATCACGAGCTGTTTTAGCAACTTCTCCTCCTGCTTTTGCAATTTTTCTATTAGCTTTCAAACCTTGTGGCTTATGCTTTTTTGCAAGCTCACGAGTTGCAATTTCTCCTAAATCAGTAAGAGCTACTTCAACATCTGTCATATTATCTCTTAGTGATTCTTTTCTAATATTCTTATAATCTTTATATTCTGATGCTTTCATTCCTGACCATGCCTGATATATTTCATTTGTTAAAATCGCAAATTCATAACCTTCTTTAATTCCATTTTCTTTCCATACATCTGTTAATTTATTTCTATCAAGTATTCCTTTTAGCCTAGCTTCTATCCATTTATCTGAATAACCACGATTTCTATAATAATCTATTGCCCTTTTTATAGCAATTTCTGGATCAAAAATTTCATCTATTCTTTCTTTTCCCATTTGAGCTAACCATAATTTAAATGGTTCTGCCTTTGAGCTTGGTACAGATTCTATTAATCTTAAAACTCCTTTTGTGTCTAGTGTATCAGTTTCTCTAAATTTTCCATCTTTAGCTTTCATTTTCAACTGCACGATATTTTCGTGCAGTTCACTTCCTTCATCTATTAGTTTTCGTTTTAAGTCACTCCAATAATTTCTTGGAATTTTACTATCTGTTAATGCTTCAATAATATCAACTACACTAAAAAAATACTCCTCTTTTTCATTATCCCATATACTTCTTATTTCTTTTCCTTCAAAAAGATTTGAAATTGTTTCTAATTTACTATTATTTGCCATATTAAATTATCTCCTTTCTCAATTTTAATATTTACTTGATTTTACTCACATAAAATTTGCTCTATTAAAAAAACACTTTTTAATGATTCAAGCATTTGCTCACTTCTTATTTCTCTTTGTCTTTTATCTTCTAAATATTCCTCTACTGTCCATTTCTTCAATCTTGAAGTTGCTAATTTTTTATGTTTATATAATAAATCAATAATATTTTTTATCATAATTATTTCTTCATAAGTTATTTCTTTAGATGATAAGAATTGAACATCTAATACAAATTCATATTTTACTTCTTTTTCTAGACAAATTGGTTTAGCAATAATATTCATCCCTCCAATTTGAACTAAAAAATCACAAGAACTAAAATTAGTTTTTACTTGATATCCTTCTATTACAATATTATTAATTTCTTGCTTTAAATCTCTTAGATTCATAACTACCAACTCCTATCAAATAATATATCATTTCTTTTAGCGAACATTTGTATTTTATCATGTTATTTTTATATTTTCAATCTTTTTTCAAAGTTCGTAAAAATATATTGATACTACATTTAAAATCTATTATACTCCAATTACGTTTAACCGTTGCACACTTATGCGTGGTTTGTTTGTCTGTATAATAGATACCTAAAGTCTTCTACCAATGGGACTTTTCTACTTTTTTCTATACAAAAAAATAATGTGCTTTTAAAATTTAGTCAAGGTTGCACCATAGCACATATATTTATCCTTGGCTTGATTTAAAAAAGCACATCAGAATTCTTTTAACATTTTTATACTTTTGTTTTGTTTATTCTTACCTTTTCATTCAATTCTCTTAAAAACTTTTGAGTTAACAGCTGAGTTTGTCTTTCGAATAATTTATCCCACATGTTATTTTCTTTCGTTCTAAGTTCAATTGCAGTTTTTATTCTTCCATATTCTTCTTCTTTTAAAACATCTAATATCTTGTTTAGATATCCTCTATATTTTGCTTCTCTACAGCAATAAGTTCCAACAGTTGTAAATAAGGTCATAATGAACACAAGTGTTTTTTCACTTATATCCATATTTTGCGCTATTTTGAATAAATCTATAGTCCTATCCAATAAATAATTAGTTAAAGTTGGTGAATCATTGTCGTTCATACTTCCTATTATAAACCACCCTAATCTATTAGATACATTTCTTAATGCATTTTCCATATTATTCTCTATACAACTTATACCTATATTGTATATATTTTTATATAGCAATTCTTTTCTTGTATTATCGCCTACTATAAAATTATATCTCTTCTCATCTTCTAAAAAATCTGACAACAAGTTTGTAACATTTATAACATTAATTTCCTTTATTCTGGATCTATATATTGCAACATCTGATATTTTTTCTATAATATGAATTCCGAACTTGTTTGATATTTTTCTATTTCCATATTTAAATTATATAATTCTTCTAAAATATTCCCATCATTATTTTGATACTCTTTTGCTAATAAATTGATTGCCTTCACATATTTCTTAAACCATTCTAACCTGCCTATCTTTATGCATATTTTTATATTTTCTCTTTTTTCATACCAGTACATTGCCTTTTCAAAGCTTTGCTCTGCTCCATTTTCTTCACTGTCATAACTTTTGCCTAAAATATAACATGCAAATTTATCACCTTTTTCAGCTTATCTTCTTACATCATCCAAATCAAATATTATTGGTTTAATAGTATTATTCATTTTCAACTTCTCCTAATTTTTAACAAAATATATCTTTTAATATTTTCATCTTTTTGATACCATGTTTTTTCTTCTTCTTTAAAATTATCTATTACAATATTTTGAATGTTGTATATTGAATCTACATCATCAATGGTGCATCTCTTTATTATAATTTATTTTTCAAATTCCATTTTCTTATCCTCAACTTATTTCTTAATTATTCATATTAAATCCTCTTCATTGATTAGTGGAATAATATCTATTCCTGGTTCTTCATAAGGATGTACTTCTCTTAATTTTTTTAATACTTTTTTAGCTATATCTATATTACATACAGCTTCCAGTTTTTCTTCATTTACAAATTCCAATTTATTTTTTTCACCAATATATGGATTAGCTTTATCATTTGGTATAAAAGTTCCAACACATTTCGTACTCATAGTACAAAATGTATAATTTCCAATAACACCTGCACCTTCATTGCATATAGCATTTCTAACCTCCTCAACATTTTCAACCGGTACAGTTACAATAATCTTTACTTTTTTAACATCAATATTCATTTTTTATACCTCCATATACCATTGTTTTAAAAATGCACATTTGTTATTATCATTCAATTTTATTTGATATATTATGTCATATGATATTGTATCTTTTAAAACAAAGTTAACAATACAACATTCATCATTTTCACATAGTATATTGAACTCAATATCACTTGTGTTCTGTCCTTCTATCTCTTCCCACATTTTTCTAATTTCTTCTATAGTGTTTATCCTTTCTGTAGGTGTTTCATAATACTCTACATTTTCATCAAATAAGTTAACTATGTTTTCTACATTTCTCTGTTTCCAATTATTCTGTAATTCTACACACCATCTATAATAATCTCTCATAATCCACCTTTTTAATTATCCTCTTTTAACCAAGTTTTCTATCCACTATTTTAATTCCAATACTGAAACGCACTCCACGTGGCTTGTGAAACAAAACATGTCTACCGGTGTTACTTCTTTTATATAGTATTTTTCCTCTAAGACCTTCAAATCTCTTGCTAGTGTAGCTGGATTACAACTTACATATACAACTCTTTTAGGCTCTATTTTTAAAATTGTGTCTAATGCAATTTTGTCACATCCTTTACGAGGTGGATCTATAAATACAACATCTGCTTTTAATTTTCTCTCTTCTATCAATTTTGGTAATACTTTTTCAACATCTCCAACAAAAAATTCTGCATTTTCTATATTGTTTAATTTCGCATTTTCTTTTGCGTTTTCTATTGCCTGCGGTATTGTTTCAATTCCATATAATTTTTTTGCCTTCTTGGAAGCAAATATTCCAATTGTACCAATTCCACAATATAAGTCAAATATTGTTTCATTACCTGTTAAATTAGCATATTCAATAGCTTTGCTATACAATTTTTCAGTTTGAACTGGGTTAACTTGATAAAATGACATTGGAGATATTTTAAATTTATATTCTCCTAAATAGTCATAAATATATCCAGCTCCATGAATTATTTCTGTTTTATCTCCCAATATCACATTAGTATTTTTATCATTTAAATTTTTTGCAATTGCTTTAATTTCAGGATATTTATTTACTATGTATTTAACTAACTCTTCTTGTTTTGGTAATTGCATTTTATTTAATACTAAAGTAATCATTACTTCATTTGTTTTTATTCCAATTCGTATTACAATATGTCTAATAATTCCACTTAACTTTTTCTCATTATAGGCTGGAATATTATTTTCTTGCATAAATTCAAAAATATCTTTAGCAATTTTTTGACATAATTGATTTTGAATCTGGCAAAAATCAGTTGGAATAATTGTATGTGTCCTTTCTGAAAAAACTCCCATTACCATATCTCCATTTTCTGAAATACCAACAGGATATTGAAGTTTATTTCTATAAAAAAATGGATTTTCCATTCCTACAGTATCATTGACTTGTATATCAGTATTTAAAGCTTTTTTCAAAGTATTTTTAACTGCATTTTGTTTCATTTTTAAAGTTTCACTATATTTTATATGTCTTAAATTACATCCACCACATCTATTATATGTTTTGCAGTCAACTTCTTGCCTTGAACTTGCCTCATTTAAAATTTCAAGTATTTTCCCATAAGCACATTTTGATGTAACTTTTAAAATCTTTATTTTTATCTTTTCACCTTTTATTACATTTGGTATAAAGACAACAATATCTCCAATTTTTGCAATTCCTTCTCCTTTAAATCCATTATCTACTATTTCTACAATATATTCTTCATTCTTTTTCATAATATCCACCTTCAAATTTGATGCATATATTGTATACGATTTTCTTGTTTTTTTCAATCTTCAATTTAATATAAATCTTAATTTCGTAAACTAAATAATTGTAAAAATAATATTTAGTTTGTAAAACTAAAATACTTTTGAAAACTTTACATAATTTCCACTTTTTTCTTTACTTTATGCTAAACTCGTGTTATAATAGCAATTGTATTTTTTTGAAAAACAGCAATTGATAGAAAGTAGGTTATGTATGCAATTCACTCAGTATGAATTTGATGCCAAACAAGCAAAGCTTGAAGAGCTCAAAGCCAAGTCAAACTACCTTCGCAAAAGCTATTCACATGCAATTGATAGTGAGAATGATAGTTCTATGTCATCTAGCGCTGCACGTAGCATTCGGTTGGATATCGATGTTGTCGAATCGCAGATCAAAGCTTTGTCGGCAGAGATTGCAGATGCAGAAGTTATCAATGAAATTGCTCAGAGCGAGACCATTGATTACGGTGCTACCGTGAAAGCACGTTTTTTCTATCCTGAAGGTCCAGAAGATGTAGTTCTGATTGTTTCTAACGATACAAGTTACATCAGCAAGGACATGATAGTGTGTACTCCTAGTAGCCCTCTCTTCAAATTTCTCAAAGGAAAAGAAAAGGGTTACCACGGAACTTTCAAGGAAGAAATTCAAGGAAACACCGTAAGCTATGATTTCGAAATCTTGGAAGTCAACTACTAAGTAATTTTTTGTCCGAACATTCACCCTTGATAATCGATTGCTGTTTACCCAGTCCTTGATTGGAAAATACAGATAGTGACTTGCCAAAACTGAAGGCAGGTCACTTCGTGTTTTATATCAAAATACATATTTAATTCAAAATTTTTCAATCATTTACATATTTTTTCAAAATTAGTTCACATAATTTTCATTTTATACTTTATTTTTCTTTAAAAATGTATTATAATTATATTGGTATTTTTTAGAAAAGTGTGATAGACAGAAAGGAATCTTTTATGACACTCACAATGGCAGAGTTAGCAACTTTACGTTCCCAACTTGAGACTTTGAAGCAACGTGAGAAATCCCTGGTAAAATCCTACAGCACAACTGACACCAACAATAGTGATTCCTCCTACATTCGTTCAATTGAAGGTGGGAATTATGAACTTGAGACCATTCGGAACCAGATTATTGACTTTCGTCGGCAAATTGATAGTGCCGAAGTTGTCGATATTAACCCTGAAAGCACAGTTGTCTCCTATGGAGCCACCATCAAGGTAAACTTTATATACGACGTCAATGATATCGTACCCGAAACCTTGATGGTTACAAGTGATACAAGCCAACTTTCTGGTGAATACTTGGTTTGTACTCCCCAGAGCGAGCTGTACCATTTTATTCAAGGCAAATCTGTTGGGTTCAAAGGAACTTTTAAGAATCCTATCACTGGCATCAGCTATGATATTGAGATTCTTGAAATCTGTTTTCCCAAAAAGTAAATTATTGTAAGTCATTCATTCTATAATTTGTCGTCTGTCACACTCACTCCCCGTTGGGACAAATACTGAGAATCCCTGCCAAAATCATTTCCGGCAGGGACTTTCGTTTTATATTAAGATTTATTTTAAATAGCAAATTACTTTACACCAATTCCTCTATTTCCAACTACATTGTTATTTACAAAATATTGATTTCCAGCATAACTTAAAAGTTCTGCTTTTGAATAATCAATTCCACCTTTTTCATTTATTATTTCTTCATTTACATTTACAGAAACAACCTTTGCTGTAAAAATATCATGTGATGGCATTGCTTCTATATCTACTACTTCACATTCTAAATTTATTGGACATTCTTCAATATATGGCACACTAATTTTACTAGACTCACCTTTTGTTAGTCCACATTTTTCAAATTTATTCACATCTCTTCCAGATTTTGTACCGCAGTAATCAGCTTCCTTTACTAATCTTGCATTAGGCAAATTTATTACAAATTGATTATTTTTTCTAATCAATTCATTTGAATATCTACTTGGTCTAATTGATACATACACAATCATTGGTTCTGAATTTAAAATTCCAGTCCAAGCTATAGTTGATATATCTGTATTTTCTTTATCACCTGATGTTATTAAAGCAACCGGATTAGGTGCTAATCCAAATTTTGGTTCTAAAATCTTTTTCATTTTATACAAAATTCCTTTCCTAATATTATAATAATAAATTTTATTCTTCAATTTTATTTTTATTACTACTATTTATAACTACAATTTAGTTTGCATTTATTTGTTAGCCACTGTTAAAAATTTCTACTAATTATTTTCAAGTTCAACATCCTCATTTGAATCAGTTGCTTCTTCATCTTCATTTTTATCTTCATAGATCAATTCAAAGGCTACTTTTCTTAATTCTTTATTTGCTTCTATAACTCTTACTTTAACTTTATCACCAATTTTATAAGTAGTTTTGCTATTTTCTCCAATTAACTTTTTGAATACTTCATCATAATTAAAGTATTCTCCGCCCATATTTTCAAATCTTATTAAACCTTCCACAGTATTGTCTAATTCAACAAACATTCCAAATGATGTAACTGAAGAAACAATTCCTTCATATACTTCCCCAATTTTGTTTTCCATAAATTCTGCTTTCTTAATATCTTCTGCTTCTCTTTCTGCTTTAGTAGCAATTTTTTCACAATCTGATGATGAATCTGCATATTTATTTGCTTTATTGGTTAAGTCTTGCAATTTTTCTTCTGGCACATTATATCCGTCTTTCAAATATTCTGATATAACTCTATGAATAAATAAATCTGGATATCTTCTTATTGGTGATGTAAAATGGCAATAATATTGACTTGCTATACCAAAATGTCCTTTATTTTCACTTTCATATCTCGCAACTTTTAAAGTTCTTAATATTAAAGTTGAAATTACTTTTTCATACTCTGTTCCTTTTATTTTTTCCAAAACATCTGAAAAAGCTTTTGGCTTAATATTATCTTTACTAGCTCTTATTTTATATCCTATATTAAATAAAAACTTATTTGTATCTTGTATTTTATCTAAATCTGGTTCTTCGTGTACTCTATAAATAAATGGTGCTTCTAACCAATAAAACTTTTCTGCAATTGTTTCATTAGCAGTAAGCATAAATTGTTCTATTATTTCATTTGCAAAAGTAGTTTCATATTTGTGAACATCAATACATCTACCATCTTCATCTAATACAATTTTGCTTTCTGGAATATCTAAATTTAAATATCCGTTTTGAATTCTTCTTTCCTTCAATATTTTTGCTAGTTCTTCCATTGTTTTAAAGTCTTCAATATATGGTTCATATCTTTTTAATACAGCTTTATCTTCATCATTGATTATTTTATTTACATTTGTGTATGTCATTCTTTCTGTTACTTTAATAACAGATTTGCATACATCTGAAGATACTACTTTTCCTTTAGAATCAATTTCCATTAAGCATGAAAGGGCAAAACGATTTTCACCAGCATTTAAACTACATATACCATTAGAAAGTTCAAAAGGTAACATTGGAATAACTCTATCAAACATATAAACACTTGTACCACGCCTAATTGCTTCCTTATCCAAGATAGAATCTTCTTTTACATAATTGCTAACATCAGCAATATGAACATCTAACTTATAAATTCCATTTTCTAACTTTTCTACATGAATTGCATCATCTAAATCTTTCGCATCTTCGCCATCTATAGTAAAAATTTTGTCATTTCTAAAGTCTCTTCTACCTTTTATATCCTTTTCATCAATTTTTTGTGGGATATTTTTTACATATTGCATAACTTCTCTTGGAAATTCATTGTTTAATCCAAATTCTTTTACAACACTCAATAAATCAACACCTGCTTGATTTACATTTCCTAAAATTTCCATTATTTCACCTTCTGCGTTTTTTCCTTTAGTTGGATATTTAGTAATGTATACAACAACTTTATCATTATTTTTCGCTTCTTTACACTTCTTTTTTGATATAAAAATGTCTGTTGCAAAGTTTTTATCATCTGGAACTACAAAACCAAAGTTTCTACTTTTTTGAAAAATTCCTACAACTGTTTGCTTATCTCTTTCTAAAACTTTAACTATTTTCCCTTCTGCTCTTTTTGTGCCTTGTTTTTGCTTATATATAGAAAATTGAACTGTATCTCCATTCAAAGCTCTGTTTACACTTTTTGAAGGAACAAAAATATCTTCTTTATCTTCTCCTATGTTAATAAAACCAAAGCCTTTTTCATTTGCTAAAAATTTTCCAACTAGTTTCTGTTTTTTCTTATTTTTTCCCATTTTAATCCTTTCAATTCACATTATGAATTTTTTAAAACCCATTTATATAATAAAATTTCTGTACATTATTTAGCGAAGCTTTTTGTATAGTATAAAATACAAATCACTTGCCTATTATATAAAAAAAGAGGCAGCTTGAAAAAACTGCCTCTAATTTATATTTTATTTATACCATATAAAGAATTCCTAAAGCAAGTGTTAAAACAACAAATAATACCATTAAAATGATTGTTGCTCTTTTCATTTTTCCTTCCTTAGTTCTTCCTTTATTTTTCTCATAAAAATTATTTGCAGAGGCACCTACTATTGTTCCTGAAGCTCCACTATCTTCTTTTGATTGCTTCATAACTAAGATAATTAAAGCTAAGCAAACAATTAAATATACTGCTATTAATATATATTTTAATATTTTCATTGTTAAAAACCTCCAAATTTCCACTATTAACTCTTACAGTTTACCATAAGATAATTTAAAAATCAAGTATTATTTCAAATTATCACTACATCTTTTACAAATAGTTGGGTGAATTTTATCTAGTCCTACTGTTTTTGAATACATCCAGCATCTTTCACATTTTTGACCTTCTGCTGGTTCTACTTTTACACCAATAGCAACTTCTTCATTTTCATTTCTTCTATTTTCTTTTAATATTATTTCTGAAACAATGCAAATTTCTTTTAATAATTCTTCTTTTCCTTTTAAGAATTCATATTCATTTCCTTCTGCAAATATTGTAACTTTAGCAGCTAAAGCCAAACCAATTTCTTTATTTGCTCTTGCTACTTCTAGTTTTTTAGCAACTTCATTTTTTACAGAAATCAATCTATCCCATTTTGCTAATAATTCATCATTATCATATTTTTCATTTTTCTTTGGATAGTAATCTAACATAACGCTTTCTGTATTTTCATTCTTTCTATGAGGCATATATTTCCAAATTTCTTCTGCTGTGAAACAAGTCATTGGTGCTAAAATTCTAACTAAACTTGACAAAATTTCATACATTGCAGTTTGTGCTGCTCTTCTTTCAATTGAATCTAGTTTTGAAGTATATAATCTATCTTTTATAATGTCTAAATAAAATGCACTCATATCTACAACACAGAATTGGTTAATTGCTTGATATGCATCATGGAATGCATAAGTTTCATAAGCATCTGTACATTTTGCAATCAATTTGTTTAATTTAGCTAATGCCCATTTATCAATTTCTTGTAAATCTTCATAAGCAACTGGTTTTTCTACATCAAAATCAGATATATTTCCTAAAATGTAACGAGCTGTATTTCTTATTTTTCTATATACTTCAGTTACTTGTTTTATAATATTTTTAGAAACACTAACATCAGATTGATAATCAGATGATAAAACCCATAATCTTAAAACATCTGCACCAGACTCTTTGATAATTTCTTGTGGTGCTACAACATTTCCTATTGATTTTGACATTTTTCTACCTTGCTCATCAACTGTATATCCATGTGTTAGAACTTGTTTATATGGTGCTTTTCCAAAATTAGCAACAGATGTTAATAATGAAGATTGGAACCAACCTCTATATTGATCACTACCTTCTAAGTATAAATCTGCTGGTGGAAGTCCTCTTTCTGCTAAAACAGATTCATGTGTTGAACCAGAATCAAACCATACATCCATAATGTCTTTTTCTTTTTTGAATTCTGTACAACCACATTCAGGACATTTTGCATTTTCTGGCATCAATTCTTTTTCTGTTAAATCAAACCAAGCATTTGAACCTTTTTCTCTAAATATCTTTTGAACTTTTTCTAAGCTCTCATCTGTTACATATTCTTTTTCACAATTCTTGCAATAGAATACTGGAATTGGAACTCCCCATGTTCTTTGTCTAGAAATGCACCAATCATTTCTATCTTCTACCATCTTAGAAATTCTTTCTTCTCCCCATGATGGTATCCATTTAACTGTTTTTATTGCTTCTAATGTTTCTTTTCTGAATCCATCAACAGAAGCAAACCATTGACTAGTAGCTCTAAATATAACTGGGTGTTTACATCTCCAGCAATGTGGATAAGAGTGAACAATATCTTCCCTTGCCAATAATAAGTTATTCTCTTCTAGCCATTTTACTATCTCTTTATTTGACTTAGCATAGTACATGTCTTTAAATTGTCCAGCACCTTCGCCTCTTTGTACACCTTTGCTATCAACTGTAACAATGATATCTAAGCCTTTCTTTAATCCTAATAAATAGTCTTCTTTACCATAACTTGGTGCACAATGTACACAACCAGAACCTGTTCCAAGTTCTACATCAACTGTATCTTCACTACCAGTTACAACTTTAGAATCTCTATCTAAGAATGGGTGACGGCAAATAACACCTTCTAGTTCTGAACCTTCAAATTCTTTTACTATTTTATATTCTGTTATTCCAGCTTTTTGCATAACACTATCAACTAATTCTTTTGCAAAAATTAGTTTTTCATTATTAGCTTCTACAACAGCATAAGTAAAATCTGCACCAACAGCAATACCTGTATTTCCTGGTAAAGTCCATGGTGTTGTTGTCCAAATAACAACATAAGCATTTTTTTCATCAAATAAACCTTTGCTATCTTTTACTGGAAATTTAACAAAAGCTGTAATTGCACTAACATCTTTATATTCAATTTCTGCTTCTGCAAGAGCTGTTTCACAGTCAGTACACCAATAAACTGGTTTTAATCCTTTATAAATATAACCTTTTTTATACATTCCTGCAAAAACACCAATTTGTCTTGCTTCCATTTGTGGTTGATATGTGATATATGGGTGTTTCCAATCTCCTAAAACACCTAATCTTTTAAATCCTTCTGTTTGTTTATCTTTGTAATCTTCTGTAAATTTTTTACAAGTGTCCCTAAAAGTATTTACTGGTATTTCATCACGATTTAATCCTAATTTTTCTATTGCCTTTTTTTCTGTTGGCATACCGTGAGTATCATAACCAGGAATATATGGAGTATAAAAACCTTGTAAATTTTTATATCTTACTATTGTATCTTTTAATACTTTATTTAATGCATGACCTATATGAATTTCACCATTAGCATAAGGTGGTCCATCATGTAAAACAAAAGGTGTTTTTCCTTCATTTTTCTTTAACATTTTTTCATACAAATCTTTTTCAAAAACATTTTCTTGAATTTTAGGTTCATTTTCTGGTAAATTTGCTCTCATTGGAAAATCTGTTTTTGGTAAATTTAGAGTTGAACTATAATCAACTTTTTCTTGCTTTTCTTCACTCATATTCATTCTCCTCTTCTATATTATTTTTAGAGTATCTTTCTACTCTTATTAGTCTTTATATTATAGATATACAACAAAAAAGTCATCTCATCCATTAGGACGAAATGACTATATTTCCGTGGTACCACCTATTTTATTGAATAAAAATTCAACATCTCATTTCCTTTTAACGCAAGGTATACGAACTAATTTACACAATATAAAATCTTCAATTAGCCAACTCCAAGGTGATAATAAATAACAATTTACTTACTAGCATTTCACCAATTAGCTAGCTCTCTAAAAGTTTTATTATTTATGTTGTCCTCTTCTACATTTTTCATATCAATACAATAATATTAACACCATTTGTCACGCTTTGTCAACACCTATTTAATATTCTTTATTATTCCATAAGCTGCTTTTTTACCTGCTGCTAAAGCTCTACATACAGTTGATTTACTTTCTGTATCATCTCCACCTGCATAAACATTTTCTATATTTGTTCTTCCATCTTCATCAATTTCAACCATTCCCCAATCATTTAGTTTTATTCCTTGTGTTGTAAGTACATTTTTATTTGGTTTTAATCCAATAGCGAAAACTAAAGTATCTGCATCTTCTATAAATTCTGTTTCTGGTACATCTTGTGCTTTTCCATCTACAATTTCAGTTTTTATACAGTTTAAACTTATCATTTTATTTTTTTCAGAATTTGCTGAAATAACTCTAATTAGTTCTTTAAACTCAACACCATCTGCTATTGCCTCATCTAGTTCTACTTCTCTAGCTGGCATGTGTGCTCTATCTCTTCTATAAAGTATTTTTACTTCTTTTGCACCCATTTTTATAGCAGCTCTTGCAGAGTCCATTGCAACATTTCCTCCACCTATTACAGCTACTTTGCCTAAATTTGAAATATATTCTTTATTGTTATATGCTCTTAAAAATGTATCAGAATCATAAATGCCATCTAATTTCATATCAGCAACTTTATACATTGTTGGTTCTGTCGCACCTATTCCTAAAAATACAGCATCATATTGTTTTCTTAATTCTTCTAATGATATATCTTTTCCAAATTCAACATTAGTTTTTATTTTAGCACCAAGCTTTTCTACTTTTTCAACAATATCATTTACAATATTTTTTGATAATCTAAAATCTGGTATACCATAAGTTAAAATTCCACCCAAGTTTTCATCTTTTTCAAAAATTGTGACGTCAAATCCAACTTTTAATAATTCTACTGCACATTCTAATCCAGCAGGTCCACTGCCAACAACAGCAACTTTTTTTCCATTATTTTCTTTTTTGTTTATTTTAAAAGCAATTCCATTTTCTTTTGCCCAATCATTTACAAAACTTTCTAACTCTCCTATTTTAGTTGGTGTTTGCTTTATTCCACGTACACAACTTCCTTCACATTGTTCTTCTTGTGGACACACAGTAGCACAAACATAACTAAATATATTATTTTCTTGTAATATTTGATACGCTTTTTCAAAATTTTCATTTTTTATCTCTGTTATAAATTCAGGTATATTTGTTCTCATTGGACAACCTTTTGTACTACAAGGTTTCATTTTACAATTTAAACACCAATTTGCTTTTTCTTTTATTAGTTTTTTATCCATTTTTTGCTCCTCTTTTGCTTTTATAATTACTATTTTTCGTTGTCAACATCACTTATTCCAATTACATTTTCAACAGCAATTATTTTTGATATTATATTATTTTTTTCCATTTTAGCTGGACCTTTTCCAATAATTTCTAAAAATGATTTTTTTGTACTTTCACTAATTTCTAATTTTACTATTTCAATTTTATTTTCTTCTAAAATCTCTTTTATTTCACTTAAGGTTTCTTTAGGTTCATAACAGTTAATATCAAAATGAAAACTTGTAGATTTTTCCAAATTATCTGATATGAAATGAGAATAAGATAAAATTATATATGTAATAAAAGTTGCAATAATTGCAATCATATATTCTCCAAAACCTAAACAAAGACCAATACAAGTTACTGTTAAAAGTGTTGTAGCAGTTGTAAGTCCTTTTACATTAAAGCCATCTCTTAAAATAGTTCCTGCTCCTAAAAATCCTATTCCAGACAATAATTGAGCTGATATTCTACTTGCATCTGCTCCAGTTTTTTCATTCATTTCTACTCCTAAAAATGCAATCAATACAGCACTTATACCAAGCAATATATGTGTTCTTAATCCAGCTGGTTTATTCCAAGATTCTCTCTCCCAGCCAATCAATCCAGCTAAAATTACAATTATAATCAATCTAAAAGTTAAAACAACTGCATCTATTTGGCCTAGTTTTAAAATTAAACTTTCTATACTCCCCATAATTATCACATTCCCTTCTTAAGTAAGATACTACATTTATATAAACCAGATTGAAAAAAATAAATTTTAGAAATTCTAGAATTACTTTTTCAATCTTTTTAATTATTTCTTTTCTGTTATTTTGGCAAGTCTACTGGCAATTTCTTTTTGATTTTCTGGAGTTACCCAACTAAAATATGAACATACAAATTCTCCATTACTTGCTTGTTTTTTTCTCTTATATCTCATTATATCAACCCCTTTCTACAATATTGTTTACTGTAAAAAGAAGTTTATACTTATCAGCCTCATGTTAAATTTTAGAATTTAAAAATTCTTCTAGTTCATTTTTACTATGATATCCTATAACAGTATCTATTATTTTTCCATCTTTATATAAAATTAAAGTCGGTATGCTCATTACATCATATTCAATTGCTAAATTAGATTCTTCATCTACATTTACTTTTCCAACTTTTACTCTACCTTCATATTCTTTTGAAATTTCTTCAATAACTGGTCCTAACATTTGGCAAGGTCCACACCAAGTTGCCCAAAAATCAACTAATACTATTTCTTTTGAATTCAAAACTTCTTCCTTAAAATTTTGTTCTGTTAATTTTAACATATCTATCCTCCTAAAATTTACTTTTCTTTATAATATAACATGCAGTGGCAATATCCTTCAAAATCTGGATCTTTTATTTGTTCTCTAAACTCTTTGCACATACATTTTGTATCTTCATTTTTCTCTAATCTGCATGGACAATATCCACCTCTATGTTTTAATCCTTCTTTTATTTTTTCTACAAGTTCTTTATTTTCATTTAATCTAATTTCCATTAAATCACATCCTAATTTCATTAAATATTTATTTTTATATTTTTTCCTGTTTTATTATTTTTATCAATTTATTTAATTCTGCTCCCAAAAATACTGCATAAAAACATGAATATGTCCACATCATTATAAGCATTAAAGTTGTTAAACTTCCATAAGTTAAAGAAAATCCTTTAAAAATATCTAAATATCTTGAAAATATAAAAGATATTGCATTTAACAAAAAGCCTCCAAAAATAGCTCCAATAATTTGGCTTCTAAATGTAACTTTATGCTTTGGAATAAATTTATATAATAGTAAAAACACAACACTAGTTGCTAAAATAAAACCGTACTTTTGTCATTATACTTGATATTAAAGTATAATTCGTAAATCCTGAAAATTTTTCTTGAATTACAGCTCTTAAGCTATGTCCAAAAACTAATCCAACTAATCCAATAACTATCAATACAATGAACAAAATTGTTTCTAATATAACTTTTGCTCTTAAATATATGTATGATGGAAATTCTTGTTTTTCAGTATTATATACTGATTGTAGACCTTTAGTTAACGCAAAGAAGCCTTTTCCAGCAGACCATATTGTAAATATAATAGAAATCGAAATAGTTCCTATTGATTTTGAGTATACTTCTTGAATTACACCAATAATCATATCATTCATGTTTTCTGGTATTACTTTTGAAATCACATCAAATAAAGTTTGTGGTTCTATACCAGTATATTGAATTAAAGTTATCAACAAAATAACAAAAGGTATAAATGACAATATTGTATAATATGAACATTGCGCTGAAAACTCACTAACATGGTCATTATTCATATTATCAAATAAAGTTTCGAATATTTTATATTTTTCCTTTATTTTTGAAACTTTCATAAATTCCCCTCTTCTTTTTATGCCTTTCATTATAACATATTATTCGCAAAAATAAATAAATTTGCCAAAAAAAACATCATAAGGTTATACCTTGTGATGTTTTAATCGTAAATCTATTTTTTCTTTTTTCCTTTTCGTATATAGCTTTTTAAGTATCCTATAATCGTTATTATTTGCATTATAATTGTTAAATAAAAAAATGTATAAATTATTTTTGAATCTATTAAAATTAAATAATTTAGATATAATAACCCGACCGAACAGTCTAATACTATTGTTTTTAATTTACCTAAAATACTAGATTTAGGCTCTTTTCCCTTTATTTTTGAATATATGTTTATAATGCTTATTATAAGTTCTAATAATAATATACAGAAAAAGTATATTGGTTCTTTTAAAAATACTGGTAATATAACAAAAAGTATAAATAATTTATCACATACGGTATCTAAATTTGCTCCAAATTCACTAGTAACATTATATTTTCTAGCAAACCAACCATCAAAGCAGTCTGTTAAAGCAGATATAAGTATAACACCAAATGCTAATTCTATTTTACCAATAATAGTTGCAACTATCATAAGTATTGGAGTTAAAGTTCCTCTAATCAATGTTAAAACATTTGGGATTTGCCTTATAATTCTTTCTCTCTCTCCACTAGTTACATCTTCAAATAAGTTATTAAATTCCATTTTATAATTCATTTTCAAACTCATTCTTTCACCTTTACTTTATTTACAATATATTATTTACAAAACAATTATTTACATTCTTTCTGGTGCATCAAATCCTAATAAATCAATTCCATTTTCAAAAATTGACTTCATTAAAGAAAGTAAAGCAATATTAGAATTTAGTCTTGCTTCATTTCCTTGTAAAATTTTTACCTTTTGATAATAGCTATTGAAAATATTGGCAAGTTCATATAGATATGTACAAATTTTAGATGGTGCATTTTCTATATAGCTTTCTTCTAATGCTTGATTATACTTTGCAATCTTTAATAGTATTTGTTTCTCAATATCTTCTTCTGGCACTAAAATTTTGTTTTCATTGATTTTATTATTTTCAAAGTACTTATTTAAAATTGATTTTATTCTTACAAGTGTGTATAAAATATAAGGACCTGTTTTGCCATCAAATGATGTGAATTTATCTACATCAAAAATATAATCTTTTGATATTTGGTTTGATAAATCTGCATATTTTAAAGCAGCTAATCCAACTATTGTTGAAATCTCTTTTTTCTCTTCTTCTGGCATTTCTCTTGTATCACTTATTTTATCATATACTTTTTGATTTACTTCATTTATTAGGTTTTCAAGTCTCATTACTCCACCATTTCTTGTTTTAAATGGTTTTCCATCTTTGCCATTCATTGTACCAAAACCTAAAAAGATTAGTTTAGCATCTTCATCTATAATTTTTGATTTTCTTGCACATCTAAATACTTGTACAAAGTGTAATTCTTGTCTTTTATCTACAACATATATAATTTCATCTGGATTAAAATCAATTTGTCTTTGCATAATAGTAGCTAAATCAGTTGTTTGATAACAAGAAACTCCACCTGTTTTTAAAACCATACAAGGATTGATTTCAGTTGTATCAGTAGGTTCTGCAACATCAACAACCATAGCTCCATCACTTTCATATATAAGGCCCATATTTTGCATTTTTTCTACCATTGGTTTAACATATTTCTGTGAATCACTTTCTCCAAGCCATAATTCAAAATCTACATTCAATTTTTTATAATTTTCTTTTAAATCTTTTACTGAAATTTCTACGATTTTTTTCCATAAATCATAATAGCCTTTTTTACCTTCTTGTAAATATGCTGTGTTTTTTCTTGCATTTTCTTTAAATTCATTTGCTTTTTGAATTTCTTCTTCAGTTGCATTTTCTGAAACTTTAGTTTTTCCACTAGCACAAGGATATATTTCTTCCAAATCACTTACTGTAAATGGAACTTCTACTGGATATTCTCCTGTATAATTTTCATCAAAATATACCCAGTCTGGATGTCTAAATTTAAGTTCTTCAATTACAAGGCCCATTTGAAGACCCCAATCTCCTAAATGAACATCTCCAATGACTTTATTTCCAAAAAATTTATGAATTCTTTTAACACTTTCTCCTATAATGGCAGGTCTTAAATGTCCAACATGAAGAGGTTTAGCAACATTTGGTCCACCATAGTCGACAACAACTGTTTTATCCTCTTCCATTTCACAGCCAAATTTTTTATCTTCAATAATATCATTGCAATATTTTGTTAAAAACTCTTTTGATACATCAATGTTTATAAAACCAGGTTTAATAACCTCTATTTTTTCAAATTCAATAGCATCCTTACATTTTTCTACAACTTCATCTGCAATAATAAATGGTGCTTTTCTATATTTTTTAGCAGCAGTAAGAGCTCCATCACATTGAAACTCACACAAATCTGGTCTATTTGAATTTATAACTTTTCCATATTCTTTATCATATCCACATTCTACAAATGCATTTTCAATTTTTTCTTGTAATAAAGTAATAATATTTTTCAATTATTTTTCCCCCTATTTACTTCTCTAACATTCTATAACTCTTGATATTATAACATTATATGGATTTATTTACAAGAGATTGCAGGTGTTTTTTAGAACAAAAGTGGACATTATGATAATTGCAAAAAAATTTCACGATAATTACATAACATTATAAAAAGCGGGAGCACGACATTTGTCGCACTCCCACTTAAATACAAGTATCACTTTTGCGGAATATAGATATAATAGATTGCTGTTTCTCTTACATCATTCCACAAATGGAACGCCTTCACCTCTTCATCAAAGTTTTCATCACTTATATGCTTTTTGCAAAAATCCTGATATTCTTTCAAAAGACCTTTCTGCTGATAAATGGTTGCATAGTCCATAGGAACCATTACCACACGAATAGTTGTATAAATAACTCTATTCCTCTCGCTCGCCGTAAGGTCTTTTGCCTCGCTATTTTCAGCTAAAATTTTCTGCAAGTCCTCTTTAGAATTAACAAGCCTAAAATCTTTTACTTTGTAATACCGGTCGTCCTGTCCCCAACTAGAGCTATATGCATTGTTGATGAAACCCAAAAGATTTCCTGCTTCTTTTTGGGTTGCCGGTCTATTGATAAGAGCCTTTACTTTAGTGCGTAAGCAAAACTGGAAATAAACATCTCCTTCGATTCGCTCAATATCTTTTATGCTCAAAGGCTCATACCATTCAAATACAGCTCTCATCAACTTAATTTTAGCCTTAAGTTCGTTTTTCGTAGTACAGCAAAGAAGCTTACTAGTCCCATCTTCTAAGCTAGCCTTAAACTCTCTGAAACTTTCAAGCTGTAATCTCACAGTATCCGTTCCAGTATAAGTTATTCCATCTTTAATGACAGCCGGATAATACGATTTTTGAGCTTTTATATCTTGCTCATAAGTTGCTTCTATCCGTTTCAAAATTCTTTTAATGCTTTCCGGCAAAATAATCATAGCTATTCCCTCTTTCATAGTTATTGCCTATATATCATTTCTTAATGTAATTAGCATTTTGCTAATACAATAAACAAAACAATATTATTGCTTAAAAAGATTGTCTTCTGAAGTCTTACTCACCTCAATTCCCACGGATCAGTTTCAAATCTATTGATGAAATCTGGTCCATTATATGGAACATGTGAATCATACAGTTCCTGCTCAAAATAGAATCTCATTGCTTTTTTTCTTCTCTTATTTTCCATTATACAATGACATGCTTTAACACACATCAGTACAACTGACAGCAGTGCAATTCCTAAAATGCAAACCATTACAATAGCAATACCGACTTCAAGCATCATTCTGCCTCCTGTCATACAAATGAAAAAACTACTGATACTTATTTTCTTATAAACTTATCCTCCTTTAAAATTATTTGTTGTCTTACTACATAAGTCTCATCCCAAAAGGAGATGATATTTTAGCAATTAGCTAAAAATATTTTATATTATACCACGATTTTATGTTAGTTTCAAATTTATTTTGCAAAAAAAATGAGATATAAGGATATATAAATTTCCATCTAAAAAACAAGGTATTAAAATGATACCTTGTCTTGTTATTGTAAAACTTCAAAAGTTTATATTATTTTTAAAACAAATCTGAATGTGAACCTGTTCTATAGGCTGTTAATACTAATTCTCCTTTATCTATTTTATAAATTAAAAGCCAATCAGGTTGTATATGACATTCCCTATATCCGTTTATATTCACCTGTCAAATAATGTTCTTTATACTTTTCAGGTAATGTTTGTTCGTTAGCAAGCATATCAACAACTTCTTGCAATAACTTTAAATTAAGACCTCTTTTTTTTATCAATTTATAATCTTTTTTAAATAAATTAGTATATTTTACTGTTAACAAATTTATCAATCCTCTTTCTCTAAGTCTTTCCACATTTCATCTAAATTAGTATATCCCTTACTTAATCCTATTCCCTTTTCTGCATCTTCAATAGCTTTTCTAGTTTCTGCATTTAATTTTGGTACTTTTATTTCAAATGGAATGCTTTCAGTTAGGATTATTTGTCTTAATAACATATTGATAACATTTGTAAAATTTGTTCCAAGATAATCAAGAGTCTCTTTAGCTTGTTCTTTTATTTTATCATCTACATTAACATTTATTGTAGCCATAATATCACCTCCATGCTATATTATACGTATATCATAACATATTATGTGTATATTTTCAATATATTGTGTATGTTTTTTCATTTTTTATACATAGCAATGAAAAATTTCCCAAAAATTCTTGACAATCAAAAATCGATATGTTATTATAGTTATTGTTGATAGCAATTGCGGTAGTGGCGGAACTGGCAGACGCGCTAGACTTAGGATCTAGTGGGAGACCGTGGGGGTTCAAGTCCTCTCTACCGCACCAATCATCTTAGAATCAATCAGAATAATCTGGTTGATTTTTTATTACCAAAAGAAGAAGATATGAGATTATCTCATATCCTCTTCTTTTTCTTTTACTTTAGGCAATACTATTACTTGACCTTCATTTGCAGCAATAACTCTAGGAAAAACTGATTTAGCTTCTTCTACATATCTTTCAGGTAATTCTTCTGGCCAAAAATGAGTTAACATTAAGCCACCAACATTAGCTCTACTTGCAATTGTTCCAGCTTGCTTAGCAGTTAAATGAGAATTAATTTCAGGAAAACCATAAGAAGTTAATAAACTTGATTCACTTATTAGTAAATCAGCACCTTTTGCAAACTTTACTAATCTATCTTTAGCAGAAAATGATGTATCTGCTGTATATACTATTGTTTTACCTCCACCACTCAATTTTACAGCATATGTTTCAACTGGATGATCTGTTGGACAAAAACTAATATCTATATCTCCAATTTTCAAACTATTTTTCGGTGTAATTGTATGATAATTAGCAAAACTATATTCTTCTTCAACAACATCTTTTTGCTTACTTTCAGGTGTTGATGGCAAATATATATCTATAGGTCTTTCTATTCTTTTTTGATTATGATATACAAAAGCCGAATACTGAATATTATAAATATCATTATAATGATCTCTATGTAAATGACTTATAATAACAGATAAATTATTTAAGTCTGTTGGAAATCTTAATAATTTATGTGTTCCACTTCCACAATCTAACAATATTTTAGTTTTACCTTCTGTTATCAAGAACCCCGGGCAATTATGCATTTCTGTCCCATGTGGTGATTCCACACCTAATACTTTTAATTTCATCATTCTCACCTCACAATATATTGCTCATTGCAAATACTTAAATCTCCTTATTCTCTTTTGCAATATTTTCCCAATATTCATTTATTTTATTTTCAAACCAAATAAATCTTTCCTTTGTAAATTTTGAAAAATCTTCCATAGACACTTTTTCAAACAATGAATTGTTCCTCAAGAATAAATTTTCAATTATCTCTTCTCTATATTTTAAATAAAACTCGTATGATTCGTTTTTAAATTTTCTTATTTCTAATTCTTTAAAATCATAAGTAAAATAATGTATTACATTTTCATCATTTTGTATTTTTTCCATTACTTCGTTTGAAATATATTCAAATACATCATTTAGAAATTTAATATATCCTTTACTTTGTAATTCTTCATTACTCATTTTATCTATTTCATTTTCTTCTTTTATAAAAATAAGATTTAAATTATATTTAGATATCATTTTTTTATAGCATAACCCATAATCTAGCTCATATTGATTTTTATTTAATTTTATAATTCTAGCACATAGCATTTTTAAAATGCTTGTTATAAATCCTACAATATCATAATTTCTTTTAATAAATGGTACTATATATAAATACTTAACAGGTTTTAGCTTATCATCTATCTTACTTAAATTATATTCTATATAATATGCATCTAAATATTTTCTCTTTTCAGTTTTCGCCATAAAAATTTTATAATCAAATTTCGGATCAATTATTACATTATCATTATCTCTTTTTTCTTTAATTATACTGAAACTGCTTGAATTTTTTCCAAATTCCAAATCTGCTAAATCGTGATAATTTTCATGATTTGATTCATAAAATTCATTAAGTAATTTCATATGATATTCAATAGAATTTTCGATATATTTTTTTACTTTTTCATTATAAATGTAGTTTTTTTCATAATCGTCATTTCCAAATAACTTAGCCAATTCCAAGCTAAATCCTTGGTATTCATCCTCTATTTCATTATTTTTGCCAACAAATTTTGGCTTAAATTTTGCTTTATCATCAGTCCAAAAAATGTTTTTCATATTATAATGTTCAAAAATTATTAGTGGTTCTATATTGTTTTTTTCATTTTCAACTACTGTTCTATATTTTTCTCCAATTGTTTCTATAATCTTATCACAAATATAGTCTAGCAAATTTTTGACTTCTTTTTCAAATTCTTTATATATTTCTTTTTTTAGCTCACTATTTTCATATAAAAATATTTTTGTACTATCTTGCATATTTTGTATCCTTTCAGATTTATCTTTCGTTATCGATACATTTACTTATTAAAAATTTCATAAAAATTTTTGAAAACATAGCCTTGTTCTTTAAAATATTTAATAATATCTGGTAGTGCTTCTAAAGTGTAAGACTTATCCCCTGCATCATGCATTAGCAAAATAACACTATTGCTATTTCCTTTAGTTGTAATCATTCTATTTATTAATTTTTCTTTATCTGTAATACCTTCAGCATCACCAGTTAAAGAATTCCAATTAGTTGATGCTATTCCTTTAGCTGTTAAATTTTTTTTAGCCTTTGCTTTTAAATCGTTATACTTGCCACCACTTGAGCCACCTGGAAATCTAAATAGTCTAGTATGATATTCTGTATTATTCAAAGCAGTTTGAACAGCTTTTTCACACTTTATATATTCATCATATACACTTTCAACACTTGAATATATTTGAGAATATTTATGAGAATATCCATGGTTTGCAATAAAATGTCCCTCGTTAAATTCTCTTTGAACTAAACTTGGATTTAATTCAACTCTACTGCCTAATACAAAAAATGTTGCTGTAACATCTTCTGCTTTTAGTACATCTAATATCTTAGGTGTAATCTCTTTAGATGGTCCATCATCAAAAGTTAAATATACTTGTTTTTCATTTGAAGAATATATTTGTTTTATTTCTTCTTGTGCGTTGGGATTTTCACCTGGTACAAAGCCCTTCTTTATGTTTTCTTCCAAATGAACTGGTATTTGCATATGAGTTCCTATATATACTTGTGCTTTTTTATCTAAATTTTTAGTTGGTTCAGCTGAAATAACACTATTATTAGCTGTACTATAATTATTTTCATTATTATTATTTTCCGAATCATTCTTTATTTCAGAACTATTTACTGATACATTTTTTTGACTTTCTTCGACATTGTTCTCTATCGTATTATCAGATTGCTCATTTTGATTATCTTTTTGTTTATTTTTAAAGTAATTATGTGTTAATAAAAAACTTCCTAGTAAAACAATTACAACAATTGTTAATGTTGATATCAGTTTAATTTTCCTTTTTATTCTTTTTCGCTCATATTCTTCATAAGTTTCTAATTCTTCATCTTCTCCATTTTCATAATTGTATAGCATTTTATCACTCCTGAATTGACATTATTCAACATATTTCTTCTACATTGCCTTTATTATACCTTATTTTAATCTTTTTTCAAGCTTTTATTTATTATAAAGTAATATTTCTATACATAAAAAAGCCATTTGCAAAACATTTAACCTTTTGCAAACAGCTTTCTTTTGAATCAAAAAATAAATTTATTCATCTTTACTTGTATTTATTTTAAATAATTTCATAATCTCTACTATAACAATTGGTGAGAAAATCAATATTAATGTTTCTGCTAGTTTATCAACTGGTAATAATACAATACTAAATATTGTTCTCAAAGCTGGAACTAGCAATACCAAAAACATTAAAGCAGCTGAAACTAAAATTGCTAATAATAAATATTTATTATTGAATGGATTTGATTTGAATATTGATTTTTTATTGTTTCTAACATTAAATACATGTACAAGTTCTGAAAAAGCTAATACAGCAAATGCCATTGTCTGAGCTGTATCAATTTTCATCATTGGATCTGGTGAATTTGTAGCTAATCCTAATATAAATGCACTTAAAGTTAATAAACCAATCATAATTCCTTGATATATAATTCTGAAAGATAATCCCTTTGTAAATACACCTTTAGAATTTTTTGAAGGTTTTCTATTCATAATATCTTTTTCTGCTGGGTCATAAGCTAATGCTAATGCTGGTAATGAATCAGTTACCAAATTTATCCATAAAATTTGAATTGGTAATAATGGTTCTAAATAATTTATATATTCTTGAGGTATACCAAATTTTGCTGCAAGCCATGGTGTTATCAATATTGCTATAAACAATACTACAATTTCTCCAACATTGCTTGAAAGTAAAAATGCAATTGCTTTTATGATATTATCATATATTCTTCTTCCTTCTTCAACTGCTGAAACAACTGTTGCAAAATTATCATCTGTTAATATTACATCTGCCGCTTCTTTAGCAACATCAGTACCTACAACTCCCATAGCACAACCTATGTCTGCTTTTTTTAGAGCTGGTGCATCATTTACACCATCACCTGTCATAGCAACAATTTCGCCATTTGCTTGCCAAGCTTTAACTATACGAACTTTATGTTCTGGTGATACTCTTGCATATACTGAAATATTACGAACTCTTTTTTCTAATTCTTCATCAGACATAGCTTCTAGTTCTGTTCCTGTAACTGCTTCATCACCATCTTTTAGAATTCCTAACTCTTTTGCAATAGCAGTTGCTGTAATTTTATGGTCACCCGTAATCATTACAGTTTTTATTCCTGCGGAATTACACTTTTTAACAGCTTCTTTAACTTCTTCTCTTGGTGGATCAATCATTCCTACCATACCAACAAATATTAAATCAGATTCTAAATTTTGCATATCTTTTTCTGTTAAAGGATGATTAAATTCCTTGTATGCCATTGCTAAAACTCTTAACGCATTTTCTGCCATCTCTTTATTGCTTTTTTGTATATCTGGAATATAATTTTCTAAGTCTTTTCTTATTTCTCCATTTTTTGAATATGCTATACAACATTTTAAAAGTTCATCTACACCACCTTTAGTGTATACAATAAATTTTTCACCAACTTTATGAACTGTTGTCATAAGTTTTCTATCAGAATCAAATGGAATTTCTGCAACTCTTGGATTTTCTTTATAAATATTTTTTGAGAAATTCAACTTAAGTCCCATATCTACTAAAGCTGTTTCTGTTGGATCACCTGTTAAAGTTCCATCATTTGCAATCTTTGTATCATTACAAAGCATACTTGCTTCAACTGCTGTTTCTGCTTCAATGCTTAAAGTTCCCTGTTCTTCTATTCCAGTCAATTTTCCATTTGCAAAAATCTTTTGAACTGTCATTTTATTTTGTGTTAGTGTTCCTGTTTTATCTGAACAAATTACACTCGCACTTCCTAAAGTTTCAACAGCTGGCAATTTCTTTACTATTGCATTTCTTTTTACCATTCTTTGTACACCAATTGCCAATACAATAGTTGAAATTGCTGCTAAACCTTCTGGAATTGCGGCAACAGCTAATGAAACAGCTGTCATAAACATGTGAATTGGTTCTTTTCCATATAAAGTACCCACTATAAAAATTATTGCGCAAATTACTAAAGCAACTATTCCTAATGTTTTTCCTAAATTGTTTAATTTAACTTGAAGTGGAGTTTCCTCATCTTCTGTTTCGTTAATCATCTCTGCAATTTTTCCAACTTCTGTTTCCATTCCTGTTTCAACTACAATACCTTTTCCTCTACCATAAGTAATTAAGCTAGATGAAAATAATATATTTTTTCTATCTCCTAAAGGAGCATCACCTTCTATTATATCTGCTTTTTTCTCTACTGGAACAGATTCTCCTGTTAATGCTGATTCTTGTGACTTTAAATTTACAGCTTCTATAATTCTTAAATCAGCAGGTATAAAATCACCTGTTTCAAGAACTACAATATCACCTGGTACAAGATCTTTTGATTGGACTACTTGTAATTTTCCATTTCTAATAACTTTAGCTACATGGCTACTCATTTTTTGTAAAGCTTCCAAAGATTTTTCTGCTTTATTTTCTTGTGCCACACCAATAATTGCATTTACAATTACAACAATCATTATAATTATAGTATCTGTGATTCCCTCACCTTCTTTTACACCAATGATTCCAGAAACTATTGCAGCAATAATTAAAACAATTATCATGAAGTCTTTAAACTGTTCTAAGAACTTCTGAAACAAACTTTTCTTTTTCTTTGCTTTCAATTCATTAAAACCATATTGTGATTGTCTTCTTGTTACCTCTTCTTGTTTTAAACCTGCATCAACATCTGTGTTCAATTTTCTTTGAACTTCATCAACACTTAAATTAAACCAATTTTGATTCATGTCTACCTCCATTATATTTATTATTTTTACTTTACCATAAAATATTCTTCCACAGTAAAATATAAATTTCATCTTTTATTAAGCATACCTTACAAATATAAAAAGAGACTTCTAAAGAAACTAAACATTTCTTTAAAAGTCTCACTTCTCTTACGAGTTTACTAACCAGATTTAAAATCGAGATTGTTGATTAGTAAATTTATAAGCTACTCCCTCTTAAACATATTTGTATTATACTAAAAAGTATTTTCCTTTTCAAGTATTTTATCAAAAATTTATTATATATCGTGTCTTGCAAGAATCTCTGCTGGACGTTTTCTTAATACTTTATAAATTGGAATAGCTCCAATAATTAAATTAAATGCATATACAAGCAATAATCCTAGTAAAAATGTATTCGTATTTACAACAAACATTCCTTTAAAATAACTAATTTTAGATACATTATATAATATGTAATTCATTAAGAATATACCTGGTAAATTTCCTAAAGTCGTTATTGCAAATATTTCGCCAATAAACATTCTGTAAATATCATTTTTCTTAACACCAATAGCTCTAAGTACACCTATTTCTTTTATTCGAGATAAGAATGAACTTCTAATCATTAAGAATATTTCTACTAATGATATTGCTAAAATTATGGTTGCTAAGATAATACTACTCTTAATTGAATCTTTTCTTCTTTCCTGATATTCATCAAAGTCTCTTGCATATTTATCATAGATATTTATATGATAATTTGCTTGAAATTCATTTAGTACAGCTTGCTTATCTCCATTGCAATACACCATAAGTCCACTAGCTTTTGATATAATATCATACATTATTGTATCATTGTTTACTAAATAGTCTTGTCTATCTGTCTGACTTCTATAATATCCAACAACAGTAAGTTCTTCTTCATTAACCTTTTCAGGTATCTTTTTATTTAGTTTCATAGTTTCTTTATTACTTTCATTTACAATAACTTCATAATCATTTTCTGGTAATCTGCCTTTTACTAAAGTAATATCATCCATATATAATTCATAATTTTTAACTTCTGCTGTTTCTTCTTGTTCTGAATCGTCAATTCTGTAAATACCACCAAAATCGCTACTAGTTTGATTTGCTAAAATATCTGTAAATAAATTTCTACTAACATAAATTGAAGGACTACCTGTATTTACAAATCCAACTATTGTAAATTTTTCCAAATTATCTATGCTAACATTTTTATTTAATAGTTCATTTTCGTTTTTAAGTCCCATATATCTAAGCATTGTATTATTATCGTTTACAATTTTATCTAGTACCATTTTATCTAATAAAATTTCATAATCATTTTGTGCCATTCTACCTGCGTAAATATTTTCTTCTTTAATTTTGTCTAAACTTACCATTGAACCTGATATTTCAAGTGTATATTTTGCAGTTTGAATATAATCATCTGCTGTATATTGGAAACTTACATTTCCATCTCCTGGCAAAATATAATCAACACCTTCTACATTTTCATAATTTGAAAATTCGTCTACATCAATTTTAGGCATCTCTGCTTTTAAGTAATTTTTGTCTACTTCAATAAAATCTTTTTCATCTATTTGTGAAACTCCATAAATATTACTTATCGCATATACAATAAATAAGCTTGAAGCAAAAAATCCTAGCATCAATATTTTCTTTAAAATACTATAATCAAATACCTTTTGAAAACCTTTAACTAATGATTTTATAATTCCATAAATAGATTTATATTTTAACTTATACTTTTTCTCACCTATTTCATCTAAATTATAGTCATATTGTTCATATATACTTTTATCAATTTTTTTATAATGGTCATCAACAAATTCAATAGCTGAATTTTCATCAATTACTTCTATTTGCTTATCTTTTGCTTCTATATATACATTGCCATCTTTAATAACTACATTTACATTTATTTTATTTTTTTCTTCATTTGAATAAATATTTACATTTAAATTTTCATTTTCACTATGAATATTTTCTATGTTTTTGAAATCTTTTAAATATATCTTATTATCTAATCTATATTCTAGTGATTCAGTAACATTATTTTCATAATCATTAACTATTTTACCATCTTTTATTTCTAAAATTCTACTAGCATAGAATTTTGCAAGATCAACTTCATGTGTAACTAGTATAACTAATTTTTCTTTTGAAATAGCTTTTATGATATTCATTACTTCTAATGAGTTTTTGCTATCAAGATTTCCAGTAGGTTCATCAGCTATAACAATGCTTGGGTTTTTAGCCAAAGCTCTAGCAATTGAAACTCTTTGTTTTTCACCACCAGATAACATCAAAGCTGGTCTTTTTTTGTATCTTTCCATCTTTACAGCTTCAAGTACATAATTAACTCTTTTATCAATTTCTTTTTTATTAGTAATTCCTATCATTCTCAAAGCCATCGCAATATTTTCATAAACTGATAAATTTTCAATCAATTTATAATCTTGAAAAATGTAGCCTATATTTAAGTTTCTTATCCTATCAACTGTATTTACTGTTCTTCTAGTAATTTTCTTTCCATTTATATATATTTTTCCACGATTTACTTTATCTAGTCCACCTATAGCATTTAATAAAGTTGTTTTACCACTACCAGATTGTCCTAAAATTGCAACTAGTCCTGTGTCTCCAAGTTCTAAAGAGGTATTATTTATGATATGTATTTGATTTCTTTTATATCTGTTAAAATATTTATTTACTTTTTCTAACTTTATCATATTTACACCTCCTCATTGTATGTTGAAATGGCAGTCTTTTTGAATATCTTTCTTGATACTTTTCTTGAAAGTAATATTGCCATTACAGCAAGGCACAAATAAATTATTGTAAATTCTTTTACGCTCAAGTATTTTAAGATTTTCGTTGCTACTTGTATTTCAATTATATTTTCATTTAACATATAGCAAAATCCCATTAGTAGAGCATACGCAATAGTGTAAATATTAAACAATTCTATATCTAATACAGCTCTAATTGTTCTAACATTTGCTCCCAACATCCTCAATGTTGTAAAATATACATTTCTTGATTTTAAGATTACTCTTATTATAAAGTATGAAATAAAGAACAATACAATAAGTACAACTATTGTTACAACAGTTCTAATAATTTTTATAAACTTATAAGATTCAGCATTGTAGTTTACTTCAAAATCACTTGCTTTTTTAGTAGTTAATCCCATATTATTTAATTCTTGCATTGTTTGATCAATTGTATTTTTATCTTTTACATATACACTGATTTGGTATGAAGGCTCATCAAACATAGAATAATAATCTTCTGTATTTATAAATAAAGAATTATAGTTTCTGTAATAGTCTTTTAAACCTGTTAATCTCTTAAAATTATATTCTGTAAATGTATTAGTAATTGTTAGTTCTAGGTCTTTTTCATAGTAAATATTACTTGCTGTTATATTTAATTTAGTTCCTCTAATTCTATCATTTTTATAATTATATTTTTCTGCATCATTTACATATGCACAACCTGATTCAACTTTGTCAGTTGGCACAATCTCATAATTTTTATATTTATCATTTGCTAAAATTTTTAATTTACTATAATATTGATTTAAATATACTCTTAATGAATCTAATATTCCTTTATCAACATATATTGTAGAATTGTAGTCATATTTCTTTTCATTAAATACTATTCCTACAACAGTAACTGTTTTAATATCAGTTCTACCTGTTGGATCATATATTGTATATTGTTGATTCAATACATTATCAATTCCTTGGTTTAACTCATAGTCATTTTTATTCATAGAAATTATTACTTCTGAATCATTTTCTGGCATTCTTCCATATTCTAGGTTACCACTGAAATTACTTATATCCTTACAAGAACCTGAATAAGAATAATATACCATACTATCATTTTCTTGTTTTTGTAAACTAATATATGAATCAATAAACATATCATTTTCAACAACAGTACCTATATTTGAAAGTGCTTTTATATTTTCTAAATCACTATCTATAAAAGCTGTTTTATCTTGCTTTCTGACAAGTATTCTCTCTTTAGCTGTATCTCTTAATACCCAACTTGATACACCTTCATCAAGCGAATCTTCTTCCGCCGCCTTAAAACTTCCATATTCTGCAACTAAAGCCGTACTCATAAAAGCAAAAACAACTAATAACAATACAAATTTTGATTTTATATTAAATGTATTTCTTATTCCTAGTCTGAATTTATTAAATAATGTTAGATTTTTATATTTGCTTGCTTCGATTTTTGGCTCTTCTTCAATCTTCTTTATTTCATTGTTTTCTATAATTCTTCCATCATGCATTTTTATTACTCTAGTAGCATATTGTTCCACTTGCTCTATATTATGCGTTACCATAACTACTAACTTATCTTTTGCAACTCTTTTTAGAATTTCTAATACATCTTTTGCAGATTCTGTATCTAGATTTCCTGTTGGTTCATCTGCAACAATTATTGGTGTATCTTTAACCATAGCTCTTGCGATAGCCACTCTTTGTTTTTGACCACCTGATAATTTTGAAACTTTTGTATTTTTGAATTTCGTAAGCCCTACTTCATCTATAATTTTTAAAATTTGTTTTTTAACTTTATATTTTTTATATCCATTTAATAACATAACAAGTTCTATGTTTTGGTAAACAGTATAACTATTTACTAAATTGAAACTTTGAAAAATATTTGCTATGTATTTTCTTCTATAATCTTCAAAATCTTTTTCTGTATAATGGCTAGTTTCTTTTCCATTTATAAACATTTCTCCATCTTCATAAGAATCTAAACCAGAAATTACATTTAACAAAGTTGACTTACCACTTCCAGATTCACCTGTTATTACAACAAATTCACCTAGCTTTAATTCCAAATTAACTTTTGAAAATCCTACTGCTATTATTCCATTATTATAATAATATTTGGAAACATTTTCTAATTTTAGCATTTGTATATCCCCTTTTTCTCCTTTATTTGTAAAAATGCTATCATAAAAGAAAATTTTTTTCAATATAAAAAATATAAATTATTTCTTAAGATAATTATTTATATATCAATTGCGAAATTTTGTTCTTTTATCTTGATTTGTTATAATACCTATGTTATACTAACTGGCATGGAAATGAACTAAAAGCAGATGTGTGTTGCCACTTTACTTCATAGCTTTCTGCTATGAGAAAGTGAGGTGGTGTTTATGGTAGAATTCTTATTATTCTTAATCATAGGATTTATGATTTCAGTAACTATAAACGTAGCCTTATTGACAGTTATATACATAATTTGTACTAATAAGGAATAAATAAAAACACTACATTTTGCTTTGGACGGCAATGTAGTGTTTGTTACATATAAGTGACAACATACATTTCTGTATGTTCATTTCCTATATTTATTATATACAGATATTTAAGAAAAGTCAAATAAATTTTTGCAATATTTCTATATTATAAAAATTCAAAAACTTCTTTATTTAGTCATGTTTTCTAGGCTTGAATATGGTAAACAAGTTCCATCTGCTTTAACAAATAATACACCATATCCACCAATTCCATTTTCATCTCCACCTTCTATTTTTATAATGTTAGTGATATTTTCAACACCTGTTATAATTTTTTCACTAGCTTCAAAAACTGTTTTATCACTATCTGTTCTAAATCTAACATATGTAACTGTTCCATCTTTTTTTAGAAATACAATAAAATTATTACCTGGCACTTGACCTTCTTCGCAATACCATGCATTAACTACATTGTCAGCAATTTTTTTAGTATTACTTGCATCATTATATCCTTCAATTGTATCCAAATAAATATATGCTTCATTCTTATTATTAACTGATAAATACCCTGTTCCATTTTCATAATCGAATTTTGATAAAGGAATATAAATCATATTATCTTTACCTAATTCTTTTGTAATAGAGTTATTAAAATTTTCAATATATTCTAAGTTTGATAGTTCAGTCTTTCCTTCATCCTCTGTTTCTTTCGTTTCTTGTAAATTTTTTAAAGAATTTTCTAGTTCTCCAACTCTAGTATCTAATTCTTTTGCTTGATTTATTGAGTCATTTTTTTCAATATTTAGTTTATACATAAAATATCCCATTACAATAATAACTAAAATCGCTAATACTAAAAATACTGTTGATATACTTACATTTGCTTCGTCTTTTTTCATTTGTTTCTCCTTTATATATTTATTATTTTAATTTTTGGTGGAGGTGCGGAGAGTCGAACTCCGGTCCAATAATTCTTCCACATAAACTTCTCCGAGTGCAGTTTGTTCTTTATTTTCCCTTTTCTAACATAAACAAACATATTTTAGAAAAAGTAACTCGTGTAAAATACCCACAAATCGCAAGAGTATCAATTTGCTTTGTTTCCTACTAATTCGACGCCCTTTTTCTAGCCGTAGGTTCTAGAAAAGAACGACACTGCAATTAGGCAGCGTAAGCTAATTCTTCGTTATTAGCGTTTATTATTAAATTGCGCCTTTTTAAGTGGCCAGGCACCTCCACTACTCGCTATTTATCCTTCTAAATTACTGTCGAAACCAAATACACCCCCATAAATAGATTACATTATATTTAATATAATGCCTTTTTACATAAAATATTATAACATTAAAAACCAGTCATTACAACTGGTTTTTATTTTCATTTTCTAACTTTTATACTTTTGGTACTGCTAAAGTAATTTTACCATCTTTAATATCAATTCCTATTTGAGTATTCTCTGATAAAATTAAAACTATAGTTTTAATAAATTCTTTTGTATATGTTGTTGAATTTAATATTTTTATATAGCATTTTTCTTCATCTTGTTCAAATGCAATTTCTACATTTTTTATGTCTTTGGTTAAGAAATAATTTACTGTTTCAACTATTATATAAATTAAACTATCAACACCATCTGAAAATACTATTTTATCAACATCATTTGTATCAATTTTATAATCTATAAGAATTCCCTCTGAACTCTTTTTGTTTTTTAATAAAATATTGATTGCATTTATTATCTCGCCTGCTGTTGCATGTTCAATACTTTCAAAGTTGATTGTTTCAAATAATTCACCTAATTTATTATTTGCTCTAGAAATTACTCCATTTTCATCTTTAAATAAATTAGATTCTTCTTCAATAGATTTATTAGCAATACTTATTGCAAATAATTGGTCCTTAGCTTCATTTACTAATCCAACTATTAAATCACCTAAAAATTGTTTTTTATAATTTAACAAATCAATTTTTATTTCTTGCTTTTGACTTAATTTCATCAATTTAATTGTTTTTATTGCAGATAGTGTTAGCAATAAAAGTTCGTCGATTTCTTTAGTCTTATCATAATATCCTTGAATATCAAGATTTGTAAGCATTTCTATTGGTGGTTTTTTCTCAGCAAAACCTGTTTGTAAAATTACTAAAGTTGTATTATTTACAGACCTTAATTCTTTTACAAATTCTTCGCCAGTCATTTGAGGCATAAAATAATCTAATAAAACAATATCAATTTTTTTCTTTTTGCACACTTCTAATGCTTCTGTTGGATTTGAATAAGTAGTAATTTTCATACCATTATCCTCTAAATACATTTTTGTCATCTCCAAGTAGTTCTCATCATCATCAACTAATAAAATGTTGACATTTGCTGCTTCATTTTCAATACTCATTATTTTTTCTCCTCCATTTTCATTGGTATTCTTATAATAAATTTAGTTCCTTTACCCACTTCAGTTTCAAAATCTATTGTACCTTCATAAACACCTTTTATAACAGTTGAAGCCAAATATAAACCTAAACCAGTTCCTTTAGAACCTTTTGTTGTCATTATATTATTAAAGATATATGGTTGAACTTTTTCAGGTATTCCACCAGCCTCATCAATTATTTCTATTAAGCATATATCATTTTCTTCTGTTTTTGCTCTTAAAGTAACATTTCCCTTTTTCTCATTAGAACTATAAGCTTGAATTCCATTTACAACAAGATTTGTTAAAACTTGTCCAAGTTTAGTTCTTTCACCATATATATTTATTTCCTCTTTTATTTCTTGTGTAAATGTACAACCAGATTTTTTCAATTCATTTTGAATTATTACATTTAAATCAGTTACCATCATATTTAAGCTAAAAGTTTCTTTTTCATTGCTTCCCATATTACGAACTTGATTTCTCATACTTGTAACAATATTTATTATTCTATCTGTTGAAACTTGCATATTCTTTAAAATGATTTGTTCTCTTTCATCTGTTGTTTTTCTTGCAAGCATTGTTATTGCTGTATTTATAGAAGAAATCGGTGTATTTATATCATGTGCCATACCACCAGCCATTTCACCTAAAACAGAAAGTTGTTCCTGCTTTAACATAATATCTTGTTGTCTAGCCATTTTCATTTGTATATGATTGTAGTTATATGCAACATCTCCAAATTCATCATTTGACAAAATAGGTAAGTAATTTTCTTTTGATAAATCTTCTTTCTGTAAAATTTGTTCCATATTGTCTGCAATTCTTTTCGCATTTAAAGAATTATTTTTAGCCCATATATATACAATTATTGCATAAGCTATAAACATAGCACTTATACAAGTTATATAGAAATACATTGAATCTCTATCTGAAATAGAAAATTTATATCCTATATACCAAGGTAATCCATTTTCATCAAAAATTTTCTGACAATATAATTGTTCATCTATTCCAAAACTTTCATAAAGAATTCCATCAATTTCTGTAAAATCCACAACTGTATTTTGTTTATTTCCTTTTCTTCCAAAGAAATAATCTCTATATTTAATTGTAAAATTACTGATACTACTATTGTAATTAGTTGTATATGAATTGTTTTCTGGGTCTATAACAAATGCTGTATCACCATTTTGAAGTAATGGAATTGTATTTAATTTATTTAAAAGACTATCTTTTGTTATTTCATTATCTTCTTTAAAGTCTATTAAATTCATATATAATTTATAGTAATTAGCCAAAGAATCAGCCTTTACTTGAATTGTTTTTGCATAAGCTAAAACTGCAAACAATATTAGTAATGAAAAAATTAAAGGTAATAATTGTAAAAGCAAAGATGTTGTATTTTCTACTCTATGTCCAATTTTTTCAAATTTGTTTGTTTGTTTATATGTTAATTTTAGAACTTTTTGCATATAGTTTTGTATGATTTCCAATATTGCTATAGAAAGTACAAGCCAAAATGCTAAAATAATAGTTCCAAATCTCACTAATGCAAAAGATATTTTATCAAAATTGGTTATAAAGCTTTTTCCAAATATAATACAAAAAGTAATTACACTAAATGCTAGAAAAGCCATTATTCCCCATTGAATCTCTAAAAATCTATATGGTACATTTAAACAATCATTTCTTACTCTTAAAACTATACTGTAGTCTATTTCTTTTCTATGAAAATATTTTTCCAGATATAAATTGATATTTTTTGATAAATATTTTAATACAAATAATTGTACCGCAACAATTAAAATAAATATTACAAAATAAATTTCTAAAAAAGTATGTCCTATCGTTTCTTTTTGAAATTTCAAATTCATTGAATTAACAGGAAAATTTAATAACTTTGGTGTTAAAAAGTAAATAAAAATGAAAGCAATAATGTCTAAAACAATAATGCTAAAATTTAATTTTTTTCTTGAAACAGAATTTATCCTATTGTTTTTTTTGCTCTCCACTTTTTTCTCCATTTCTCTTTTGTATTTATAGATTTAATCTATTTTAATTATATAAAAATTATATATGTTAATAAAATTTTTTTCAATATATTTTTATAAAAATAAAAAATTTTATATATTTTAGTAATGTAAATTTTAATTTTTATATAAAAAGATAGCAACTCAATTAAGAATCGCTATCAAATTTAAATCAAATCATACTTTTGTTATTTACAAATATTATCACAAAATTTGTTAACTGCATTACAGAAAAAATAAATAATATTTTTATTTTAACATTTCTTTCATTTTAGCAAGAGTATTTAAAGCATCTATTGGTGTTAATTCATTTAAGTTGACCTTATCTAATTCAGTAGCAATATTAGCTAAAGTTATATTAAAGAAATCAAATTGACCTTCAACTTGTTTTTTATCTTCTTTTTCTTCTTTAACTTTAACGCCACCTTTTTCAAGTGATTGTAAAATCTTATTGGCTCTTGTTACTACTTGTTTTGGAACACCTGCAAGTTTTGCAACATGGATACCATAGCTTTCATCTGTTCCACCTTCTATAATCTTTCTCAAGAAAATTACATCTTCACCTTTTTCTTTTACAGCTACAGAGTAATTTTTAATTCCATCTATTTTATCTTCAAGTTCTATAAGTTCATGGTAATGTGTTGCAAATAAAGTTTTACAGCCAACTTTTTCTTTATCTGCAATATATTCTGCAACAGCCCATGCTATTGATAGTCCATCATAAGTTGATGTTCCTCTACCAATTTCATCTAATATAACTAAACTATTTGGAGTTGCCTCTTTTAATATATTAGCTACTTCTGACATTTCAACCATAAATGTACTTTGACCACTACTTAAATCATCAGAAGCCCCTACTCTTGTAAAGATTTTATCTACAATTCCTATCTTTGCTTCAGTTGCTGGTACAAAGCTACCTATTTGAGCCATTAGAGTAATTAAAGCAACCTGTCTCATAAATGTTGATTTACCAGCCATATTAGGACCTGTAATAATTGCTACTCTATTTTCTTCTTTGTTTAAGTATGTATCATTTTGAACAAAACTTCCACTATCAATCATTTGTTCAATTACAGGATGTCTACCTTCTTTTATTATAATCTCACCAGATTCATCAACTTCTGGGCAAACATAATTATTATCTTCTGCTACAATAGCTAAACTATTTAATACATCTGCCATCGCAATAGCTGAAGCTGAAGTTTGAAGTCTTGCTATATTTTTTCCAATTTCATCTCTTATTTTGGTAAACTCATTATATTCTAATGCAACAACCTTTTCTTCTGCACCTAATATTTTGCCTTCAATTTGTTTTAATTCTTCAGTTATAAATCTTTCACCACCAGTTAAAGTTTGCTTTCTTACATATCTACCTTCTGGAACTTGATTTAGGAAAGATTTTGTAACTTCTATATAATATCCAAATACTCTAGTATATCCAACTTTTAAATTTTTTATACCAGTTTCTTCTCTTTCCTTTGCTTCTAGTTCAACAATCCATCTTTTTCCATCTGTTGAAGCTTCTCTATATTCATCAATATCTTGTGAATATCCACTTTTTATAATTCCACCCTCTTTTATACTTATTGGTGGGTCTTCAACAATAGCTTCATCTATAAGCTCAAATATATCTTTTAATTCATCTAAATTTGAATATATTTTTTTAAGCAAATCTGACTCTGCCATTGATAAAAGTTCTTTTAATTCAGGTAAATGTGAAAGTGAATTTTTAAGAGAGATTAAATCTCTTGCATTAGCATTGCCATAAGATATTTTTCCTGCTAATCTTTCAATATCATAAACTTTTTTTAGAATTTCAGCAAGTTCACCTCGTAACATTACATTATTCTTAAATTCTTTAACAGCTCCAAGTCTATCGTTAATTTCTTTTACATCTAATAAAGGATCATTTATCCATCTTCTTAAAAGTCTTCCTCCCATTGATGTTGATGTTTTATCTAAAACCCAAATTAAAGTTCCTCTTTTAGATTTATCTCTCATTCTTTCAGTAAGTTCCAAACTTCTTCTTGCATTTATATCTAATGCCATGAATTTCTTTACTTCATATAATCTAATTCTATTTATATGTTCAAGTTTGACTTTTTGTGTTTCTGAAAAATAATTTAATAATCCATTTATAGCTTGTACTGCAATTTTATCATTTTTCAAATCAGTTTTCTCTTTACCAAAGTCATCTTCCATTTTGTATAATCTTAAAAGTATTGTATCATCTTCATTAAAAAATTTATCTTCTCTAATAGTAACAAATGTATTGTTTCTATCTTTCATTATTTCTAATTCTTTTGTTGACATTCCCATAGCTTCATTTACAACAATTTCAGCTGGAACATATCTAGCATATTCATCTAATAGTTTTTCAAAATTATTGTCTGCAAGTTTAATTTGAGTAGCATAAAAATCACCTGTACTAATATCACAAATAGCAACACCATAATATAATCCTTTTTTTACAATTCCCATTATATAGTTGTTCTTTTTTTCTTCTAGCATATTTGTTTCTATAACAGTACCTGGTGTAACAACTCTTATAACATCTCTTTTCACAAGTCCTTTAGCCTGTTTTGGATCTTCAAGTTGCTCACAAATTGCTACTTTATATCCCTTTGATATAAGTCTTGAAATATATAATTCTGCTGCATGAAACGGAACACCACACATTGGTGCTTTTTCCTCTGTTCCACAAGCTTTTCCAGTTAATGTAATTTCTAGTTCTCTTGATGCGACTAAAGCATCATCATAGAACATTTCATAAAAATCTCCTATTCTATAAAACAAGATGCAATCTTTGTATTGTTCCTTTGTTGCTAAATAACTTTGCATCATTGGTGATAATTGTTCTGGCATTTTCTTTGCTCCATTTCTTTAAACCATTATTTATTTCAATATTACCCGATTTAATTTATTTTTTATTTCCTCCACTTGTTTTTTTATTTGTTGCTTTTTTTACATTTCCACCTTTATTATTTCCTTTTTTATTTGCAGTATTATTTGTCTTTTTATTAGTCTTCTTATGAAATGCATTTGCTTCTTTTTTTATTTTGTTTTGTGAAGGATTTTTATATTCTTTATATCTTTTTAATTTATCTTCATTATTTGCTAATGTAGATAAAATCTTTTTATCTAACTCCTTTTCTGTGATTCCTAGTTCTTTTGCTGCTTCATTCATTGGTATATTATCAAAAAGCATTTTGTTAATTACAATTACTAATTTTAATTGTTGCAAATTTTCTTCATCACCAGCTAAAGCCTCTTCCATTCTTCTTATTAAATCATCTCTTCTTAATCCGAATTGCTTTGCAGTTTTTCTAATTGTCAACTCAGTATTTAGTATCTTGTTAATAAAAATCATTTCATTTTTATTTGTCATAATTAACCTCTTTCAACTTTTCCTATTATTTTTCTTGTTTTGTATCTATGATTTCAGCTTTTAAGTACCATTTATGTGCACTTATTATTTTAACTGTTACAATATCTCCAATTTTTTGACCTTCTATTGGTTTAAATACTACTACCTTATTTGTATCAGTTCTTGCTGTGTACATTTCGTTATTATTTTTGCTATAACCTTCTATCATTACTTTTTGGTTTGTACCAATATATTTTTCATTATTCTCATCTACATGACTATCATATAAGTTTTTTAATTTATCAAATCTAATATGTTTTATATCCTCTGAAACTTGGTCATCTCTCTTTTCAGCTGGTGTACCAATTCTTGGAGAATAGATAAACATAAATATTTGTTCAAAATTTACTTTTCTAACAACATCTAATGTATCTTCAAATTCTTCATCAGTTTCGCCTGGAAAACCAACTATAATATCAGTTGAAAAAACAATATTTGGGATTCTGTCTTTCATTTTTTCAACTAAAGCTAAATATTGCTCTTTAGTATATCTTCTATTCATTTCTTTCAATACTTTTGAATTTCCAGATTGTAATGGCAAATGAATAATTTTACATATTTTTTCATTGTTAGCAATAGCCTCTATTACATCATCTGTAAAATCCTTTGGATGTGGTGAAATAAATCTAACTCTCTCTATTCCATCTATTTTACAAACTTCATTTAATAAATCTGCAAAATTTCTTATCTTTTCATTTCCTTTGTATGAATTTACATTTTGACCTAATAAAGTTATTTCTTTATAACCTTCTTTTGCCAAAATTTTTACTTCTTCTAAAATTTTCTCTGGTTCTCTACTTCTTTCTCTACCTCTTACATAAGGAACTATACAATATGTACAAAAGTTATTACATCCATACATGATAGTTACAGAAGCTTTAAATTTATCATTTCTTTTTATAGGCAAACCTTCATAAATTTCGCCATCTATGTCTATAACATCTTTTACTTTTTCACGTTTAATAAGTGCTTTATACACATCTTCTGGAAGATTTTGCATTGTATGAGTACCAAACACAATATCAACATAATGATAACTTTGTTTGATTTTATCTAACATTGCTTTTTCTTGCATCATACAACCGCCAATAGCAAGTAAAACATCTTTATTCTCTTTTAATTTTTTTACTTCTCCTACTTTACCGAATAGTCTTTCTTCTGCATTTTCTCTAACACAGCAAGTATTAAATATTACAATATCAGCATCCTGCATTTCTTTTGTTTCTGTATAATTCATCTCACATAACATTCCTGCCAATTTTTCTGAATCATTCTCATTTAATTGACATCCCATTGTTAGAATATAATATTTCTTGTCCTTTGATGAATTTATTTCTTTTACTTTTTGTATATAATCTTCTTGTTTTACTTGCACTTCTAATTCCTCCTAATTCTGTTATATTCTATAACAAATGTGTATGTTTTGCAAGGGTTAAAATAATTTGTTTTTACACAAATTCTTCAAAAACTATATTGGCTAAATCTAATCCTTCTTTTGTAAGTTTTATATTGTCTAAATCAACTTCTAATAAGTTCATTTGCTCTAATTTACTAATTTCAAATCTAAAATAAAATAATGGATTCAACTCAAATTTTCTTTGAAATTCAGAAATTGATACTCCATCTATTTTTCTAAGTCCAAGCATCATATATTCTTTTGCAATATCTTCTTTTGTTCTATTTTCTTCTTCAATAATTTGATTTTGTTTAAAATCGTTTTTTTCAATATTCCTAATATAATCATTAATTTTTTCTATATTACAAAATCTTTTTTCATTAAAATAAGAATGTGCTGCTATTCCAAAGCCTAGATATTCTTTTTGTTTCCAACAATTGCTATTATGTTTAGATTCATAACCTTTTTTCGCATAGTTAGAAATTTCATAATGTTTATATCCAGCATTTTCAAATGCTTTTTTACTTTGCCAATACATTTCTCTTTCAAGTTCATCTGGCAAAGTGCTTTCTTCTCCACTTTGAACTTTTTTCCATAGTTCAGTATTTTCTTCTAAAATTAAAGAATAAATTGAAATATGTTCAGGATTCAAATTTATTATCTTTTTAACACTTATCATCAAATCTTCTAAAGTCTGTTCTGGTAAAGCTAACATCAAATCAATATTTATATTTTCAAATCCAGCCTGTCTTGCAATTATATATGTTTCAATAAAATCTTCATAAGTGTGTATTCTGCCAATTTTTTTAAGCAAATAATTATTAGTTGACTGAAGTCCAATACTAAGTCTATTTATCCCCATAATTTTATAAGCATTTAGTTTTTCCTTTGTAACTGTTCCTGGATTTACTTCTATTGTTATTTCAACATCTGATTTTATTTGCCATTTTTTATAAATTGCATCTAATATTTCCTTTATATAATCTGGTTTTATAAAAGAAGGTGTGCCACCACCAATATATATTGTTGTAACAATATGCTTATTATCATCATTACAATTTTTTATTTCTTTTATAAGGGCTTCTACATATTTTTTTTGCATATCTTCTTCTATATTAGCAAAAGATTTAAAATCACAATAACTACATTTCTTTTGACAAAATGGTATATGTATATATATTCCTAATTCTTCCATTTCTTTATTCCTTTACATATTCTCTTATTATTGCTTTTCTATTGTACTCTTTTATTTCTTTAGTTCTTCTGCAAAATCATGTATCTTTTTTATTCTATGACTTATTCCTGATTTTCCTATTGGCTGACTAAGTTTATCTCCTAGTTCTTTTAAAGTGGCTTCTGGATTTTTTAATCTAAGCAATGCTAATTCTTTTAAATCTTCTGACATCTCATCAAATTTATTTTTACTTTGAATAAATTTTATATCATTTATTTGGTCAACAGCTGCATTAACAGTTTTATTTATATTAGCAGTCTCACAATTTACCAATCTATTAACATTATTTTTCATTTCCCTCATAATTCTAATCTCTTCAAACTTTAAAACAGCTTTATTTGCTCCAATTAAGGCTAAAAATCTTGATATTTCTTCACTTTCTTTTAAATATACTACTATTTTTTTTCGTTCTAATAGTTTCAAATTTATTCCAAAAAATTTACAAATATTTATTACATATCCAGCATTCACTTTATTTTCAAAAGAAATTTCTAAATGATATTTATTTTTAGGTTCATTTATTGACCCAGCACCTAAAAATGCTCCTTTTACAATTGATTTCAAAACGTCTTCGTTTTTTGAACTAATCAATTGTAAATATTTATTAAATCTTTCATCAATTGAAATTATTGCGACATAGCATTTTCCTTTTATACAAGGTTCATATTCTACACCTAAATTAAATAAAATTTTATAAAATGCTTCTATATTAAATTCATTTTCAGTAATATATTCAATTTTGTTATCATCAATATTGGTATTTCCAGTTAAAATATATCCTAAAAATTCCGCTTCCAATATTTCTTTATCTTTATAGCTTATCGACTTGCTTAATTCTTCTTTTACTTGATATGAAAAAGTCATCTTCATCTACCTTATATTAAATTTAGATTTCTATAAATCTATAAAATTTGTGCAACTATAACTCTATCATTATTAGAAAAGTCTTTAACTTTTCTTAACACTCTATAATTATTTTGATTTAAAATTTCGCATACATTATCCATTTGATTATAGCCTATTTCTAAAGCTAGATATCCATTTTCTTTTAAATATTTTTTAGAACTATTTGCTATTTTTCTATAAAATTCTAAACCATCTTCTCCACCATCTAAAGCAATTTTAGGCTCATTTTTCACTTCTGTTGAAAGTTCTTCAATTGTTGCTGTTTCTATATATGGAGGATTAGAAATAATAATATCAAATTTTAAATTATTATCAATTTTTTCAAATAAATCACTTTGTATAAAATTTATTTCAACTTCATTTTGTTTTGCATTTTTTTCAGCTATTTCTAAAGCTTTTTCACTTATATCACTCGCCCAAAATGTGATTTTTTTTGATTGTTCTAATAATTCTTTTGCTATAGAAATAACAATTGCTCCACTACCTGTACATAAATCTAAAACATTAGATACTTGCTTTTCTAAAATTATTTTTATAGATTCTTCAACTAAAATCTCTGTATCTGGTTGCGGAATTAAAACATTGTTATCCACATAAAATTCACAATTTCTGAAAAATTGTGAATTTGTAATATACTGAATAGGATATCCTTTTTTTAGTTTTTCTAGTTTTTCAAAAAATTCTTCTTCTTTTTCTTGTGAAACTTCTTCATCACTATTTATAATTAAATATTCTTTATTCTTACCTAATACATGAGACAATAAAATTCTTACTTTCAAATAAGAATCTTCTATTCCATTTAGCTCATTCGTTCCATATTTTATCAACTGTTTTATATTCATATACATACCAAATTTCTCTTAATATTACTGTTATATTATAGTATTTTTATCTATAAATTTCAATACTTTTTTCTTGTTACAAATAACAAAAAAAGCCCCACGTCTAAGCCGTAAGATGAAGATTTTTTATGGACCTGTATATATACAGGTGGGTGTCCTCCTAAATACTCCTGGGTTTCTTACATAAATGCAAGCATACACGCCATATCTAGAGCTCAGACTCCCTTATCCAAACTTGTAGGTTCTAAAAAATCAGTTCTACACGCACTACGCAGGGAAGATTATTAACTATTTTTAACTTGAATTTATTATACAGTCTTTTTAAGTTTTTATCAACTCATTTTTTCATTATTTTTATATAATTTTAATTATTTATCTAATTTAATCTTTATTATAAACACTATTTTCTAATTTATTCTCTATTTTTAAAATTTGTTTTAGTAATTATTTTTTTGTTATAATATATTGTGCATTTAAAATTTTGGAACATATTTTTCTTCATTTTCTTCAACATATTGCATATATCCATTTTTCAATCCCAATTTATATACATAGTTTTCTATTTCATCATATTCTTCTACATTTAGCTTTCTATTTATATCTTCTTTACCTAGTGCTTTATATGTAGGAAAATACTGTGCCATTATACTACAATATGTATCTTTTCCTAAATTATTTTTTATCCATTTTAAAATACTTTTTGTATTTTGTAAATGATTTGGCAACACTAAATGTCTTACTATTATCCCTTTTTGTATAATTCCTTCTTCATCAAATATTGGATTTCCTACTTGCTTTTTCATTTCCAAAATAGCTTTTGATGCTTTTTCAAAATAATCATTTACATTAGATAAATCTTTAGAAAGTTCATTATAATAGTATTTTAAATCTGGTAAATATACATCTACATATCCAGCAAGCATTTTTATTGTTTCTATACTTTCATAGCCACTACTATTATATACTATTGGCAAATTAAAACCTTGTTTTTTAGCAATATCAATTGCTTCTATTATTTGTGGTACAAAACTAAACGCAGTAACTAAATTTATATTATTAGCTCCTTTATTTTGAAGTTCAATCATCTTATCAGCTAATTCTTGAATAGAGATTTCATATCCTTTCTTTGCTTGACTAATTTCATAATTTTGGCAATAAACACAGTTTAAATTGCATCCAGAAAAGAATACTGCACCAGAACCACTTAATCCACTAATGCAAGGTTCTTCATAAAAATGTAAATCTGCTAAAGCAATTTTTATATTTACTGTCATCCCACATCTTCCAATTTTTTCATATCTATTAACTTTGCAATTTCTTGGGCATAATGTACATTCTCTTAATATATCTTTTTCCATTTCTTCACCATTCTTATCCTCAATAAAGCTCTTTTTTATCATAGAATTTTTCTATTCGATTTCCAATATTGCAATACCACCATCAAGTTTTATTGATATATAACTCAAATTTTTAATATCTTCTGGTGCTTCTTCTACTTTTCCAGAATATACAAGTTCTCCACCTCTATTGATTTTTACTTCTAATCTTCTCATATCTTTGATTTTTCCGTACATACCAATTCCTCCAATCAAATCTTATAAATTTTATCACTTTTATTTTTACCAGTCAAATAATAACCAATTAAAATATTTTATTTCTCTCGGTCAGGCACACTTTTATTCTTTAGTTCATATATTTTAGTATGCTTTTAAACAGGAGGGATTAAATGCTTGTCTTTACATTAGAAACTTTTTGGAATTTTCTGTCTGAAATGATTTTTGGTTTTGGCTATATTCAAAGCAGTAGTTTATTTCCAGAGCCTTTAAGTGCTGAAGATGAAAAAAAGTATTTAGAAGAAATGTTATCTGGTAGTGAATCTGCTAGAAATATTTTAATTGAACATAATTTAAGATTAGTTGCACATATTGCAAAAAAATACAATAATACAAATATTGATGCTGATGATTTAATTTCAATTGGTACTATTGGTTTAATAAAAGGAATCAATAGTTTTAATACAGAAAAAAATATAAAATTAGCTACATATACAGCAAGATGTATTGAAAACGAAATATTGATGTTTCTAAGAAGTAATAAAAAAAGAAATTCTGAAGTTTTCCTAAATGAACCAGTTGGAAAAGATAAAGATGATAATGTTGTTACTCTTCAAGAAATTCTTGAAATAAATGAAAAAAATGTTGAAGATGAGGTAGATTTAAAATTAAAAGTTAAAAATTTATATGAAAAAATTAAAACAGTTTTAAAAAATAGAGAAAAAACTATAATTGAATTAAGATTTGGTTTAAAAGGTGATAAACCTAAAACTCAAAAAGAGATTGCAGAAATGTTAGATATCAGTCGCTCTTATGTTTCAAGAATTGAAACAAAGGCAATTGGAAAATTGGCTAAAGAAATTAAAGAATAAAAAATAGGTGGTAACATTTTAAATTACCACCTTCTTTTTTATATTTTAATTGAACATTTGTATATCATCTTCTGATGTACCAATATCTTCTTCTATATTATTTTCTAACATATCAGAATTATATTGTCTATTATTTCTTGCCTCTTCTTCAATTCTTAATTGCTCATTTTCTTTTGCTATATTTTCAGATATTCTCTTTTTCTTGTTTATTTTTACAATAGAAAATACTACAACCAATAAAATACATATAATAATTACAATTTTTTTATTTTCTTTTATAAATTCAATTACTTTTTGCATAAATTCACCTTAATTCTCATTATTTATTTCTGTCACTTCATATTTAGATACCCAATACCCTGAAAGTTCCTTGTCTCCCCAAGTAAATGCTGATGGAATTGTATATCCGCTATCTGCATTTTTCTTACTAGCTGAAATAAATATTATATCTGTTGAATCAGAAGTTTCATCTACTTTATATTCATATCTAGGTACCCAAACAAACATAGCCATCTTTGAATATGTTGTATTTATTGAGCCAATTTCCATACCTTTTGTCAAATTCAAATTCTTACCTTCATCTGCTGTAATTGTAACAATATTTGCCCAACTCTTTGCGCCATAATCATACCAGTCTGTTGGAGCATTTGTAGGATTACCGTTTGAATCATATTCAACTTTATCTCCTAATAAAGCTTTTTGCTTATTACTACTATATACAACATAATATGTATTTTCTTTACTGAATCCATCTAAATTTGGCACATTAGCTGTACCTTCACCATTTCCTATTGTTGAAACAGTTCTGGTCAATTTCTTATATTGCTTACTGCCATTTGCATCATTATATACCATTGGGGCTGTTAGCTCTATATCATAAGTATGTCCAGCAGACAAACCTGTAATTGTGTATCCATTTGAACCAATACTTATACTTGAATTATTTATTACTTTGCTATTTGTTGCTTTGTCAGTAACATTCAATGTATATCCATCAGTTGGTAAATTTCCTCCTGAACCTGTGTATGAAACACTTGTTATTTTTATTTCATTAGAACCTGCTTGTACAACAAAACTTGTTGGTTCTTTTGCAAGAGTAACTTCATATTTTAGAACCCATATTCCAGAAAGTTCTTTGCTATCCCAAGTAAATGCTGATGGAATTACATATTTATCAGTTAATGAACCTAATAAAGAATTTGTTTTGCTCTTACTTACAAAAATACAATCTACTGTATCATCTGATTCGATAACTTTATACTTATATCTTGGAACCCAAGTCCAATATGCAACTTTACCATCAGATGTCATTGTAGCAATATTTGCCCATCTTTTTTTTGTATAATCATACCAATTTGTTGGAGCATTTGATGCAACTAATTTTGATGTATCAATTGAATCAACTGTTGTTTGAACTTTTTCTCCAATTTTTGCTGTTTTATTGTCCTCTTCATATTCAAGAAAATATGTAGTGTCTGTATTAAATCCTGTAAAGTCTGGATTTGCAATTTCATTTACAGTACCTTCTGGTGTTGTAAGTTCTCTTGATAAAGTCATTCTAGATTCATAAAATGTAGGTGTCTCAACTTCAACTTTATATGTTTTATCTGGTGACAAACCTTCAATTTTATATGGTAAATCAACATGTGAAATTGTTTTATCAAATCCATTTCCACTTATATGTATTTCTACATCTTTTCCGATTGGATTTTCTCCACCTGGTGTACTTGAGCCAATTGTAGTAACACTTTGAATTGTTATACTGTCTTTATCTGTTGTAGCAGAAAATCCTGTTGGATGTACTGGTTCTGATATTTCATATTTGCTTACCCAAATTCCAGAAAGTTCTTTTCCATCAAATGTAAATGCACTTGGTAAAATATAGTCTGAAACATCAATTTCAAGTCCATCTGTACCAATACAAACATTAGATGTATTTACAAATTTACAATCAATTGAATTTCCATCTACTTTATAAACATATCTTGGTATCCATGTCCAATATGTCATTTGACAGTCATTAACTGTTGCAATATTTGCCCATCTTTGATTACCATAGTCATACCAATTATCTGGTACATTTAAATAAATTGGGTTTCCAGAGTTACTGCTTTGATTATCTGATTCATATTCAATGTAATATGTTGTTGCTGTGTTAAAGCCTGTTAAATCTGGCTCTGCACAATATGTACCAGAAGTTCCCATTGTATTTGCATATTCACCCTTTGAATATATTTGATAGCTTCCATCTGGTAAAACCTTTCCTACACCTTCGATAAATACTGATACACCAAGTTCCAAAGCCCATTGTACCTCTTCATCATCTCTTTTTTCAGCAAACCACATCATAGTTCCATTTTCAACGCCAACATGTTTTTTATAGTAATTTTCCATATCTGGAATCACTTCATCAATGCTAGTATTTGAAATTGTTCCAGTACTAGAACCTTCTGATAGTTTCTTTAAATCCTTAAAATGCTTCGTATATATATCATTGTATATTCCAGTAGTGTCATTTTCTTTTCCAGCTTCTCGAAGTGCTCCTGAATATAAAGTAGACTCTTCACCAATTCCAATGTCATTATTCATATTGTAATTTAATACATAAGCATCTGCTTGTTCTTTATATGAAGACAAAGCTTGTTTAAACTTAGCTTCTCTTGCCTTACTAATAATTCCATTATCACCTATCGTTGCATTTAAACTTATTCCTGCTAAAATCAACATAATTATTATTGTAATAACTAAAGCGATAAGAGTGATTCCTTGATGATTGCTTAATTTAGCCTTCTTTCCTTTCATTTTATATCTCCTTTGTAATACCAATCACATTTGTTTTTTATCTTATTTATATATTCGTAAGAATCTGCTGCACTAGCATGTCCTATCCATGCTATTAAGCTTTGTGCTGCTTCAAACATATCTAATTCACCCTTCGCATATAATTCATTCCAATGCTTTACTCTTTTGTATATTTTCTTTTTGTTTTGATTTAGTAAAACAATTTTGTGAACATAAATATGATACCCACAAAAACTTACTCCTTGTTTATTTTTAAAATAATTTGTTTTTCTATTTAATGCTAATTTTAATCTTGTATCTAAAAAGCTTTCTATTTCTTTTCTTATTTCAATAGCCTTTTCTTTATTAGGAAGCAATAATATAAAATCATCCATATATCTAACATAATATTTAATTTTTAATTTTTCTTTAACAAAATGGTCTAGTTCATTCAAATATATATTTGCAAAAAATTGTGAAGTATAATTTCCAATTGGTATTCCAACTTTATAAGTTCCATCAAATAAAATATGCTTCGTACACTCTAAAAAATATTTATCTTTTATTTTTCTTTCTATAATTTCATATAAAATATCTTTATGAATATTGTTAAAAAATTTTGCAACATCACATTTTAAAATATAAAAATCTTCATTTTCTTTTTTCATTTTTTGCATATAATATTGTAGTTTATGAATTGCATGATGTAAGCCTCTACCTGGAATACAAGCATAAGTATCTACTATCAATTTTGGAATAAAAATTGGTCTTATAAATTCTTCCACATACCATTGTTGAACAACTCTGTCTCTAAATGGAAGTGACATTATTTCTCTTCTTTTAGGTTCATATACAACAAATTTTCGATATATTCCTGGCTTATACCTTTGAAAATATAAATCTTTTAATATATCATATAAATTTTGAGCTAAGTCCATTTCAAACAGTATCACTTCTCTATTTTTATGTTTTAGAATTGATGCTCTTCTATATGCGGCATATATATTTTTAAATTTTATCTTTTGTAAAAATATATTATTTACCCTTTTTGACATGTTTTTATCCACCCACCTAACATCTTTCCTATTTCAGAAAGGTGATTATTCCATGTCATATAGTTTTGTTCTGTAATATATCTATCCATATAAGACAATCTTGTTAATGTTTTTAATACATAAATTTCTATATCTGCTTCTTTTAAATTTTGATATCTTTGTTCAATATCTTTCTCTTTCCAAGAATACATTACTAATCTTAATACTTTGTATAAAGCTTGTTTTATGTCTGCACATAAATCAAATCTTTCAGATTTTGGAAATTTTTTTAATAAATTTTTAGAATAAAAAATTAAATCTACTAATCTTTCGTATATAATCAATCTTGTATCTTGTTTAGCCATTTTATTTAATTATGTGTACATCACTTTCAAGTTTCCTTTACTTGCATTGTACTACTCCTTTCAAATTTTTACCAAAAAGGAAGGAATTACACTTCTTTTGTGTGTGAAAAATCTAATCAGTAAAGTCCTTAAACTTTGCTCCACCTAAATCTTTTATTTTCATAATTAAAGAAATTTAGGTCCATTTATTTTTTCATATATTACTAAATATTAAACTGCGAATTTTAAAATTTATATTATTATGAAAATCACTATAATTACTTTTAAAAATTTTACTTATAAATAAGTAAAATTTTTAGAAAATAAAACCTTCACACAAGAGTCCAGCTCCGCACACAGCCACCGCACGCGAAGTGTTGTTGCTGTTGCTATTACCATTGTTCCTATTGAAAGCAAAGACACCACCGCTGCCACGTACGAATACGGGATTGTCCGTAGTAACAAGGTTCTTATTGCCGCTTCAGTGTAACACCTGATTTGAATTTCTACACGCCTCTCAAATCACAAGGTGCAGTGCTTAAAGTCCAGCTCCGCACACAGCCACCGCACGCGAAGTGAAGTAGCTGTCGCCATAACCAAAGTACCTATAGAAAGCAAAGACACCACCGCTGCCACGTACGAATACGGGAACGTCCGTAGTAACAAGGTACAAATTGCCGCTGTGTAAGCCCATAACTTCAACTAGTGCATCACCTTTGATGTGATTGTTCTTACTAGCAAAAGTATCATAATCTGCCGTTACCTGGTTATTTGGATTTCTATATACATCTACATACTTTGAATTACTATTAGCATAGCTATGTAATATGCTTCTAACATTTGAATTTCCTGTAGCTGTAGAACCACCTTGTACACAATAACTAGCTGTATATTCCCAGTTGCCATTTCCCATACCGTAAATTCCTGTATAATTACTAGAACCTGTTGTATATGTTCCTGCTTCACCATCTGTTCCTGCACCATATCCAGATGCTGCAAGAAGAACTGCTGCACCCCATTCAGAATTTTTTATCATATGGACATCTATATTATTTGATGCTGTTGTTTCTTTTACTTCTGTATCAGTAACTGTAAATTCTGCACTTAATCCCATAGGACCATCTTTAGATTCCATTTTTCTTATATTTTCAAAAAAGCTATTTGATGTTGTATTTACTAAAGCTGAAAAACCTGGTCTTGATTGATAAGCTGCTTCACTATTTATTGTTAAAACCGCTATCACTACTAAAAAGATAAATAAAGTAATTTCTAATTTTCTTTTCATCATTTTTTCCTCCTCTGTATAATTTAAGTTGGAGAAAGGGGTAGGCCTTTCTCCAAAAATCCATAAAAACAAAACACAATAAATTGCATATACAATTTATTCGGAAAGTCTTGCTTGCTAGAGGGAAAACCACCTCTATCCTTCGTTAAGTTCTGTACTTAAGGAAGAATTGAAGTGGGCAAAATCGTTGAAAACTCAATATTTTTGCAATTTTTGTCGAACAAAAAAACTGATATTTTTCAACTTTTTATATTTTTATATTGACTTTAAACTGGCTCAATGTTAGAATTTTAGTAAATAATAAAAAACCTTAAGTACAGAAATTAAAGTATTTATAATTTCTACACTTAAGGTTTTTTATTTCATATTTTTTACTTTTTGTTATCTTTTTTACCAATAGCTTTTAATTACAGTTCTAGAGTTTGGAATTTTTTACTCTATTTTGCATTTCTAATAAAATATTCATAGCTTGAATTGGTGTTATTTTTGATAAATCTGCTTTTTGAATTATCTGAAGAATTTCTAGATGCATCAAGTTACTACATTCACTATGTTGAGTGTCTAGTTCATCAGCTGTTATCTTCTTCTTTTTCTTAGTTACTGCTACTACTTCATAGTCAATTTTCTTTAGTTTCAAAGCTTTTTCATATCTTTCAAAATATTGTACTGGAAATTCACATTTTCTATATATACTTCCCATTTGCTTAACTACAAAGCCAAATACTTCTTTCATTTTGTCTGCATCTTCATTATAAGTTATATAGAAAACTCCATTCTCAAATATGTACAATTTATTCGGATTTAAAAACTTTAATTCTTTAAATTTTTCAAATTTTGAGTTATGTTTTCCCATTCCATTTCCTTTTTGTTTTGTATTAAATTTTGTTGTATTTTATATGGCCATAATTTTCAAATCACTATTAGTATACACAGTTTATTTTTATTTTTCAAATCTCAAAGTTGAATTTATGCTTATTTTTCAACTTGTACACATTGGTACATCAAGGTTTCATCATTTTTTTCACTTTTTTTACTCATGTATTTATATTTTTAAGTACTTTTTACATTTTCTTACTTTTTATTTCAAATGTACTCACATCAAAATGCTTTAAAATGCTTGTTTTCAGCCTTATACACTTATCATTTTATTTTTGTTATACAACTAATTTTAATTTTCTTCCTCTTAGTTCTTTTGCATGATTTATAGAAGCTTCACTAATAGTGCCACTGGCTATCCTTGCAATTTCTTTTATTACTTCTTCTTCTGATAATAATTTAATTTTTGTAGCTGTTTTTTCATTTACAACTTCTTTTGAAATGTAATAATTATAGTCACCTTTAGCAGCTATACTTGCTTGATGAGTTACACAAATTACTTGATGTTTTTTAGAAATTGACTTCATTTTTTCTCCTGTACTATTAGCGGCAACACCACTAATTCCTGTATCTATCTCATCAAAAATCAAAACAGGTACTTTGTCTACATCTGCTAAAACATTTTTAATAGCAAGCATTATTCTTGACATTTCGCCACCAGAAGCAATTTTAGTAAGTGGTTTTGCCTCTTCTCCAACATTTGTTTTAATCATAAATTCCAGTTTATCTAATCCATCTTTATTAAAAACAGAACCTTCAAAATTCTCAAATTCAACACTAAATTTTGCATTTTTCATTTCTAAATCTTGTAATTCTTTATTGATTTGTTCTGATAAAACATTAGCATATTTTTCACGAATTTTATGTAATTCTAAAGCTATTTTTTTCATATCTTTTTCTATTTTACTTTGCTTATTTTTAAGTTCTAATATATATTCATCTAAATTTTCTATCTGCTCTATTTCTATTGATTTCTCTTTTTCATAATTTAAAATTTCCTCTATTGTATTGCCATATTTTCTCTTTAAAGAATGTATTAAATCCCATCTTTCTTCAATTTCTTTTTGTTCTTCTTCATCAAAATACACATCTTCTCTATTATTTGATATATCTCTGGCAGCCTCTTGTAGCTCATAGTAAGAATTTTTCAATTCACCAACTAATGTACCATATTCTTCTTTGTAGCTCTCAATTTTTTCCATTGCTCTTATTGCCATATTCAAATTTTCAATTACATTTTCTGTAATTTGCATTTCTGCTTCTTGTAAATTATTTGCTATTTTTTCAGATGAACTAATCAGTTTTCTTTTTTCTTCGATTTCCTCTTCTTCTCCAATTTTCAAATCAGCATTTCTTATCTCTTCTACTTCGTATTTTAGTAAATCTAATTTTCTTTGTTTCTCTCTATCATCTCCATAGTTTTCATTTAAAGCTTTCTTTATTTCTTGATATTGTTTAAACAATTCTGTATATTGATTTTTTACATCTTTAATTTCTTTATTTGCAAATCCATCTATAAGTTCAATATGTGTACTATTATCTAAAATTGATTGACTATCATTTTGTCCATGTATATCTATTATATTTTTCATAAAATCTTTTAATTCGCTAACTGTTACAAGTCTCCCATTTATTTTGCATAAATTTTTTCCTTTTATATTCATTTCTCTAGAAACAATTACAGTATCATCTTCAAAACCTTGCCCAGGTAAAAATAAACTCATTTCAACATAAGAACAACTTTCTCCTCTTCTAATCATTTCCTTTGAAAATCTACCACCTGCAATAATTTGCAAACTATCTATAATTAAAGTTTTACCTGCACCAGTCTCACCTGTTAACACATTAAAACCTTCATTTAAGTTAATATTTATTTCATCTATAATACCTATATTTTTTATATGTAAACTTGTTATCATACTAGCCACCAACCTTATAAATTAGATTTAATATTTTTCAAAACACAAAAATATGTTTGCTATAATTATTATATACAAAAACATCTTTTTGTCAATACATTTGTTCTTTTTTATATTTCATTTTTCGACCTTTTTAGCAAAATGTAAAAAAATTGCACCTCAAAATGTTAGTTTTTCCAACATTCGAGATGCAATTAAATCGATTTAATATATTCTATATATTCTTTAATTTTTCAAGCATTTGCTTCATTGCTAATTCTCTATGATTATGAACTCTACTAAATTCTTCTTCATTCATATCTCCCATTGGTTTGTCAAAGCCATCTGGAATAAATACAGGGCTAAATGTAAGTCCACCTAGCCTTCCATGATTTAAAGCTATTTTTCCTTTACATTCTCCTCTAGCAACTATCTTTTTATCACTTGGAAGTATTGCTGTTAATACTGTTACAAATTTACATGTTCTATCTTCCATACTTTGATATGGTTTCATATTGTTCAATAATTTTGTGATATTTTCTATTTGAGTTGGATGTTCACCAGCATATCTAGCTGTATATACTCCAGGTTCTCCATTTAATTTATCTACACAAAGTCCTGAATCATCTGTTAAAATGATTCTATCGTGTATATTATTTTTATCACAAAATTTCTTTATTGCATTTGCTTTTATTTCAGAATTTTCTTCAAAATTTTTTCCATCTTCTATTATTTCTTCATTAAAATTTATATCTTTTAAAGAAATAATATCTACATCAAAATTATTTAATTTGATAATCTCTTTCATTTGTTCTAATTTTGCAAGATTACCTGTTCCATATAAAAACTTCATTTTCTCTCTCCACTAAATTCTTGCAGCAACAGCTAAAGCAGATTCTGTAGCTTTATTAGCTGGTCCTACTTGTTTAGCATCTCCTATTACATATAGTTCTTTAACTTGTCCTTTTAATTGCTCTTCTAATGGATTGTATGATTTTACACCTAATGCTAATACAATTGAATCAAATCCATGTAAAGTTTCTTCTTTTCCATTTGAAGTATAAGTTACTCCATCTTCTTGAATTGTTTCAACTTTGGCATTAACAATTTTCTTAACACCTTTTTCTGCAAGTCTTGGCATTAAGAATGCTCTTGGTATCATACCTTCATCAAGTGCAATATCTGGTCTCATTTCTAATACTGTTACTGCTCTATTATGTTCTGCCATAAATTCTGCAGTTTCAACACCAGTCATACCACCACCTAGAACTAGTACATTAGTTCCTGGAACTTTATCACCTGATAACACATCTAGTGCATCTATTACATGACCATTATCAATTCCTGGAATACCTGGTTTTGAAGGTATACTTCCTGTTGCTAGAATAACGACTTCATATCCTTTTAATTCATCAGCATTTGGCATATAATTCATTCTATAATTTACACCATATTTCATTCCCATTGTATGATAATATTTAATTGCTGTTGTAATTTCTTGTTTTGCAGGTGGAATAGCTCCTAATCTAAATTGTCCACCAATATGATTTGTCTTTTCGTATACAGTTACTCTATGACCACGTTTTGCTGCAATCATTGCTGCATATAAACCTGCTGGTCCAGCACCAACTATTGCTACATTCTTCTTATAAGCAACTTCTGATAAATCATATTCTGTTTCATGACCTGTAATTGGATTTACTAAGCAAGAGCATTTATTTCCAACAAATATATAATTTATACAAGATTGTGTGCAAGAAATACATGGACAAATTTCATTTGTTCTTCCCTCTTTTACTAAGTTTGGAAGATTTGGTTCAGCAAGTGATGCTCTACCAAATGAAATGAAATCAGCACAACCATTTAACAATGCACTTTCAGCCATCCATGGTGTATAACGTCCAACTGAAATAACTGGAATATGAACTGCTTCTTTTATTACTTTTGTTGGGAATTGATTAAATCCATTTGGCATTGCTTGTGATGCAGACATATATTGCATTGATTCATAAGTCATTATTGAAACATGTAATGCATTAACTGTTTCTTCTTCAGCCATTCTCGCAACCATAACAGATTCTTCAAGTGTACGACCACCTGTAACTTTTTCATCATATCCAAATCTAAATGTCATTGGATAGTCATAACCAACTTTTGATCTTATATTTCTAAAGATTTCTCTTGGGAATTTCATTCTTCCTTCAAAATCTCCACCAAATTCATCTACTCTCTTATTTGCATGTGGTGACATAAATTGTGCTATTAAATATCCATGTGCACCATGAACTTCAATACCATCTGCTCCAGCTTGTTTAGCTCTTGCTGCTGCATCACCAAATTCATTTATAACTTGCCATACTCTATCTATGCTCATTTCATCTGGAACAACATTCATAACTGGGCAAGCAACTCTACTTGGTGCTTCTGGATTTTGATTAAATATTTGTGCTGGTGCAGTTTGTCTACCACAATGATGTAATTGAATAATAATTTTTGCACCTTCTCTATGAACTGTATCTACTAATTTTCTAAATCCATAAATGTGTTCATCATCCCATAATCCAACTTCGTTAACTATCGCTTTTCCTTTTGGATCAACTGCTGTAACTTCTACAACTATTAAACCAAAACCACCAGCTGCTCTACGACGATAATATTCTATCATCTCATCAGTAACAAAGCCATCATAATTTCCATAATTTGTACCCATTGGTGGTACAACAAAACGATTTTTTAGCTCCATTTTTCCTATTTTCCCTGGAGACCATAATTTTTCAAAACTCATATTTTTTTCTCCTTTGTTTTACAAAAATTGGTTATAGTACCTTATATTTATTTTATCATTATTATTTTTTGTTGCAATAATTTTAACATAAATGTAATATTCGTAAAAATACTAAAATTATTTATTATAAAAAAATAGTATCTACTTTTCATAGATACTATAAAATTGGGTGACCCCCCTACGGGAATCTACCCTCGTCGGATTAACAATTCACTGGATTGTTAATTTTTCCTCCTTTTCGATTCCATATAAATTTGATATAAAAAAATAGTATCTACTTTTCATAGATACTATAAAACTTGGTGACCCCTACGGGAATCGAACCCATGATTTCACCTTGAGAGGGTGACGTCTTAGCCGCTTGACCAAGGGGCCAAATAACAAATTGATACTTTAATATCAATCAGCTATTTATTTATAACATATTTCATTTAATTAGTCAATACAAGAATCAAGAATTTCTTTTAATCTATCATCATTTTTAGATAAATATAAATATCCTATTAAAGCTTCAAAAGCTGTAGATTGAGCATAATCTGCAACATTTGCATTCTTTGCAACATGATGATTTTCTGTATTTCTTCCTCTTCTAACTATATCTTTTTCTTCATCAGTTAAAATATCTTGTAGTTTTTTTAATATATCAGCCTGAGCTTTTGCTTTAACATATTTAATTGATTCTACATGTAATTTATGAGGTTTTGCATTTGAATTATTTATTAAATGTGTTCTTATGTATAATTCATACACAGCATCTCCAACATAAGCCCATACTAATGGAGACAACATATCAACATCTTTTATATCTTTTTTTCTATCTATAAATTCCAATTTTTACGGCCTTTCTAAACTAATTTTTCCTAATTTTCCAGTTCTAAAATCATCAATTATAATTCCAGAAACTTTTTCATCATCTACTTCTCCTCCTGAAACCAAAGCACCTCTTTTTCTTGCTATAAGTTTCATTAGTCCATAAATAAAATTTTCCTCTTCTGATTTTACATTTTCAATTTCTTCATCAGTTAACTTATATCTTTGTTTTAAGTTTTCTAAATATTCTTCATATAATTTTTTTAGCAATTCATAAGCTACTTCAGTTCTTTCTAGTATATCATCTTTTATTGTTCCTGTATATGCTAAATTTAATGCAACTTTATTATTTTCAAATTTTGGCCATAATACACCTGGTGTATCTAATAATTCTTGGTCTTTACTTATCCTTATCCATTGTTTTTGCTTTGTAACACCTGGTCTATTACCAACTTCTGTTGTATTTCTTTTTGATAGTCTATTTATCAATGATGATTTTCCAACATTCGGAATACCCAAAATCATAACTCTAGTAGTTTTATTTATTCTACCTCTTGCTGCTTGTCTAGCTTTTTCTTCAACCATCAATTCATCTATTGCTTTAGTTAGTTGATTTATTCCTCTTCCAGAATTTGCATCTGTTAAAATCGTTTTCGCTTCCTTTGAAAAGTAACTAACCCATTTTGTATTTACTGAATCATCAGATAAATCTGATTTATTTAATAAAATTATCTTTTTCTTATTTTTTGTAATTTCTCTTATATCTGGATTTCTACTGGAAATTGGTATTCTTGCATCTAATAACTCTACTACAACATCTATTAGTTTTAAATCTTCAATTATTTGTCTCCTTGTTTTTGCCATATGCCCTGGATACCAGTTGATATTCATTTTGTTTTGCATCTCATCTTTATTTTCGTTACTTTTCATCTCTTGTCGATTTTTTCTTTTTTGATACATATCCATTTTTTCACTTCCACTCTTTTTATTCAAATTTCCTATTATACACATTGATTTATATTTTACCATAAAAGTATATGAAATTCAAGAATTGCACATTTTAAGTTTTTTAATAAAATCAAACCCATATTGACGAAATTATATATAATTCCAACAATATGGGATATATTTTCTTGTTTTATACACTATTCAAATATAATACTTCTTTTCCTAATTTTTTAGCATATTCTATTTCATGCATAGTAGATGTACCAATATATCCATCAACATTTACTACATAAATAGCATCACTTATTTCAATCTTATTATAATGCAATTCTGATAAAATTTCTTGTTCTTTTTCGCTAAACTTATCATTACTATAAACACATTGAATTACTACATATCTATTTTTGATTTCTAATTCTTTTGCTACTTCCATCATTTTTTCTTTAAATTTCATGCTACCACAAATTGTAACTATCTTATTCATTTTTACTTCTCCAATTCCTTTTTATTTCCATCTTTATCATAAATTGTTACTTTAGTTACGTTTCCTTCTTTATCATAATCATACATTACATTATCTTCTACATTTTCTTTTTTATAGATTCTATATATTGGATGAATATAATCATCATGTTCATAAAATTCTTCTATATATTCTTTTGTTTCATGATATGCAAATATATTATATTCCTTATAATAATACACATCTTTTCTCAAACGATTACTATAATATTCTACACTACAATATTTAACACCATCAATTTCTTTAATTGGTGTATCTTTCACAATCCATACTAATAGCATAGTTTCTATAGCTAAAAATACTAAACTTATCAAAATCCAAACCACCATAAGAAATACTCTAACTCCATTATTTTTGACTAAATGAATCAAAAACGCAACTAGTAAAATAACTCCTAATGGTAACATATAAGAAGCTAACCATATAAAATCTGCTCTTAAATGCCAATTTAGTCTACCAATTAAAACATTTGTTATAAGTAATGAACTACCCAGTAAAATTAAAATTATACAAAAAATTATTTTTTTCTTCATAAAAACTCCTATATAAAAATTATGCTTCCTTCATAATTTTCAAAAATTGTTCCTCGTCTATTTCCTTCTTTTCAATTAGATATTCAATTGCTTTTTGAGTTTTCTCTTTATTTTTATTTAAAATTTGAATAGTTTTTTCATAACATTCAGAAAGTATTTTATTTGCTTCTTCATATATATATTTATCTATATCATTCTCATTAGGAAATGTATACAATCCCAAACTTGACATTCCATATCTTGTAATCATATTTTTTACAATATTAGATGCTTTATTTAAATCACTACTATTACCTGATTCATGCTCTCCTAAATAAACAATTTCATTACACATACCACCCAAAAGTCCACATATTCTATTCAAATATTGATTTTTACTTGATGTATATTTAAAATTAGAATTATTGTATTCAACATATCCTAAACTGCCTGTTCCTTCAGCATTTATTGTAATCTTCTTAATTCCAGGTGTTTTCTCTAATACATATCTTATAGTAGCATGCCCAATTTCATGAATTGCAGTTCGTCTTTGAGAATCTTCATCTATAAATTCTGGATTTATCATTCTTTCTCCAGCAAACATATTTTTAGTCATCTCTTGAATTGATGGCACACAATCACTAGTAACAATTGTAATATCACCTTGTTTAGTAGCCAATTTTAATAAAGTATTTTGTACAACTTTATCTACAAATCTACCATTACCATTATTTTCTACATTGCAAAAATACTTCATAACTTTTTTTACATCTTTTTTTGCACTTTCCTCAATGTTTAATCCCAATGCAGTCAACTTTCTATAATATATTTCACAATATTCAGCATCAGTATAGTCTGGAAAATCAAATATATAACCAATCCTTGATGAAATACCTGGATTTATGTTTAAAAATTCTCCCATTTCTTCCTTGTATCCTGCAAAAATAACAATCAAATTATCCTTATGATCTTCCATTGCTTTAATTAAAGTTGCAACTGCCTCTGCTCCAAAATCATTTCCGGATTTATTCCCTTGGGCTAAAGTATATGCCTCATCAATAAATAATACTCCTCCCATTGCCTTTTCAATTACTTCTGAAGTTTTAATTGCGGTTTGTCCAACATATCCAGCAATCAAGTCTTTTCTTTCAACTTCAACTAATTTATTTTCATGAATTATACCTAAATCAAATAAAATTTTGGCAATAATCCTTGCTACTGTTGTTTTTCCAGTTCCAGGATTTCCAGTAAATATCATATGCAAATTTTGAATTGGTATAGATAAGTTTTGCTCTTCAGCTTTCTTTAAAAATTTTATATAATTCTCAAATTCTTTTATTTTTTTCTTTAATTCTTGTAATCCTACTAATTTTTCAAGCATTTGGTTTGCATCATAATTAGTATAATTTACATTATTTAAATCTTCTATTGTTGGAATATCTTCTATTGTAATTTCTCGTATATCTGTCGTTTCTCTTAAAGCATGCTTCATAACGACTTCTTGAATTAGTTTGTCTACAAAACGACCATTTCCGAAATTTTTTCTTTTAATAAAATATTCAAAAATTTTAGACAAATCTTTATTTATATTCTCTTTTAAAGAATATCCCATATTATCCATTTTCATAAAAAACATTTCTAGTAATTCGTCACTAGTATAATCTTCAAAATTAAAAGTATATCCAATTCTTGACGCTATTCCTGGATTTATATCCAAAAATGTTTTCATTTCATCTTTATATCCTGCAAATATAACAACTAAATCATCTTTATGGTCTTCCATTGCTTTGATTAAAGTTGCAACTGCTTCTGCTCCAAAATCATTTCCAGATTTATTCCCTTGTGCTAAAGTATATGCTTCATCAATAAATAATACTCCTCCCAGTGCTTTTTCAACTACTTCTGCTGTCTTTGGTGCAGTTTGTCCAATGTAACTTGCGACTAAATCTTTTCTTTCAACTTCAACCAATTTGTTTTCAGATACTAAGCCTAAATCATATAGCATTTTTGCCATAATTCTTGCTATAGTTGTTTTTCCAGTTCCAGGATTTCCAGTAAATATCATGTGTAAATTTGATTTGTTCATTTTTAGCCCTAAGTTTTTAGCTTTTACTGTATATAATGCATATTTTTCAAATTCTTTAATTTTTTTCTTTACAGTGTTTAATCCTATTATTTTATCTAAACTCTCATCAACAGTTTCCCTTCTATAAATATTATCCGGCATAATAAAATCTTTTTTACTTATGCTATAATTTGCCAAATATTTAGCTAATTCTTCATTTTGAAATGGGAAAAATTCTGCATTTATACTCACATATTCAATAAATTTATTTTTTACATTTTCTTTAAGAGCCTTATCATTTCTTAATTTTAAAATCAAATCTTTATTCAAGTTTTGACAATATACGTCAAATAAAATATCAATTGGTAAATTTGAAATCTCATATCTATTATTTTGATATACAAATTTTATTTTCGAATCTAATGCTAAAAATTCATCAATTGATTTTCTATCTGAGCATAAAATAATATAGTTTTCATCAAATAAAGATGTGATTAAGTCTATTACTCTGTTAATTCTTTTTAATCCTAAGTAACTAACATTATTCATTTTTTTTACGTGTTTATATTCTTCAATAAATTCTTTTATATCACTTAAAACATATAAATGTTTATTATGCATTGAAAGTTCTTTTACATTCCAAGTTGTAGTATTAGGCATTTCCAAATATTCGTATGTATTTTTAAAAGCCAAATTATGAATGCTTAAATATTCTGGTGTACTATTATCAATTTTATTATATGCTTTTAATAATTCACAAACTCTATTTGCAAGTTCTGTTTTTCCAGTACCTCTTTCCCCTTCAATAGTAATATGTAATCCATTTTCAGTGCTTATTTTTTCTACTAATTGCTCAATATTTTCAGACTTATTTTTGTATTCTAATATTTTTTTAATTTCACGTTCCCTTTTTTGCTTTGATTCTTCTTCAAATTTGAGTAATTGTTCCTTTTGTTCTTGCTCCGCTTCTCTTTCAATTTCATCCTTATGTTCTTCATAATATTTTCTATCTTCATCAATTTTATTTAATTGTCCAGTTTTTTTCAAATAAAAAAGATATCCTGCAACGTCAAATATGCAATAAGGCATTGCACAGCTCCAAATGTCACACTTATATAGTAATTTATCATTTGCTCTTGTTACATATCTCCAATCATTAGGATGCACATTTTTATATTTTAATATTTCATCTATGCTATCTGAAATAAATTTATATGTATTACAAGAAAAAGGTAAAAATATTCTAAATAAAAGCTTTTTATCTTGGTTAATTATTTGATTAACAAATACCATATCATTTTCAAGTAAAGTTAAAGCTATGTCAAAAGTTTTTTTAGGAATCTTCTTTACACCATCTTTTACTTCCCATTTAATTGTAAAAAGATCACTTTCAAAAGTATTTCTTCTATATTCTTCTCTATCTTTTAAAACATCTTCTAATAAACCTTTGTTTCTTAGATATAAGATATATCCTGCATAAAATTTAGGACATTTACTAAATTTACATTTTACACACAAAAAATTTTCATAGGCTTCAGGTTCAGAAATAAACGAACCTTTTGCTATACTTATGAACTCACCTTTTTCAATTTTTTCTTTTAAAATTACATCATCCATTTTCTCTTCAGAAAATCTTGTATTACATAATACCCCTATTTTAGTCAAGATTTTAATTTTTTTTCTATCATTTTCTACAATCTGCTCTACTGAAAACTCACCTTTTTTTAGTAATGTGATACATAATTCAATAAAATCAAGTGAAGCAAATCTTAATCCACTCACTAAATTCCACTCAAAATTATAATCAACTTTTTCTAGGTTTTCTAAAACTTTAATATCTTCCAATATTTGCTTTGTTTCTTTTGAATATTTATCATCGATTTCTTTTATTTCACTTTTTTGTTTGCTAATTTCAACTTTATTTGATGTTTCATCAATTTCATTTTCTTCTTTTAATTCATCTTTTTTATAAATTTTCAACACTAATCTTTGTGAAATTTCATCTAATCCTAGATTATATTCATTTATTAGCAATTGTAATTTATTATCTTCTATTTTTTTATTATTCTTGCTTGTTAATATTGTTGCAATATACTTATATAAATCTGAAAATTTATCTAATATCTCATTTGAAAATAAATTTTTTATAGTATCTTTGTTGATATCTATTTTTCCAATATAGTCATTTTCGTCTTTCAAAGAAAACTGCAATCTTAGATTTTTCAATTCTTGATATATCCAGTCTTTTAATTCATATTTAAAATCTTCACTTTCTATAACTATTGGATAAGCTAAATAATACATATTATTCAAAAAAACTATTTTAGGTAATAATACCTTGCAATTATCTTTAAATTTATTTCTTTGCTTCCATTTTGTTTCAATTATTTCCAATATTTTTAATGCATATTCATTCATATATTGTATTCCCTTCTATTTTACAACTAAAAATCTAATTTCAAATTTACTACTTTATAAACAATATTTTTAAATAAGTATAACAAGTTACAAGATTAACATACTAAAATCCACTTTCTTTTTACACATCAAATTATAATTTATATTGATTTTTGTCTGCCCTTGAGTCAAGTTCTCTCTCATATTTTTCATTGTTGTAAAACCAATTTGTCTTTTGATCTAATCCAAAATTTCTTCTATTTTTATTTAATAAAATGTCTAAAAATGTCAAAGTAGCTATTACTATTCCTAAGACATTAACCAATAAATTCAAGTCAACTACTAGTCCATTTCCTGCTTCTTGAATCATAGATATATAATTATATATTGCTGTTCCAAAATATGCACCATATATACCAAAGTAAACGGTTGCACCTATTATATTTCTTTTAAAAATTAAAAACATACATGGTAATGTAGCAAATAGCACACCTATTTCTATATTTAAGTTCATTGGTTGGCAAACAAAGCTTCTACTCATAGATGCCATTAGGCAAACTATTGCTCTAAAAAACCAAAACATTACACTAAAAATTGTAATTAAATAACTAAATAAACTCATATCGTATACCTCCATCAATATTTTTATATTATCATATACTACTTATTTTTTAAATATTTTATAGAAATTTTATTCAAATATTTTTATTTTCTCGATAAAAAATTCATTGATTTAACTTCTCTATTAGAAAAAAAATAGATGACAACTCGTAATTGAATTGTCATCTATAAACTAAGGTTAAATCTAAAATTATTCAGCATCAGCATCATCAAAATTAAATTCATCTTTAAATTTCTCTTTAAATATTTCAAAAACTGCATTTAAAGTTTCTTCATCATCAACACTTACATAAGATTCTTCGTCTTCTGATTCTGAATCTTCTAATTTTAGTATAACAACTTCGCCGTTGTCTTCTTCATTATCATCTGCTGGTAATAAAACAACATATTGTTCTGATTCATATTCTATTAAATCTAAAAATTCGAATTTAACATCATTACCATTTTCATCATTTAAATATATAATGTTGCTATCTTCATCATATCCTTGATTCATATTTTCGTTATCCATTTTTTATCTCCTTTCATTTTAAATAGTATCTTCTACTATTTTTTTACATCTTATACTATAGTTTAAAATTTTTCAATACCTTTTTTTATTTTCGTGATATTTTTATTATTTATTTTTATTCATATACATTTCTAATATATATACAGCAGAAATAGTATCTACAATTCCTCTTTTTTTAGATTTGTTTACATCTAAAAAATTCATTGTTTTATGTGCTGCAACTGTTGTAAGTCTTTCATCTATTGTTTCAATTTTCATTTTATTATATTTGCATTTTAATTTATGAATAAATTTTTCTGTTGCCTCTGCTCTAAATGTTTTTGTTCCATCCATATTATAAGGCATACCAACAACAATAGTATCTACCTCATATTCAGAAAAAATTTCATCTAATCTTCTTAAAATAACTTTATCACTTCCATTTGAGTGAATTGTTTCTAGTCCTTGTGCTGTTATTCCTAAAGCATCTGTTATCGCAATCCCAACTCTTGCATCACCATAATCAATTCCTAATGTACGCATACTAATCTTCTAATCCTATATAATATTTTACCATTTTTTCTAATAATTCGTCTCTTTCAATTAAACGAATTAAATTTCTAGCATCATTATGACTTGTAATATAGGTTGGGTCTCCTGACAAAATGTATCCTACTATTTGGTTAATTGGATTATATCCTTTCTCAACTAAAGCTTGATATACTTGTTTAAGTATTTCTTTAGCTCTCACACTCTTATCTTTTTCAACTTTAAAACTTAAAGTTTTGTCTACTGCCATACTCTATCCCCTCCTAAATATAATTTATTTGATTTTCTGCTTTGTCTGCAGAATCCATGTATTCTTCTAATCTTTTAGTTAATTTTTCTAAACCAGTGCCTTTATAATAAGTTGATATAACAAAATTGATTTTTGGAGAAGCTTCTTTTCTCTCTGTTGTTTCTGTTATACGAACTTTTTTACCTTTTATTGTATGTATTGATTCAACTTCTTCTGGCTCTTCTATAATTTGTAAGTCTTCAATTTCAGATTTTATATCTTTTATAAATTCCTCTAAACTATCTTCTTCAACTCCAGAAAATATAATTACAAATTTTGGTCCCATATATCTTACAAAAATATATTGTGAAGACATTCTAGCTTTTACAATATTACTTACTTCTGTAATTATATCATTTCCTATCAATCTTCCAGCACTTTCATTTATTTCTTCAATATTTGATATTCTAAACATACAAACAGCTGATGTAGCATAGTTATCTATTGTATATTTAGCTTTTCCATATAAGTATTCAGCTGAATGTAAGCCTGTAAACTTATCTATTCTATCAATATTTTCAATAGTATCTTGATAAGCTGTAGTTCTTAATACTGATATTATGTTTTCTTTTACTACTTCTATAACAGTTGTATCCATATCATCAAAGGCATGCATTTTTCCACTTTCCATTACCCAGTAGCCAATATATATGTTGTCTATATATAAAGGGAAAAACATTGCTGATTTAGCTCTACCCATTTCAGTTTTCTGATAAGGTAATTTTTCATTTTCATTTTCAATTGTTATATATTTAGGTGTAGCTGTTGTAACACTATCTTGAAAAATTTCTTCTGTATGTAAATTTGATAAAGTATCATAATGTATTTTATCTACATTTGATGCTTTTACAACATATTCTGCTCCATCAAATACAACTAGAGTTGAATACTTTATATTGTATTTATCTATTACTATTTCATTTATTTTATTTAATTTTTCATCAACAGTTTCAGCTTCGCCGGCAATATTTAAAAAGTCTTGAATAACAGATAACTTACTACGTCTTTCATCTAAATTTTTATACTCTTCTATTTTTTTCTGTACCTGTATATTATATACAACTAAAAATATTATTGCCAATACTAAAACGCCTATTACTAAAATTACCAAAGTATTCACCTCTATTATTAAAAATATTTCTACTAATATTTCTTTCTCATTTTATTTAATGTACTATTCATACTGTTTGAGAAATTATTATTTGTTTTTGCTGTACTATTTGCTTGTTTTCCATAAGCCTGTTTACTTGTTAATGGATATACCATATCTCCAAGTGTTTTTAACTTATTTATAAAGTTTGAAGGATAGCTATTATATGAAACTTTGCATTCTACCATAGCTTCCAAATATTTTGAATATGCTTTTTCATCAAATGGTATTACACAATATTTTACCATATCTTTATTAAATAACTCAGTCATAAATGACATAGCTGGGTCATTATAGAAAGACATACCAGCAATAACTACTTTATTTGTTAAGTTACCTACTTTCATATCTTTGTTTATTACAACTCTAACTTTTTCTGGTTCTAACACACCTTTAGTTTTTAAGTCTCTTAAAAATGCTGTTAAAGGTTGTATTGTTAGAATATCTAAAGATTGTACTAAATATATTTCTTGGCAACTTGCAAAATATCCTGGGTCTGTATCAAAATCACAGTCAATCAATACTACAGAGTGATTTTGAACTAAAGTTGATAAAATCGCTTCCGCATTTGTATATACTTTTCCATCATTCGGTAACGCAGTATATACTGTTAAGTTCTTGTCAACTTTAATTCCTTCTGCATATCCATTTTCTAATTTTTCCATTGAATTATAAGCAATTTTTCTAAGTTCCTCTTCATTTTTTGTATAAATATAATATGAATTTCTATTTTTTGTCATATCTAATATTGCTGTATTTATTCCAAGAGATGAAAATATAGCAGCAATATTATTAACTAAGAAAGATGTACCATTTTTAGTTGTGCCTATAAATGTAACTATTTTTTTATCTTGAGTCAATAAACTATTCAAACTTGACATTGAGTAATCAACTTTTGGCTTTAAACTGTCTACTTTTCCATAATTATTATCATAGTTATTAGAATATTCATCACTATAAGTATTGTAGTTTGTTGAATTCTCCTGTGTATAATTATTCTGATTATATACTGGTTGATTTACATTTGGAGTATTATTATAATTCAAGTCTAAATCATCTTCCAATTGAATATCATTGTTTAATTCAGTATTCGTTGTTTTAGGATTTAGAATATTCTTTTGACGCAATCCTCCGCTTTTAACAGTATATGAATGAAGTGGTTTACGAATATTATTGTTTTGTACAGTATTTGATTGTATCGGTTGTTGTACATTTTGATTTTCATCTTCAAATCCCATTCCAGGTAATAAAGTTCCATCTTCATCAAAACCATCTAATCCAGGCAATAATCCATCATCAAAATCTTCATATTCTTTTTGTTCTTCTTGTACATTTACATTATTTTGCATGTTATTTGTAGTTTTTGGTACAATATTATCTTCATCTTGAATATCATCCAAATCATCTAACTCATCAAGTCCTGGAAGCATAACTTCGTCAGTATATTCATCTTCATCATCAAAATTAGTTTCTGGTAATAAACTTGATATATCATCATCAGCTACTATTGGTTGTATTTTAGCTTTTTCAGGTTGCTTAATAGTATTTCTTGGCATATTTGGTGTATTTACATTTCTTGTTTCAACAGTTTGATTATTTTGTATTTTATTATCTTTTTCATCTTCAAGTCCAGGTAATAATCCTGTATCTTCATCTTCAAAGCCTGGTAATAAACTTGATATATCATCATCTTGTGTATTATTTGGCAATATATTATCATCAAAAGACTCATCATCTAGTCCTGGTAGAACAGTTGTATCTTCTACACCAGGTAATACTTCTTCTGCTTCCTCAACAACCTTTCTTGGTCTACCTCTTTTTCCCTTTGGCTTTTCCTCAGTTGTTTCTGGAACTATTTTTCTAGGTCTTCCTCTTCCTTTTTTCTCTTGGATTTCTTCTTTTTCTGATACTTCAACTTCATCAAATCCAGGTAAAAGCATATCAAAATCTTCTGTTTCATCTTGAATTGAATTTTGATTTTTACTTTCATCAATTTGATTATAAGTATTTTGAACTGGTCTAACAGGTTCAACTGGTTTTCTTATGCTTGGTTGTACAACTCTTGGTCTTACAACTTGCCTTGCTTCTTGTTGCATAGTTTGATTATTATTTACAGTCTCTGATTGTCTAATTTCATTACTTCTTGCATTTATTGTTGGTACAACAGGTCTTGGTTGTACAACATTTTCTGTATTTGTAACAACACTTCTTACATTTTTATTAGTACGAACATTTGAAGGTATTACAATTGGACCATTCATTTGATTTTTTTCGGCACTTGAAATATTATCAATTCTTAAGCCAGCATTTCTTACTTTCTTTTCAACACTAGCTGCATCTTCTGGTCTTATGTTTCCAGAAACAGACATTAGCTCTTGATATTTTGGAGAAGTTGCTTCTAGAACTGCTTTTACATTCATAGGTAAACAATTAATAACTATTTTTAATTGTTCATCAGTATATTGTGCAGCTATACTCTTAAAACTTTCTGCATATCTTTCTGTATTTCTACCTAACTTTTTAAAATGAGCTAATATATTTTGAATTTCCATTTCACTAACTTCATTTTCATTTTCGGCTTTATAATTAACTTCTTCTGTATCGATTTGATAATATTGCTTTGCTTCCTTTTTTCCTCTTGGTCTGTTTATCAATTTGCAAACTTGTTCCATACTTCTGTCATTGCCTAATAAGGCATTGTATATTCCAATGCCAAACAATTTTAATAATATAGAACTTCCTTTTGTTCTTCTTTCCGTACAGATTAAAATAATAGCAGTTTCTTTTCCCTGCATATCATGTGCTTCATCGCTAATACTATCTAGTCGATCAAAAATCAATTTATCTATTGTATCGTAATTATTATTTGCAAAAGGCTCTAAATCTTCACTTATAACAATTCGATCATAAGTTTTATCTTTTTGTATCTCTTTTAATATTGCGTTGAAGTAATAAACATTTTTATAAGATAATATCTCTTTATATTCTTTTTGATATCTTCTAATTATCTTTTCAGAAATTTCTTCACTACTTACTGCAAATAAAACTTTCATTCGTTAACCCCTCCAACCATTTACTACTATGGCAAAAATCAATGGTAGAACTTGGCAAATCAATAATATTGTTACAAATGTTATTATCAATGCAAAGCCCTTATCTCTTACATCTAATTTTCTTATTCCTATTACATATTGGTATATAGAACCAATAGCAATTCCAACAAAACAAAATGGTATGCTATATATTCTAATTGCTGCTAGTATATATGCTGCCATACCAAAAGGTACAGAACCATATTTTTCTATGTATTCGTTCATTGTAGCTTTTGTTGACTCTTTCATCTCTAAAAGTTCACCTGTTTGTTGTGAATTTAATATAGCTTCTCCTTGTGAAGTTGTAGCATATACTTCTAGAGTACCAAGCATCATTAGTATAATTATTGCAATAATTCCAGCTTTTTTTAGCATATCTATTTTAACCTCCTTTAGGCTATTTCCCTAAATATTTCTACTTATATATAATACAATATTATTATAAAAATATCAACCTAATTTTTCCAAATTTATCAATATTTTTTTATAAAATATTATATTTTATTATATAAATACTTCATCCATTTATAAACACCATTTGCCCAATTTTTATCAGAAGCATATACTTTATTTACAGCTGTTAAATTACTGCCATTATAAAATTTGCCATTAGCTATGTTTCCATCAAAAATTTCGGTTCCTGCTTCATTTAAATAGTATTTAACAAAAGCTCTAGCTACTAAATCTATTCCTTCATTATATGTAGAAAATTGATAAGCACCACCATATGGATTACTATCAACAGCTCCATACCCAAATAAATTTTTCTTATTTTTTGATATTGTTGATGTACCCCAACCACTTTCATGTATTGCAACGGCTGCAAGAAATACACCATTTATTTTATATTGTTTTTCAGCATAATAAAAATATTCTGCATTTTCATAAAATACATTATTTATATCATTTGAATCATTTTCAAATATTTTTTTGAATTGCTCTAATGATAAATTACTTGGAATATTCAAATCCATATCAAAACTCAAGTTTTTAGTTAATTCAGATTTTGACATTTCTGATGCCTGTCCATCTTGAGCATCAGAATTTGGATTTTTATTCGTAATTCCATTTTTATCAACATATCCTTCTCTTTCTTTTGAATATATGTAATACCAATCATCTAATATTTCTAATATTTTGACCTCTGTATTTTTATTTAATGTACAAATCTTTTCCGAATCTTTATTAGGTTCTAATCTCACAGATAAATTTTTAGCAGTTACATAACAAGTATCTCCAACTTTTACTTTAGAAAGTTTACTACTTTTTCCAGTTCCAATTTCTACAATTTTACTTATAGCTGCTTTTTCAATAGTATCAGTAATTACAGACTCAGAAATCAAAGTATCATTTTCATATTTTTTTATAGCAATTACTTTTTGTTTTCCATCTTGTCCTTCTTGAACGATTTGCATTGTTCCTTTTGGAAGTTCAGAATTATTTTTATATTCAGTATTATATTCTAAATCAATTTCTTCAACACTAATTTCTTCTCTAATATTATTTGAAATATTATCCTCTAAAATTTTTTCAATATCTAAAGGATTAACATTTTTTTGAAGTTCATTATTTATATTAGTTTCAGAAGTAGCATAAGTTCTTCTTGAAAAAATTATAGGCATAGTAATTACACCTACAGTTAATACTATAGCAAAAGAATATTTAATTTTTTTATTACCAAATATTTTTTTCATCAGTATTCCTCCGTAATTATTTTAATATTAGAAAATTATTTTGTCAATTTCATATTTTGCCAAAAAATATTGATAAATTTTTAAATATATAATATATTGAATAAAATATTTATAGGAGTGATAATATTGAAAAATAAAAAAAATTTATTATTTATAATTATAGAATGCATTGCTTGTATTATTGTAATACTCATGTATAAATATATTTTTAACTCAATACAAAGTTTCAATAATTCAAGTAATTCTTATGTCTCTTTTTATGAAAAAAATAATAACAGCAATTTTAAAATTTCAAAATCAATTTTATACAGTAGTGCTTATGCTAACAACAATATAAATTCTTCAAACAAAGATGATTGGTCAATTGAAATTTTTCAATATACCGATATAGCAATCTATATAAAGCCTAAATCAGATGACTTTTTTGTTAAGAAAATTTGGATTGATACATTAAATCTTTCTACTCCTCCAGTAATTGGTAAAACAAATATTTTCTATGAAAATCCAACTAAATTTGGAACTGAATTTATACAAAAAGATTATCCTTTTAATGAATCTATGGAATTTGAAATTGTGAATGATACTAATGAAGCAAATGAAATGCAATATAATACACCAATATTTTTCTCTGATTGCTCTATACCTTTAACTTTAAAATATGTAAATACACTATCACAAAATTTCAATTTAAAAAATTCCTATACATTGACCCAAAATGGAACTATTTTAAAAAATATTATTACTGATACTTCTGTTATTAACACTAACTTTAGTTTCATAATTCATTTGGTTGATAATAATAATTCTGAATATAAAGCTTTTTTTAATATATCAATTCCTTTAAAAAATTTTGAAAAAGACATATTAGTTGATGGAAATATCTTGGAAATCAATAACAATATGAATCAAATATTTATAAATCAGTAAAGACCAGCTTAATGCTGGTCTCAATCTATTTTTTAGTAAAGAAATATTTTATTTTTGCAAATAAACCCATCTTTTTTTCAACTTTCTGTGGATATTTTTCTTTAGAATCTGTTTGAACTGCCTTTTCTTTTATTTCATCTTTAACAACAACTTTTTTTACTTTTTTTGGTTTTGATAAATCTTCTTTTTCTTCTAAATCATCCAAAGAGGAAATCTTTTTAGCTGTTGGCTCTGAAAATAATTTTTCAACATTAAATTGTTCTTTTAATCTATTTTCATATTTTTCTTGATTAGCTTGCATTCTTTCAATAAGTTCATTTCTTCTATTTTCATCTTCACACCAATATTTAACATGTAATAGAGCAATTACTTCTAAAGTATATTTTTTCAAACCCTGATTTTGTAATGGTTTATGTGGATCTACATACACTTCATAATTTGGATCTTTCATATTAGAAAAAAATTCAAGTAACTTTTTAGGCACCTTTTCTATATACTTTTCATTCATATGGTTAATTATATAATCTATTTCTGCATAAGCTTGTATATCTTCTAATGTAATAACTACACTCATATATTTCTCCCCCAATATCTTTTGTATTATTTTTCAAAAGCATCTTTATTTTGCTCTAAATCAACTCCTACCTCAGTCTTGCCATTTTTTAATATATCTTTAACAATTTCATCATAGCTTCTTTTATCTTTTGCTAAAGCAGCTTGTTGCTCACTAACTTTTTGTCCTGCTTCTATAGTTTCCTTAATATTTGAATTTTCAGCATTTTCCAAAGATTTTTCATACATAGCTTCTTGCGTTTTAATACTAGGGTTTAACTTATATCTAGCTACTAAAGTTAATCTTTCTGTTACACATTCTAGTTTTTCTTCATTTGACCAACCAATAAATTCATAAGTTCCATCTACTGTTGCTGCTTTTTCTGGAATTTCTCCTGTATATTCAGCTTTAGCACCATAATCAACAAGTTGTCTATCTAATACTGTCATTTTATCATCATCTAAAAATACAATTTCAATTGGTTCACTCATATTCTCACCTACTTCTTTAGTATAAAATAAATTTATAATGATTATATAGATAATTATTTTTATTTGCAATATAAAAATAAAAAAAGATATAGCATAAAACCATATCTTTTTGAATATATAATTCTTATTTTTTATTTACTAAATCTTTTAATGCTTTTCCAGCTTTGAATACTGGAGCTTTTGATGCTGGTATTTTAATTTCTTCTTTAGTTTGTGGGTTTCTTCCTTTTCTAGCTGCTCTTTTTCTAACTTCAAAAGAACCAAATCCAACTAATTGAACTTTGTCTCCTTTTTTTAGAGAATCAGTAACAACATCTACAAAAGCGTTAACTGTTTCTTCAGCACTTTTCTTTGTTTCACCTGTTTTAGCAGCTATTGCTGCGATCAATTCAGCTTTGTTCATTTTAAATTACCTCCTAATAGTGTTTAGTATGTAGAAACCATTACTTTTTTATTCTACAATAACAATATTCGCCAAAACCTTCTAAAATCCTTCTTTTTTTAGAATTATTTTTAATTTTATTTTATTTTTCAACATTTTCAAGGCTTGTAATTCGTAAAACTGTTGATTTTACTCAGTTTTAGGATTTGCATTTTTTCATTAAATTTATTTTCAAGAAACATTTTTCACCTTAAGATTTTCAAAAAATTCTTTTGACATCATTGGCACTAAAGTCACAATATATATTATAACAGCACTTAATATTGTTATTATCGTAACATATTTTTGTATAAATCCTAATGTAATCAAATATTGGTAAAGTATCTTAGATACAACTATCATTATTATACTTGCAATCACTGGTTTAATTAGAACTTGTATTATATCTATTTTTAATTTACAATTTTTCCTCAATGACATTCCAGAAATAATAAAAACCGTAAAATAACAACACATTGTACTTATTATAGCTCCTTTTTCAAGTAATGCTGGTATATTCATAAATATAATGTTTCCAATTAACTTAACAATAGCACCAATTAGCAAAGCAAATGTTGTTACTTTCAATTTTCCAAGACCTTGCAAGCTTCCATTTATTGTTTGAACCAGTATTTCAAAAGGTATAACAAATGCAGAAATTCTTAGTAGCTCAGCTCCCTGCATAGCATTTGGAAACAATAGTTTAATTATATCCTCTGCATAATAATATATCCCAAACATAGCTGGAATAGCCATCAACATAGTAACTAATATAGAAAATGAGATTTTTTTGCTTATTTCATCATCATCTTTTCTTACTTTTGCACTAGCAATTTCAGGTATTAAAGCTACAATGAAAGCCATAGTGAAGCTTAGGGGTACAGTAAGTAAGACATCTACCTTTGAAGTTAATATTCCATATCTTGCCTGTGCTAATTCTTCTCCTATAAAGTTTTTTAAAATTCTTACAACAGTTAATGCATCTATATTTTTATATAAAGCAACAAGCATTGAACCTATTGCTAAAGGAATTGATACTTTAGCAATATTTATTATTATACTTAATAAACTTTCCTTCTCATAAGATCTTAATGATTTAAAATCAATATTCTTTCTTATTTTTTTACTAATGATATATAAGTAAAAAACAGAAAGCATTGTTGCAACTGTTGTTGCAAAATTAGCTGCAGCTGCCATATACTTTGTATTATTTCCACTTAAATTAGCAATTACTTCTACAAATCCTATTGTAAAAATCATTTTTAATAATTGCTCTATTGATTGAGCTTTTGCAGTTTGCTTAATTTCTTTTCTTCCATTAAAATATCCTTCAACAACACTAGATACAGATACAAAAAAAATTGCAGGAGCTAGAAACATCAATGAATATTTAGATTCTTTTATTTGTAATAAATTATTTGCAATATTTTCTGAAAATAAAAACAAAATAGCTGTACAAGCAATTCCGAATATTGAAAATGTAATTAAAGCTGTTTTGAAAATTCTATCTGCACCATATTCTTCATTATTTGCTAATTTTTCAGACACTAATTTAGATATAGCATTTGGAACACCAATAGATGATATTGTTAAAAACAAAGCATATATTTGATATCCACTCATATATATTGCATTTCCTGCATCTCCAAAACCTTTTTTATTTGTCAAATATAAACTATATACCATTCCAAATATTTTTATTATTATTTGAGCAGTAAATAAAGACAAAACTCCTCTAAAAAAACTATTTTTCACTCTCATTTCTTATTCCTTTTCATTATATTTTCTTATTTTAATTTATATATTTTCATTTCAAATATATTACAAAAATTTATTTATTTTTTGATATTGAATTCCACGCACATATAAATAGTTAAAAATGCCTAAAAACTTAGACTTTTTCTTTAAAACCTCTTGTTTTTTTGGTGATTTTATAAGATAATATAGATGTATAAATTTTAATGAAAGTGGTGAATTTAATTGAAATACATAGACAATTTTTTAAAGAAATTAAAAACAGATAGAAATACATTTTTAACCTATGTATTAACACTTGTCGCATTTTATCTTTGTATCGATAGAATCGTAGAAATAATTATGATTGTTGCAACAGGTATGTCTGTTTCTTATTGGGGACCTATAAAATATACATTAGCAATGGCTTGTCCAGTATTTGCTTTTTATTTTTCTTTTGCTTCAAAGTTTGTTACTGAAGATAAAAAGAAATTATCATTTGTATATATTTATATGATTGGTTTATATATTATTGTAATATCTATGATTATTCAATGGATAAATCAATTAGAATGGCTACTACTTATTTCTGTACCAAATTACAGCTACATAATTTTAAATTTTATGGATTTAATAAAACCAGCAATGGCTGCATTTGCATGGTACATTCCAATAGTATCTTTCTATCCTTTATTTAAATTCATTTATATGAAAATAAATGATACAAAAGATTTAAGAGATTCTATTTATGATTATGGTGGTATTGATTTATCTGACAATAAAGAAGGTTGGGGACCATATACTTGTGAAATGTATCTTTGTAAAGACAAAGAAACTGGAAAAGTTATTAAAACACCTGAAGCTAGAAGATTTGAATCTACTCTTATAGTTGGTGTATCTGGTTCCGGAAAAACATCTATGATGTTCGAACCAATGATTGCAAGAGATTTAGAAAAGAAATATTTATTTAAAGAAGCTGCTAAAGAAATGGGATATACAGCTTTGCGTACAGGTCTTGCAAATCTAAATTCACCTTATTCAAATGACTACATAAATAATAATTTTTCTTTGAATATGCTAGTACCAATAACATCAAAGGAAAAATTATATAAAGCTTATATGAAAAAGCTTATTTACAAATATGATGGAGAAAACACAATTTACAAAAATTTAGGTATCACATATCTTGCTCCTGATTTTGAATCAATATCTCGTATTCAAGATGTTGCTGATAATTTTGGTATACCATACAAACTAATTGACCCAGATGATCCAAAATCAGTTGGTTTAAACCCATTCATATTTGATGACCCAATAAAAACATCAATTGCAATATCATCTGTATTAAAAAGAATGTACAATTCTGAAGCAAATCTTAATAATACTACATCTGTTGATGAAGCATTTATGCAAAATATTACAACACAAGCAATTGAAAATCTAACATTATTAGTAAAAGAAATGTATCCAAGATTACATAATGGTGATTTACCTACTTTAGAAGATTTAATGAACTTGATAAACAACTTTGACTCAATCGAAGAAATGGCTGAACAAATGAGACAAGATGAAGAATTATCTAGAAAATATGATATTCAATTAGGTTACTTTAAAAAGACATTTTACAAAGATGCTGTTGGAAGAGATGAAACAGCAAAATACTTACAAGCATCTGCAGCACAACTTGAAAACCTACTTCGTTATCCAGGTGTTAGAGCAATTTTATGTAACAGAACAAATAATATAAATTATGATGATGTATTAAAAAATGGTGAAGTAATATTAGTATGTACAAGACGTGGAGATTTAGGTGCAAGTATTCATAAAGCATTTGGTCTATTCTTCTTATTACTAATGCAACATTCAGTATTATCTAGACCAGGAAATGAAAAATCACGTATTCCTCACTTCTTATATGTTGATGAATTTCCTCCATTTGTATGTAGAGCAACCGAAGATATATTCACACTATATAGAAAATATCGTGTTGGTACAATTGTTTCCGCACAAAACTTATCTCAATTCGGTAATGGCAGAACTAATAATGATAACTTTAGACAAACTTTACTTGCAAACTGTACAACAAAAATTGTCTTTGGTAACAATACTCCAGAAGACAATGAATGGTGGCAAAAAGAATTTGGAGAAAAAAGAGAGTGGACATTTACCAACGATTACAAGACAGACAAAGGCGAATATGATGCAAATTATAAAAATATCAAGTGGTCTTGGAAAGAAAACTACAAAGCTGGTAAGATACAGTCTTTGAAATTCAAAAACATCATTTATAAAACAAAAGACTTAAAAGGTAAAAATGTTATAGGAGCCGCAAAAATAGATTTCCTTGAGTCAAAATACAAAGAGAAACAAAAAATTAAAACATATAATTTTACAAAATTCACAAATGGAATAATTAACAAAGGTCATGAGGAAACAAATAAAAACAGATTTGATTTGAAACATATCAACTTTAATGAGAATCCAAACAATCCAAATGATATGGACCCTATTCAAAACAATACAAACAATCAAAGATATTCATTTGATGATGAAAATGCTATTACAAATTTCAATAATAAAAAGCAATAAAAAATGGAGCTTAAAGCTCCATTTTTTATTACCTTTATTTTTTTACTAACTCATAAGTTCCATTATTATTAAATTTTATTCTATACCCTGATGTTTCAAGTGCTTTCTTGTATATATCTAATTGTTCTTTTCCATACTCATAACTTTCTTTATATTCTTTTATTTGCTTATTTTGTTTTATAATAAAAACCGAAATTACACTAATTAAAATTAAAATTATAATAATTATAGCAAGAAAAATTTATAAATTGCCAGGACTAAATCATGAAATTTTTAACAAATAAACGTCTGTTAACCATTTAATATCATTTTTATTTTTTTGTTAAGCTAAAACTTTAAATTCTACATTTATAGCTTTATATTTTCCAGTTGTCTCATCTTTAATAAATTCAGTTAATGATCTATCTAATGTAGTAGTATTTTGTTTTAAATCTGTTGTGAAATATAATTTTATTTTATCTATATTTAGATTTTGACTTATAATTTCACGAAGTGTTTCTACCATATGTTTATCATCTTCACAAACTAGAATTAGTTGTGGCATTCCCATAAATCCTGAATCTCCTGGGACAAAATTATTATAAAAGTCTTTATAGTAATTCATTCTTTCACCGAATTTTTTCTCCCAATCAGCTTCTCTTCTTACACATTCAAATAGCAAATCTATTGTTTTATTATTTTTTCCAAGAGTAACTTTACCATGTGCTTTAAATGTTTTTCCTAACATTTTTGCAGTTATTTGTGGTTTAACTACATAACTTTTAAAATTACTTGATTTTCTTATGTAAGCAATAATTACTTGATTTCCAGCTAAACGTTTTTTTATTAAAGATACTGGTTTAGTATTATCTGTCGGTTGCCATTTGCATTCTTTCTCTCTAGAATTTAATAAATATTTTCCCATTTTTTCTAAGCAATATACTCTATATATTCCCTTTCCTTCTTCAGAAGAAAAATAATATCTTGTTAAAATCTTAGTTTTTACTAGTTGTTCTAATTTAGTATTCAATTTATCTTGAGATTTAATATCTACATTTCTAGCTAATAGCATAAAATAAATCTGTCTAGATGTCATAAACTCAAATTCATTTACTAAATTTAAAATTTCAAAATGAATGTCACCAATATGTCCTAAATTGATTTTTTGGATAATCTGATTTATAGATACATATCCATCTTTCCCATCAAAAGTTTTTATTTCTCCTTCTCTAATAGCGAATGGAGATACGGTAGTTTTTATTTTCTCATCTTCTACCATTTTATAGCCTCCTTTATTTAATAGTTCTGCTTATACTATAATTAGTTTTATTTTTTTATTTTTTTCTATAATTTTTTTTACATATACACTAACTTTTTGACCATATCTTAAGCCTTCTTTATATTCTGCAAGTCCAACTAAGTTTGGCTTTAATTCTATAAAAATACCGTTTTTAAATTTATCTGCTTCTTTTACAATCCCTGATACAACAGATTTTTCTTTTAAATCTTTAATATTTTCATACCAATCTCCAAGTAATTCCTTATATGTTAAAATAACCTTACCTGTTAACTTGTCTATTGATTTTATCATAACTTTTACTTTTTGTCCAATACTAAAACGTTCTTCTGGTGATTTTATTCTTGAAACTGATATATCTTCTATATGTAATAAACCTACAATGCCTCCTCCAATTTCTATAAAAGCACCAAATTTTCTAATGTTCTTTACAATCCCATTAACTATCATCCCTGGTTTCAAATCACTTTTTATCCAATTTAAAGCTTCTTCTCCAACCTGTTTCCTTGATAACATAATCTGATTATCTGAGTAAATTTCTTTAACTTTAAATTGTACTAAAGTATTTACCTTATATTGGCAAATTTTCGGACTAGTAAATCCATAATCATCTTTACTAACTGCATCAATCTCATTTCTTGGTATAATACCAGTAATCCCATCACATAAATTTATATGCAAATTGTAATTGCTATCACATTCATTTACAATTCCATGCATAATTTCTCCAGTTTCAAAGGCTTTTTTTATTCTTTCTTTACTGTATACTTCTTGAGTGCTGTCCCACCCTTCTGGAATAAACTTTTGATATTCCATATATTCTCCTCTTTTGTATCTTATAAGCAATCTGCTTTTCAAATATATTATAAATTTTATATATTATTTAATCAAGCTTTTTACTTCAATATCTGTTAAATATCTCCAAGTTCCTATTTTTAAGTCTTTAACCTGTAAATTGCCAATCTTAGTTCTATGTAATGCAACAACTTTTTTTCCAATTGCTTCACACATTTTACGAACCTGTCTATTCTTTCCTTCATGAATTTTTATTTCTAGCCTTGATCTATTTAGCTCTGTATCTGTTTTTAATATTTTTACTTTTGCTGGTTTAGTCTTATAATTTTCATCTATAATAACACCATCTTCTAGTTTCTTCACATCTTCCTTTGTAACAATACCAATTATTGTTACAGTATATGTTTTTTCTATTTCATGACTTGGGTGTGTTACTATATTAACAAATTCTCCATCATTTGTTAGTATTAAAGCACCAGAAGTATACATATCCAATCTACCAACTGGTACGATTCTTTCCTTAACTTTTACTAAGTCTAATACTGTATCTCTATTAAATTGGTCAGAAACTGTTGTAACATAGCCAATTGGTTTATTTAATAATATATACACTTTTCTCTCAGATGGTCTTATTTTTCTTCCCTTAAAACATACTTCATCTTTACCTGGAATTACTTTAGTACCTAATTCCGTGACAAGTACACCATTTACAGTTACATCACCTGCTTCAATAAGTTCTTCACATTTTCTTCTTGATGCTACACCACAGTCTGCCATATATTTTTGTAATCTAATTTCTTCCATTTCACTAACTACTTTTCAGTAATTTCTCCCTTCTCTTTTCTTAGTTCCTGTAAAATATTTTCAAAGTATTCTGGTAATGGAGCAGTTAAACTCATTGTTTTACCAGTAGAAGGATGCTTGAATTCTAATTTGTAACTATGTAACATCTGTCCTTGTACATTAAATCTATTTTTTCCATTTGAATATACAGTATCCCCAATAAGTGGTCTACCAATTTCAGCCATATGTACTCTTATTTGATGTGTTCTTCCTGTTTCAATGTTTACTTCTAATAATGTACAATCAGAAAACCTCTCTAATACTTTAAAATGAGTTATTGCTTCTTTTCCATTTCTATTTACTGCCATTTTTGTTCTGTCCTTTGTACTTCTTGCAATTGGCATATTTATTGTTGCTTCATTTTCTTTAAAAGTTCCTCTAACTAATGCTATATATGTTTTCTTTACTTGGTGATTTTTTATCTGTTCACTGACATTTATATGTGCTTTATCATTTTTAGCAATAATCAGTAGCCCTGATGTATCTTTATCAATTCGATGAACAATTCCTGGTCTTATTTCTCCACCAATTCCAGATAAATCTTTACAATGTGCCATAATAGCATTTACCAAAGTTCCGTCCCAATTCCCATTTCCTGGATGAACAACAAGCCCTTTTTGTTTATTAACTACTATAATATCTTTATCTTCATATATAATATCTAGTGGTATATCTTCTGCTTCTAATTTTGCCTCTTTTATTTCTTCTTCACCAATGCTGATTTTATCTCCTTTTTGAACTTTATATGAAGCCTTTACTTTTTTATCATTTACTAAAATTTTTCCTTCTTCTATCATTCTTTGTATAGCCACTCTAGAAAGTTCACTATTTTTCTCAGAAATTGCCTTATCTAATCTAATATTAGAATTTTCTTCTTGAGCAATATACTCTTTCATATTTACAACCATTCCTTTCTTAAGTCACAATCTGATTAAAATTAAATTTCTTTATTTAATTTTTCCCACTTGCTTTTTGTCATATCTTTTGTAAATATTATTTTCATCAAATAAATAGGTAATACATACATTCTTTTTATTCTTGAAGGTTGAAGAAATAATCTCCATAACCATTCCATTCCTATTTTTTGTATCCATTTTGGAGCTCTTTTTATATTTCCTGCTTCATAATCAAAAGTTCCTCCCTGTCCTGCTGCAACATCAACTTTCAATTCTTTTTGATGTTTAGCAATCCATTTTTCTTGTTTTGGTGCTCCCATTGCAACAAATAATACATTAGGTTGCAATCTATTTATTTCATTTATAACATCTTCTTCTGAATCTTTTTCAAAAAATCCTTCATGATATCCTACGATTTTTAATTTTGGATACAATTTTTCAACATTTTGTTTAGTTTTTAGTGGAATATCATCTTTCCCACCTAATAAATAGACTGTCCAACCTTCTTTTTCCGCAGTTTCCAACACTTTTCTAAAATATGCTTGTCCCGGTATTCTCTCTTTAAATGGCTTCTTTTGTAACTTTCCTGCAATAATTACTCCTATACTATCAGGTGTAGCAAGTTCAGCTTTTTTTAAAATTTCAAAGAATTCTTTATCTTTTTGAGCTTGCATAATAAATTCAACATTTGGTGCTACAATAATTTTGCAAGATTTATTACTTTTTTCAATTAGTTCTTTAGTCTTTAAAGCTGTTTCATCTAATGTTATATTATTTATTTCTACACCTAATATTTTTACTTTTTCTTGCAATTCTTTTTCACCTCAGTTTTATTTTTTACATTAACTTCCATAAGTTTGATATCATATTTTAAATAATCTAATAAATTATACACTAAAATTATCCAACCAATAACAACAAAACTATCTGCTAAATTAAAAATTGGAAAATTTCCTATATCTATAAAATCAACTACTGCTCCTCTTAAAATTCTATCTATTAAGTTTCCAATTCCACCAGAAATAACCATTGCTAAAGAAAAAATTATCTTATTATTCAATTTTTCTTTTTGTTGATGAATAAAATTAAATATTATTCCCAATACAATTATCGCAATTAAAATATTAGTCAAATTATTTTGATTAAATCCTAAAGCAATACCTTCATTACTAGTACAATTTATTTTTATAAAACCAAAATTCAAATTTTTAAAATAAACTGCTAGTATTTTCGTAATCTGGTCAATCACAATAAATATTATAGATAAAATGAAAATCTTTCTTATTTTTTTATCCTTCAATTTTTTCCCTTTCAACTATTTATTAGTTATTTGTTTTTTCTGTTGCAATTCTTGAAAATATTTTAAATATTCCATCATCATAAATTTGTCTATATCTTTCATCATTTGAAAGTAACATTGATAATTTTGAATTTGCATAACTTATTACATGAGTTACACCATATTCTTTAAATTTAACATCATAATTTACTGCAATTCCTGCAATATTTAAAGCATCTGAAAATATGTCTCTACCAGCTACATTATTTTTGCTATCTCCATTAAATTCTGGTGAATATAAATCACAACGAGAATCTATAAATACTGGTATTCCTTCATAAAGTAAGTAACTTCCATAATTATATTCATTATATAATTTCAATTCTGATAAGTCTAAATTTTCTTTTATCCATTTTGAAGCTGCAACAGGATATGTTGATTCATTGATATATTCATTATTTGCGATTGGATAATATAAGTCAAATGAAATATATCCTACAATAGCCCATACTAAAATAACTCCAATTGGTGTTGCTGTAATTCTCATAATTTTTTTACATAATTTTTCATCATACTTATCTAAAAAGTTTGCAATCATTTTTACTAATATAAAGCAACCAAATATTGCAAACATAGAAACTTGTCTTCTCATTTTAAAAGCAAGATAACCAAGTCCTCCAAGCATAAATAAATCTGATAATTTTATTTTTGTATCTGTAAACATTAGTATTGCTAAGAAAGCTAATAATGTAACAGCAAATTCTTTATTTTCTAATAATGCAAGTGGCAAATGTTCATTTATTGATTGAGTTGTATTACCTTGCATTGTTTTCCATGTATAAGTATAAGCACCAAGTCCTGTTGGATTTATAAATCCTGTTAGAGCTGCAATGACTGCAACTGCTATTAGTAACAATACAAAATGATTTTTTTGAACTTTTATTTTATAAGGATTAGCTCTTAATTTTACTCTTTTTTCTTTTCTTTCTTTTATGTCTTCATTTAATTTATCGATTTTGTCTGATAAAGATTTTTTAATTTTTATTTTTTCCATACAAAATCTAGCTATTTTTAAACATAAAATTTCAAATCTTTTATCCAAATCTAAATCAGCTAGTACTGCAACAAAATATTCACCAATATATGGCAAATATAATACAAAATAAAATGGAAATACTGCACAATGTACATTTGCAATTATTAAAGATATTAAAATTAAATATACTGCATATCTAACTTTATGCGTTTCCAAAAACTTCTCTATAAAATATACTGTCCATGCAAATAAAATAAATGTTAATAATTGTGCTCTTGCTGCAACAAATGGTTTTAATAAATACATGGCACCAAGAGTAACTACAAATGATATTACTGTATTTTTTGATAATTTATTTGAAATATAAAAAAGAGATAATCCTAAAACAACACTCAATATTACTGTTAACCAATATACTCCATCCCAAGCAAAAGCTCTAAAAACTACATAAGTTCCTAAATCATATAACCAATGTGGATATGTATATGGTAAATCATGCCATGAATATACATCTTCCGTTAAATTTGATATTCCATTCTCATAAATATATTCACCTATTTTTACTGTATAAAATGTGTCATTTTGCAATTCTTTTGGTGTTATTGCAAAACAAAACATTGCTATACAAATAACTGCTATTGCAATAAAAATAATTTTACTTTTCTTTTCTTCTTTCATCAATTGTACCTCTCGAAATTTTGATATCCTTACGGAGTTTATTATTACCGTTTTTTGTTAATAAATAATTACAAAAAAATTATATCAAAACTTTTGTAATATAGCAAGGAAATTATTCGAAAAAAAACGTCTATAAACCAACCTTCCGTTAGTTCATAGACATTATATAATTTGCTAAAATTTATATACTTTTTATGTATAACTAAACAACTTCTGCTTGTTCTGTTTCTTCTTCATTTCCATCTTGGTTAACAACTTCCATACTTGCAATAGAAACTTCATAAGCTACTCTGGTTTCACTAGAACCATCTTCAAATTTTTTCTCATAACTTCTAGATTGAATTCTACCTACAATCTTAACTTCTGTTCCAACTTCCATGTTTTGACAAAATCTTGCATTTCTTCCCCAAGCAATTGAAGGTATATAGTCTGATTTATTGTAAGCACGATTTACTGCTAATAAAACATCAGCTATTTCTCTGCCAAATGGTGTTTGTCTATAAATTGGTTTTTTACATACATATCCAATTAATACAACTTCATTTGTTACCTCTTCTTCATTTTCTTCGTTTTCATCTAATTCTTTAATTTCTTTTGCGAAAACTGTTAAAATCAATCTGTTTCTTTCATTTTCATAGTTATTATAAGATCTAAATTGTCCTTCTACTTCAATTTTCTTTCCAATTGTTAAATCAATATCTGTTAATAATCTTTCTGAAACAGTTATTGGAATAATATCTGTTGTTGAACTTAATCTTACAACTTCCATGTTAAAAACATAGAATTTTTCTCCATAGATTTCATGACTGTACTTTTTATCACTTGTTATTTTTCCTACTAAAACTAAGTGATTGTTTTCTGAATAATTTGTATTCAATTTAATTCCTCCTTAAATTTATCTACAGTATCTCTCTTTAAAGCTCACTTTTTCTTCGTTTTTCTCTTAAAAACAATTTAATTATAGCACACTTTTTGTGTTTTGTCTACATAAAGTTTCATATTTTTTACTTTTTTAACAAAAATATGTTTTTTTACATTCTATTTTTTCAGTATTTTCAGCACATTCACAATATCTTATTTTTTAATTTTAAGTTGCTTTTTATTATATTTTTATGTTACTTTATTATTTGTAAACTACTTTCTTAAGTATATTTTTTAGTGTTTACAAGTTTTTTTGTAAAACACAGTTTTTAAAGATTTTGCCTCTTTCTTCAAAATTTTTAAAATATCCATAACTAGAAGCAGCTGGTGAAAGCAAACATATTTTATCTTTCACAGTAACTTTTTTAGCAATTTTAACAGCTTCAAGCATTTCCATAGCCATAAAGCATTTCTTTTTTGAATTTAATTTTGAATATATATACTCACCAGTTTTTGGTAAACAAATAATATTCTCTACATCACATTTTTCTAAAAATTCGCATAGTTCTTCTAAGTCAACACCTCTATCTTTTCCACCAACAATTACTGTATTTACTTCTTTTAATGCTTTTATTGCATTTATTGTTGCCTCTGGAATTGTAGATATTGAATCATTATAATATCTAACATTATCTATTTCAGCTACAAATTCCATTCTATGTTCTAAAGGTTTAAAATTTTTTATAGTATCAATTGTTTTTTCCATATCTAAATTTAATAATTTAGATGTAGCAATGACAAATAATATATTATTTAAATTGTGTGTACCTTTTAAATTCATTTCACCTATTTCATTACAAATTTTACTATTATCAAAATATATTCCATCTTTTTTTATACGAATGCAATTATCCTTTTGTGTTTCTAAATCACCACTTTCTATAACAGCTACATCATTTTCCTTATAAGTAAATTTATAATTTTTTATATATTGATTACTTGCATTATATATGAATATATCTTTATCATTTTGATATTTTGCAACATTAAACTTTGCTTCAATATATTTTTCTAATGAACTATAATGGTCTAAATGTTCTTCATAGATATCTAATAAAATTGCAATATTAGGTGATTTTTTTACAAATTCTAACGCATGTGAAGAAAGCTCCAATACTAAAATTGTATCCTCTGTCATATCATCTATATCATTAAAAATAGGTTCTCCAATATTACCAAGAAGCATCACATTTTTGTTTTGTTCCTTTAAAATTTGATACATAAGTGTACTAGTTGTGCTTTTTCCTTTTGTTCCAGTAATTCCAATTGTAAAACAAGGAATATACTCTAAAAGTAATTCTAGCTGACTTGTAATCTTATTTCTAAATTTTGAAATGTCAATATCTTTTAATGATATTCCTGGTGTTTTTATAACAATATCATAATAGTCAATATCTCTAAAATAGTCTTTTCCAAGCATTACTTCTACATTTACATCTTCAAATAAGAAACTTTTTTCTTCTAGTAAATTCATATTACTATCGGCAATTCCTAATTTCTTTTCTGGAAAATGTTTTCTCAAAAATTTATATGTTGATTCTCCTTCTTTTCCAAATCCCAATAATAATATTTTTTTATCTTCCAAATAATTTAATAATTTTTCTATCATCTTATTACTTCCTACTAATCTTTAAAAATCTCTTTTCTTAATATTTCATCAAAATCTTTTGGTAAATAATTATTTTCATTATAAAATTTCAAAAATTTACCTTCTCTCATCTTATAATTTTCTTTATAGAACTTTAACAAATATGGTAATTCTAAATTTTTGCTTTCTAATTTCTTTATCGTCTCGCTCACTGCATATTGTACTTCTTCATAAGTTCCAACACATTCAAAAGGCTTAGTTTCTCCAAAACCACAAAGTTCTACAAAAGTCTCTTTTGAACTTTCTTTTTCAAATAAATCTTCTCCAAAAATTTCCACTAGTTCTTTTTTATATAAAAAAGGGCTTAAAATTGTATATACAAATAAACATTTTGGACAATTACAGCACCATTTCCAAGGTTCAGTTTTGCTTCCAACATTACAACTTTTAAATATTTTATGATATGGCTTTAGCTTTGAAAACAGCATTGCAATCTGTAATTCTGTAATCGGTCTTAGCATACTAAAATATTCTATGTCTTTTTCTAAATATTGATTTACAAAATTTCTAAAGTCAGTTTCAAATTCATAAGTTTTTGAATATTGATGATTTATTTTTTCACCAGCGACATTACTCTGATTTGCACTATCTTCATTAGATAAAGCTATATATTTCTTATTTAATAAAAAAGCAACAAAATATGTGATAAATGCTATAATTGCAGAAAATGGTGTATGTCCATTTAAAAATCCATTTGTATTTAACTCTATAAGCCTTTTATCAATTTTTCTATCTACTTCTATAATTTGTTCATTTTCAAATCCAGCCTGTTTTGCACATTCTAAAGAAACCTTTTTACTTCCTATACAAAAACAAAATGTATCATCTTTATATTTTTTTAACAATTCTAGTGTAACATTAGAATCTTTTCCACCGCCAATTGGAATTATAAGTCCAGATTTTTCTTCCAATATACAAGATTCTTTTTGAGATACATTTTTATCATTTTCAACATCAAAATTTATAAAATTTTCTTGACTGACCTTTATATTATTTCTATATCTAAATTCTCCTAAACCTAGATAATATAATTTTGAAAACCATTTCTTTTGAAATTCATCTAAATATCCACATTTTATCACAAATTTAGGTGAACAAGTAGCTTTAAAATAACTTATAGCTTCCACCATCCCAATATAAAAAGCAATTTCTTTAGCTTTATATGTATCTATATTTTTCCAATTAAATTTCTTCTTTTTAATTACAATCTCTGGTTCGAATTTACTTAATCCAACAATTTCAAAGCCATACTTTAATGTAATATTTTCCTCATTTTCTGTTATTTTATAATATTGATATTCAAAAGTAGAATATTCTTTCCTTAAACTATCAAAATCCATAATTATACTCCCTTTATTTAGTATATTATAATATATACTATTTTATTCTTTTGTGCAAGAATTTGATTTCATTTTTAAAATACCTATACATTCAAGCTTATATATTGTATACTTGTTTTATACGGAGGTATTATATGAAAAATGATAAAATATTAGTTGTTCCCACTTGGAATGATTCAATACATAATAATGCTGTTTGGTGTGCAAATTTTCAAATTGCTTGGAATTATTTTCAGTACGAAATATTATATAATGATTTTATATGTGAAAACATGACAGAGTCAATTCAAAATTTGATTTCAATTGGTGATATTGAAGATGTATTAGATAATAATGATTGTTACAAATTTGCAGATTTCTACACGACAGATGCAATTGCACAAATAAAAAGTGATTTACAAAATAAGTTTAATGAAACTAGTAAAATAATTGACAAATTACCATTACCTAACACTTTTCCAGATGACATAAAAACTATTTTACTATATACTTTTTTAAAGAAATGTTTTGAATATGAACATACATTTGATGAACTTAAATCAGGAACTTTTGGAAATGGAAAAGAACATATTGATTATTTTGGAATAACAAGCAAAAGTAGCGAATCCTTAAGATTGCAAGTTAGAGTTTTATTTTATAATTCAAAAAATGATTATGCTATTATGATTACAACAAAATCAAAAGAAGAAATAATTTTATATAGAAATGATGAGAATAAAAGCTTTAACAAGACCTTTCAAAATATGTTATTAAAATCTATCAATAATAAAGATAGAACATTTCAAGAAGATGATACTCTAAAAATTCCAAATATAAAATTCAACATACAAAAATCTTATGATGAACTAAAAAAATCAATGTTTGTAAGAAACGCAGATGATACACCATTTGAAATTAGTGAAGCCATACAAAATATTGAATTTGAAATGGATAGAAATGGTGGTAGAGTAAAAAGTGAAGCTGCTATTTTAATATCTTGTACAGGCCTTCCATTCTTTAAAGATACCACTAAAATCAGGCACTTTGATTTTGATGATACTTTCTATCTATTTATGCTCGAAAAAGGTAAAAAAGATCCTTATTTAGCAATGCGAATTGAAGAATTATAAATATAAATTTATATTTTTTCACACTAATTATATAACTTTCATAATATATAATATAGTTACACAAGAAAGGAATGGAATATATTATGGAAAGTTGTGATAATTGTGATAAAAACAAATTAGAAATAAATGGTGGTATTGAAAATGGAAAACAATTTGATTTAGATATCACATTACCAGAAGATAATCGTAATGCTGTTTTTGGAATTTTAAAAGATTCTTATGGAGAACCAGTTAGAGATGCAGTTATAAAATTGATAGAGGTTGTAAAAATATGTGATGGTCAATTTGAAAGAAAACCTGTTTCTCATACTTTCACAGATAAAGATGGAGAATTCGTTTTTGGTCCTTTATGTCCAAAAAAACACTATGCAATAGATATTTGGGTAAACAGAGTAGACCATGTAAAAATCTGCAAAACATGCGAGAAAAAAGGTAAATGTTTAAAGGGTGTAGATATAGACTGTGATAAACATTGTGAAGCATCACATTTAGAAGCAGAAAGTACTTGTAATAGTGAATTACCTGTTTCTGAATAATTGGTAAAAGTGTACTAAAATAAATTAGTACACTTTTATATTTCAAATATAAATAACTATATTCTCTTTGTATCCAAAAAATCATTTATCTCTTCATAAGCTTTTTTCATATATTTATTTCCAATTGTCTTTGTATATCTTACTAAAGTTTGCTTTTTTATAATATTTATCTCAACAAAAATTTTTTCTTCTCCAAATACTATTTTTTCTTTCAATAATTTTTTTCTTGATTCTTCAATTTTATTAAGAACTGCAAATGAAAAGCCTTTTATTTCTTCTTTATTGCTTTCTTCTAATTTTTTATAGAAACTTATTTGATCAGGCATTGTTCTACTTAAGCTTTCTCTCTTATTTATTATCCTATGATCAAACCAAATATTTTTAAAAGTTTTTATATTTGTATCATTTACTATATTTTGATTCATTTGAGATAAAATATCAATTATTGTTTGTAAATCTTTAATCTCTATATTTGATTTTACTATATTCTCATTTACAACCTTTTTAGTGATTTCTTCTTTTTCTTGTTCTTTTTCTTCGATTTTTACAATGCTTTTATCCTCTATCTTATTATTTTTAAAATCAATATTATTTCTAAATAGATAATCTGTAATATATTCTTCACCAAAATTTATGTTTTTAATTCCTTCAACAAATTCTTTAAAATTATATGCAAAAACTTTCATGTCGTATTCATTGCAACCATAGTTTATAACCTGGCCTACTGTTCCATTTACATCAGGTTCAAAATCTATTCCAATGTAATCTCCTGTATCTATATAAATAAAAGGTACTCTCTTCTTTGAAAAAGTTTTTGGAAGTATTGCATTTTCTGGCTCACTTTTGTATAAATCTGGTTCGCATTCATCTTCTATTGCATCCTGAACTTCAAAATATATACGTTCCAAATCTAAAAATTCAATATTATCCATTTTTAAATGATTTAAATAAAAATTTTTAAAATCTTTTGGTAATGTATATCCTATAATTTCCTCTATTTTTTTTAATAAAACTTCTCTATCTTCCATATCTCTTCTCCTCTTTTTTTATATTTCTACTATTTTTGCCATATATAGACAAATACTTTTTGTTCCATTTTTTAAAGTTTCTTCATATTCTTGGTGTAAATGTCCATGTATATGTAATGAAATATTATTTTTATAAATGTATTTTGTTATCCCTTTTAGTCCATCATGTGCTGGATTATGATTATCTTTTAAGAAAGGCTTATCATGTGTTACAAATATATCTGCCTTTTCCATATTATCAGCAATACTAATGCTTTCTTCATGAGTATATAAAGCATAATCTTTTGAGTCTTTATATTTATAACTTCCACTAAGGCCGGCTATTTTTACACCTTTTATTGATATTACTTTACCACTTATATTGTTTATTCCATATTGTTCATATAAATTCCAGTCATCATGATTTCCCAATATACCACATATCTTTTCTTTTGGAATTATTTTTAAAATTTCTTTTAAATCATTTCCAGAATGGTCTCCAAGCAAAATACAATAATCATAATCTTTTTGATTTTGAATATATTTTAATACTTCACTATCTGAATTTAAACAATTATGTGTATCTGCTATAAATAGTATTTTTAAATTATATTTTTTTAACTTATTAGCATATCCATATTGTTTTAATAATTGTTCTTCATAATTTCTTTTTTTATTAAATATTTTATCAAAAAAATTCATTTTTGCTTCTCCTTACAATCTCAGTTAATAAGTATACTTCATCTTTATTCCAATTATCTCATAAATTTGAATAGCTGTACATACTTAAAAAAAATAACTCTACAAATTTGTAGAGTTATTTTACTTACATTGCCATTTTCATCTTTTTTGCTAATTGTTTTCCCTTTTTCATCATTTTCTTTTTGCTAGTATCGATTCCTTCTGAATACATCATCATTGCACCTGCTGTTATAATACTTCCTAATATTACACCTTTTGTAAATTTCATACTCATTCCTCCTATTAGATAAATTTAATTCTTATCTTTATTATCTACTTTTCCTTTCAAAATATACTTTGTAAAAAATGAATATGTTTCCATTATTGCTATTAGAAGTAAAAATATTCCAAATATTTTTTTAAGTAAAACATTACTAAATTTAAATGATAAAAAACTTCCTAAAATAGCCCCAAAAATTCCTGATATACTTATATTTTTGGCTAATTTTAAATTTATACTTTTCTCTTTCAAATTTAATAAAATTGAAATTAAAGCTGTTGGTATAAACACAATCAAATTTACGCCTTGAATTACATGTTGTTCTATTTCAGTAAATAGTCCAAAAAGTAAAATTAAAACTGTTCCTCCACCCATACCAAGTGCTGTTACAATTCCAGAAAGCACTCCAAAAATAATTTCTTGCATATTCCCTCTATTTTAATATAATTGAAAAACTACTATAAAATAAAAAAATTATAAAAAATAATTCCAAATATTTCGACTTAATTTTTCTTAATAGTTTTGAACCCCAAATACTTCCTACAATTCCACCAATTATGCACTTTATGCCAATTTCTAAATTTATAGCAGAGTTTTTACTATAGAAAAAGCAACTAACAATAACCATTACAAATATGCACATTATTGTAGTGGCTCTGGATGTAACTTCATCTTCTTTTAAAATTTTAGAAAAATATGGAATCAATGTTAGTCCTCCTCCAGCACCAAAGAATCCGCTAATAATTCCTGCTATAAAACCTAGCAATATATTCAATAAATTATGCTTTTTATTCATAATAATATTTTCTTATAAATTTAAAATATTATTCTTTATATTACATATTTATATAATTTTTATTGTGTATTTAGCAATTTATTGTTATCATAAAATTGAAGGAGGATATTTTATGAAAAAAATATTAAAATATATTATTATTGTAATTCTAGCAATTATTGCTATTCTAATTATTCATTTAATAAGAAATTTTTGCATTATAAATTCTCTCAAAGCAAAATTTGACTTACTTTATAGTGAATCAAATTATCATATTCAACAAAGAACCTCACAGGTTTCATCTTATATTGTTTTTGATATGTTTAAAACATCTGAAAATTCCAAATTAGTTGAACATAGATTTTCTTTAGAAGATTATTCAAGTATGACAAGTACCTCATTTTTTGCAGACGAAGTTATTACATATATAGATACAAATGAAAATAAGTATACAAACACAAATAGTAATGTTCAAGAAATTAGAATTGTAAATCCTTACAATCTATATAGTAAAAATAGCCAAAGTAATATTTTAGTCGAATTGATGAAAACAAAAATTTCATCTATACAATATGCAAATGTAAATTGCTATTTAATCACGAATTCAATGGTTTCAAATATGTACATAGATAAATCAACTGGTTTAGTTTTAAAACAATATAATGGAACATCTACTCAAAATAATATGAGTTGTCCTATAGAAACAACATATTTTTACGAATTCAATACAGTTACACAACAAGATGTAATTGATACAAATATTGAATAATCAAAAAAAGAGCCTCATCCTCAAAAGGACGTGGCTCTTGTAATTTAGAGTTAAATTTTTAATATTATTCTTAGTTTTACTCTATTTCTTTCACATTTTCATCTTTAATAAAATATTTAGTTCCAAGCATTTTATCTGGTAAATATTGTTGCTCAACCCAATGACCTGGATAATCGTGTGGATATTTGTATCCTTCATGGTAGCCAAATTGCTCCATTCCTTCTGCCGGTGCATTTCTTATATGCATTGGAATTGTTCCTGTATCTTTATTTTCAACATCTGCTAATGCTGAATTTATTGCATTGTAACTTGCATTTGATTTTTTAGAATTTGCAACATATATAGCTGCTTCTGCTAAAATAATTCTTCCTTCTGGCATACCAACACTAGCTACTGATTGCATTGCTGCATTTGCAACAACAAGTGCATTTGGATTAGCAAGTCCAACATCTTCTGCAGCAGAAATTACAATTCTTCTTGCCAAAAACATTGGATCTTCACCAGCATTTATTGCACGAGCTAAATAAAATACAGTAGCATCTGGGTCACTTCCTCTCATTGATTTTATAAAAGCACTAATATTATCATAGTGGCTATCTCCTGATTTATCAAACATGGCTTTTCTTTTATTTAGAGACTCACTTGCTATTTCATTTGTAATTTCAATAACACCTTCTGAATTCATTTTAGTAGTTAATACAGCTACTTCCAATCCATTTAAAGCTGTTCTAACATCTCCATTTGACACTTCTGCAATTTTCTCAATTGTTTCATCTGATATTTTTATTTTATAGTTGCCAAGACCTTCTGGGTTAGTTATTGCATTTTTTATTATTCTTACAATATCTTCAATTTTAAGTGGTTCTAATTTTATAACCATTGACCTTGAAATAAGAGCTTTATTTACTTCAAAATATGGATTTTCTGTTGTTGCACCAATTAAAATAACAGTTCCATCTTCAACATAAGGAAGCAATGCATCTTGTTGCAATTTATTAAATCTATGAATCTCATCTATGAATAATATACATTTTCCACTTGGATTTAATAACATATTATCAGCTTCTTCAATAGCTTTTTTTATATCTGATACTCCAGATGTAACTGCATTTAATTTAGTAAATTTATATTTTGTTGTTTCACTTATAACTTTTGCAAGTGATGTCTTTCCACAACCAGGAGGTCCCCATAAAATAATACTTGATAATCTATCCGCTTTTATAGTTCTATATAATAATTTATCTTCTCCCAATATGTGTTCTTGTCCAATAAATTCTTCTAATCTTTTGGGTCTAACTCTATATGCTAATGGTTTATTCAAATCCATAAAACTTCCTCTTTTTCATGTATAAATTTTATTTTCCTAATAAAGTTAAGCATTTTCTAATAATTTCTTCTACTGATGCATTTTCCAATGAAATATGTTCTAATGCTTTTTCTATTTCTTTCTTTGTATATCCTAATATTTGAAGTGCTGCTGTAGCCTCTTCTACATTTTCATTTGTTTCTATTACAAGTTTTGTTTCAGGAGCTTTTGCAACGGCTTCTTCTGTCTTTATTTTATCTTTTAATTCTAATATTAACCTTTGTGCTGTTTTATTTCCAACTCCAGGTATTTTAGTCAAAGTAGCTACATTATTAGTTATAACTGCTAAAGCAAAGCTTGATGGCGTAATATTAGATAAAGTTGCAATAGCTGACTTTGCACCAATTCCACTTACTGAAAGCAACAATTCAAACATTCTTTGCTCTTCTCTGTTTAAAAAACCATATAAACAAATTAAATCTTCTCTAACATAATAATATGTAAATAGTTTTACATTGCTTCCAATATCTCCTATTTGACTTATTGCTAAGTCAGAAACAAATATTTGATACCCTACACCATTTACATCTAATACAACATAATTTTGTCCTTTTTCTGCTAATTCACCTTTTATATATGCAAACATCTCTCCACCTCTTTTTTAACTTCTTATCTATAGTATCAAACAAGTATTTTAATAATTTGTAACTTCAATGCTTTCTATTACAACATCTGTTAATGGTTTATCATTGCTATCTGTTTCTGTTGCAGCAATTTTATCTACAATATCCATACCTTCATAAACTTGTCCAAATACTGTATATTGCATATATAAGCTTAAATATCCGCCATGTTCTTTATATTGATTTAATAAAGAAACTGGGAATGAACTCTTAAAATATGAATACATACTTGAAGAATAGTTAGCTTGTGTTATAAAGAATTGACTTCCAATGCTATTTGGCAATGATGACATTGCCATACATAAAGAACCTCTATATGGTACTAAAGTATAATCTAGTTCTGTTCCAAAACCACTACCCCATATACTTTCTCCTCCTGTTCCATCACCTTTTGGATCTCCACCTTGAATCATAAATTCATTTATTACTCTATGAAAAGTTAATCCATTATAATAACCTTCTTTAGCGTGTTTTAAAAAGTTTTCAACTGCTTTTGGTGCTACTTCTGGAAAGAATTTAAATTTTATATCTCCATAATCCTTTACATGCATAATAGCAATTTGATCTCCACTATTTGGTAAAGCCATTTGCTTCTCAGCAGCCTCTCTAAAATCTATATCACTCATCTTTGTTTCTCCCTTCTCTGTATTAGTTGTATTCTTTGATGAACTGTTAGTTGCACTATTGCTTGTATTATTTTTAGCAGAATTATTATTTACTGCATCTTTATTTGAACAACCTGTTAATATAAATAGCATTGCAACACCCACAATTACTAAAAAAACATAAATCAATTTTTTATTCATATCTTTATCTCACATAGTCAACAACTTGATTGACTAATTCCTTTCTTATTTTTATTTTGAAAAAGTAAATACTCTATTTATTCTTTTATTTATCCATTTTAATATATTTTCAAAATTGCTTTTTGTATCTTCATCAACTTCTACTGACACACCATTTGAATTTGTTTCAGCTGAAATTTTGCAACCTGAAAGTATGAATAAAAAAGAAGTTAAAATAACAATCATTCCAAGAACTACTATTATATTTTTTAATTTCTTCATAAAAACCTCCAATAAAACAATAACAAGCATTTAATTCACAATGCCAATTATACTAATTTTTATAAATTATTATAATCTATCATCAAAGTATCCACTTATTTCTTGTAAATTATCAAAACCAGCTTGTCTAAAAATATCATAAGCAACAATTGCAACAGAATTTGATAAATTTAAAGAACGCAATCCTTCTCGCATTGGAATTCTAATTGTTTTATCAATATACTTTACTAATATATCTTCTGGCAAACCTTTTGTTTCTTTTCAAAATAAAGCAAAAACTTCCTGCATATTTGAATAATCTACATCAGAATATACATGTTTTCCTTTCGTTGTTACAAAATACATATTATGTTCTTCTGGTTTATATTTTTCCAAAAACTTTTCAAAATTCTCATGCTCTTCTATTTCTACTTTATCCCAATAATCTAGTCCTGCTCTTCTAACATATTTTTCAGATATAGAAAATCCAAGTGGATGCACTAAATGTAATTTAGCTCCTAAAGCTGCACAAGTTCTTGCTATATTTCCTGTATTTTGTGGTATCTCTGGTTCTACTAATACTATATTTAATTTCATTTTTAGCTATAAAAGCTTTCACCTCCTCAATTTGCATTTGATTATAACATATAATTTTATAAAATAAAAGTAAGTTTTTTTTATAAATATTTGATATTTTTTTGAATTATATTTATAATATTATATATAATTTACACAAGATGAAAGGAGAATTTATTTGAAAGCTATTTTTCCTTGTAATGGAAGTATTATTTTAAATAAACAAGATGTAGAGCCTCTAAATGCATATTATAAAACAGGACTAATTCGTTCTAATATGTATAGTTATTATAAAAATTCTAATGAAATCATGCAAGTAGGTGATTTTACTTATATTCCACAAAATGTTGATTTCACATTAGATGAATCAGACTTATTACAACTAAATACACTAAAAGAACTTTTTGATATTTCAGTTCATAATACTAGTACAAAAATTTCTGAAAATTCTGAACAAGATTTAATTGATGATGGCGATATTTTATCTAATCCTTTTTTTACAACTTTAAAACCATTAAATTAAGGAGGCTATATGGATAATTATGTTTTTTTTAATTTAAACAATGAGCAATTGAACTTAAAATTGATAATATCTTTTTATATGACTTCCACTCAAAAGACCTATGTTGTTGTAGATAACCAAAATAAAATTTTTAATAGTGCAAGCAATTACAACAATTTAGATGTATTTGAAATATCATCTTTTAGTGGAAATAATATAATTCTATCTAATATTTCAGAAAATGAATGGACAATCGTAAAAAATTTTATGTATGATAATATTTTTGCAAAAATAAGAACAGCACCTAAATAATAGCGTACTGTTCTCTTTTATTACAATTTTATCCATTATGTTTTTCATTGTAAATTCCAAGTATTTCTTTTGCTTTTCTTACTTCATCATCTGTTGGTATTTTTACATCTTTTAATGGATAGTCTAATCCTAATTCTTCCCATTTAAATTTTCCTAAATCATGATATGGTAGAATTTCTACTTTATTCACAGTTTTTAAACTAATAATAAACTCTTTTAATTTTTTCAAATCTTGTTCATCATCAGTATATCCTGGAACTAACACCTGTCTTATCCACATTGGAATATTATGTTCAGACAAGTATCTTGCAAAATCTAAATTGTTTTTATTTGATACACTTGTTAATTTTTTGCACTTTTCATCATCAATATGTTTGATATCAAGAATTACTAAATCAGTATATTTTAATAGTTCTTCAATATCCTCATTTATTTTTAAACTTCCTGCAGTATCTAATGCAGTATGAATATGCATTTCTTTTAATTTTTTAAATAATTGTATCAAAAATTTAGCTTGTAAAAGTGGTTCTCCACCTGAAATGGTAACACCACCATTTGATGCTTCAATATAAGTTTTACATCTATTTATTCTTGAAATTATATCATCAATACTATATTCTGTACCACCTTGTGTATTCCAAGTATCTCTATTATGACAATATTTACATTGCAGTGGACAGCCCTGCATAAAGACAACATATCTTATGCCTGGGCCATCTACTGTGCCAAATGATTCAAATGAGTGTATTCTTCCTAAAATTTCCATAAATTACATTCTTTCATGAATTGTTCTGTTTATTACATCTAATTGTTGTTCTCTTGTTAATTTGATAAAGTTAACAGCATATCCAGATACACGAATTGTTAATTGAGGATATTTTTCTGGGTGATCCATTGCATCTAAAAGTAATGCTCTATCAAAAACATTTACATTTACATGGTGACTTAATTGACAGAAATATCCATCTAATAAAGCTGTTAGGTTTTTAACTCTTGTTTCTTCATCTTTTCCAAGTGCTCCTGGTACAATAGCAAATGTATAAGAAATACCATCTTCAGAATGTTTGTAATTTAATTTTGCTAAAGAGTTTAATACTGCAACTGCTCCATTTGTATCTCTACCATGAAGTGGATTTGCTCCTGGTCCGAATGGTGTTCCAGCTCTTCTTCCATCTGGTGTATTTCCTGTTGCTTTACCATAAACAACATTTGATGTGATTGTTAATATACTCATAGTTGGTTTTGCATTTCTATAAGTTTTTTGTTTTCTTAATTTATCCATAAATGCTTTTTGAATTTTAACAGCTATTTCATCAACTCTATCATCATCATTTCCATATTTTGGGAAATCACCTTCGATTTGATAATCTACTGCTAATCCTGTTTCATCACGAATTACTTTTACCTTAGCATATTTCATAGCTGAGAAAGAATCTGCAACTATTGATAAACCAGCAATTCCGCAAGCCATTGTTCTTAAAATTTCTTTGTCATGTAAAGCCATTTCTAAGCTTTCATAAGCATATTTATCATGCATATAATGAATTATATTTAATGCATCCATATAAATTCCTGCAACATAATCCATCATTTGGTCAAATTTTTCCCATACTTCATCATAATCTAGATATTCTGATGTAACTGGAGCAAATTTAGGTGTAATTTGTTTTCCAGAAACTTCATCTCTACCACCATTGATTGCATAAGTTAAAGTTTTTGCTAAGTTTGCTCTAGCACCAAAGAATTGCATTTGTTTTCCTATTCTCATAGCACTTACACAACAAGCAATTCCATAATCATCTCCCCAATATTCTCTCATTAAATCATCATTTTCATATTGGATTGCACTTGTTTTAATTGATGTTTCTGCACAGAAATTCTTAAATCCTTCTGGCAATCTTGTTGACCAAAGAACTGTTAAGTTTGGTTCTGGTGAAGGACCTAATGTACTTAAAGTATGAAGAACTCTGAATGAATTCTTTGTTACTAATGTTCTTCCATCAATTCCCATACCACCAATACTTTCAGTTACCCAAACTGGGTCTCCACTAAATAATTCATCATATTCTGGTGTTCTTAAAAAACGAACTAATCTTAATTTCATTATGAAATGATCCATCAATTCTTGTGCTTCTTCTTCTGTTAAATATCCAGCTTTTATATCTCTTTCGATATAAATATCTAAGAATGTTGATGTTCTTCCTAAACTCATTGCTGCTCCATTTTGTTGTTTAACAGCACCTAAGTATCCAAAATATAGCCATTGAATTGCTTCTTTAGAATTACTAGCTGGTTTTGAAATATCAAATCCATAGCTTGCAGCCATTTTCTTTAAGTCTTCTAATGCTTTAATTTGTTCAGAAATTTCTTCTCTTTCACGAATAATTTCTTCTGACATATAGTTTCCACGAGTATTAGCAAAATCTTCTTTTTTACATGCTATTAAATAATCAATACCATATAAAGCAACTCTTCTATAATCTCCTATAATTCTTCCACGACCATATCCATCTGGTAAACCTGTTACTAAATGTGCACTTCTTGCTGCTCTTATTTCTGGTGTATATGCAGAGAAAACACCATCATTATGAGTTTTTCTGTAGTTATGATAAATATCTTCTATTTTTTCAGATACTTTCATTCCATAAGCTTCACAAGATTTTTCAACAATACGAATTCCACCTTCTGGCATAATTGCTCTTTTTAAAGGTGCATCTGTTTGAAGACCAACTATTGTTTCTAAATCTTTATCTATATAACCTGGAGCATGGCTAGTAATTGTTGATGCAACATCTGTTGAAGCATCTAACACACCACCATTTTCTCTTTCTTTTTTATAAAGTTCTAATACTTCATCCCATAATTTCTTTGTTCTCTCTGTAGGTCCAACTAAAAATGAGCTATCTCCCTCGTATGGAGTATAATTTTTTTGTATGAAATCTCTAACATTGATTTCTTTTTCCCATTTTCCAGTTTTAAAACCATTCCATTCGCTATATTTCATAAATCCTCTCTCTTTCCTTGCTTTGCTGTATTTGCTTTAAGTTTTATATGCATAGCAATAAAATTCATTCAATATATATTTTGTCATCTATCATTTTGTCTATTCTCAATTTAGAATTTTAACATATAGTACTAAAAAAGACAATATCAGTAAAATGAATTTTGTGTAAATTTTTTATTGACTTTTGGCACAAATGATGTTATCATAGAAACACTTTCAGCAGTGATTCACTGCAAACTCATAAATAGTATTTTATTTTCCTAATAGTTGCAACCGCATCTAATTAGTAATTTAATTTATTATATATGAAATATCAAAGGAGGATTGCAATAATGTGCAACATCCGGGGTCCGCCCATAGTCTATTTTCACGGCATTACACAGTGGTTGATTGGTTGTAGGAAGTTGGAATTAGGCGCACTTAGATTGGTCTGCCAATCAATTTAAGTGAAACTCCTAGCCTAGTTGGATTGATTTGAAGGCTCAGTTCAGCTAGTTTTGGTCGAGAGACATGAGCGAAAGTTCCCTGTACAGAAATGTGCAGGGAACTTTTATTTTTATAAGAAGTTAATTGCTTGTAAATGAAATTAAATCAATACAAATTTTTATTTTCCTGTTCTTGGAAGTACCTTTTTATTTACTTCCATATTTATAATTTCTTCTGTTTTTTCTTCATTTTTATCTACTTGTGTATTTTTTATATCTTCTGTAATCTTAGTTTCTTCTTTATTTGAAACTATTTCTATATTTTCGTAATTTTTATTTATCTCTTTTGTAGTTTTCTTAGTGTTATTTACAACAACATTTATTTCTTCATTCAAGTCAAGATTTACTTCAATATAGTCAGTATAAAGATTATAACCATCTAAAGTTTTTATTTCCTTCAAAAAATATTTTCCCGGTAACATATTCTCTAAAATAATATCCCCATTTTCATCAGTTGTTAGTATATTTCTTAAAATATTTTTTTGTTCATCTAGTAATTGAAATTCTACATTTTTTAAAGGTTCTTTTGTTCCATATTCTTGCTTATGTATTTTAATTTTTGTTAAATTTTCCATGTAATCTTCTGTTATTGAAGTTTCTTCTATTTCATAAGTCATACCTGTAATTGCATAGTTTTGTTTTTTAACATCATAAGATTTTCCATATAAAATAGGATATGATTTTATATTAGCCTTTGTTTTAATTGTAAATGACTCGCTTTGAGAAATTTTTTGTAATGGCATCACAATTTTAAACTTCTCTCCTATTTTAAATTTGTTCTTTTCTTCATTATCTAAACTTAAAATTTTAGTACCTTCTGGAACTAATCCTTGAATTTCAATCTCATATTCACCATCTTCAACATTTGATTCAAGCTCATACTCTTTTGAAACATAAGTAGAATATTCTCCTATATCCATATTCCAAGAAGTTAATTGTTTTATTTTTAATTTTACATCTGTTGGTTCACTTAAAGTACATTTTTTATAATTTTCTATTATTTCTCTAAAAATTTTATAAGTTCTTCTTCCCTCTTCTGTATCAAATGCAGAATAATCATTTTCATCTCTTCCATACATTACACAATAAATAGCATTTCTAGTAGCAGTATAAGCTTCTTTTTCATTTAAAGCTCCTAGTTCTTCTACTGTACGATATGGATATCCATTTATTATAACTTTCCATACTTCATTATTGTGCAGTTTTTCTGAAACAGATACATCATATCCGTTTTCATCTGCTCCTGGCAATTCAGCATTTACACAATACGCTGGATATTCAATTCCATCCTTTGTATAAACCGCGTAATCTGCAACTTTAGGCACACCTTTATATTTCATTAGTTCTCCGCAACTGTACAATTTATGTATATTTACATCTTCCATTTGAAATGCAAAGCATGATGTAAGTGTACTAACTATTGATATAAAAGTGCATAAAATTATTAAAACTTTTTTCAAATTTCCACCTCTTATCATTTTGATTCTATTGCTTGTATACATCTTCTTAACTCTGGCATATCCTCTACACAAGTAATGAGAGTTAATTTATTTTCTTTCGTATTTTCTAAAAAACTCCAGTTTGTTTCATCAATTATTTCTTTTAAAATTACTTTATAGGTTCTTATTTCATTATTATAACAGTAATTTATTGTATCTCCTATTTCCAACTCTTTTAATCTTGAAAAATAATTTACTTTATATCCTCTATTATGTGCTGCAAGTCCTACATTTCCGTTTATAAAAGTAGTTTCTTTAAAATGTCCTATATATTCATTTAGGATTTTTTCTTCTGTACCCTCTGCTATTTTAGCAAATAAATTTATTTTTGGTATTTCCAAATACCATTCCTCACATATATTTTCTTGGGTATTTACATTAGATGTATTTGTTTTTGAATTTATTTTTTTAGCAATAATATTATTTGAATATTCTTGATTTTCATAACTAAAACTTTTTGGACTAAAATTCTTTGAATAAAAATAAACTGTACAAATAATCATAATAAAAGTAAAAATAGCAATAAAACTTTTATTCTTTAATTTAACCATCTCCTATATTAAATTTTAATTTTTGAAAATTGTTTGAAACAAACTAGAATTTTTATTTGATTTATCTTAATTGCAATTATGAATAAACTATCATTATAGTAATACTTTTCTTTTGCTTTGTAAACAGTTTTTTATAAAAATCTTATATAACTCATCTTCATTTTTCGACATAAAAAGTGCGTTTCTTTCATAAAACGCACTTTTTTGATTATTTTCTTTCTTTTTCGATTTCAAAATAGAACTCTACACCATCTTGTTTATTTTTTACACCATAACTATTATTATATTTATTCATAATAGCTTTTACTAGAGAAAGCCCTATTCCATGACCACCTTTTGATCTTTCCCTTGATTCATCTACTTTGTAGAATCTATTCCATATTCTTGGAATGTTCTCTTCATCAATATTTTTTCCTGTATTAAAAACAGAAATTCTATATTTCTTTTCATCTTTTGCCTGTTTTATTGTAATTTTAATTTTCTTTTTATTTTTTACAGTTTCTACATTTTTTATAGCATTTGTAAAGTAATTATTAACAACTTGTTCAATATAAAAGTCATCTGCATATACAATAATTGGTTCTTGGACTTTAAAATCCACTTCAATGTTATTCTCTTTTAAAACAACATCTGATGTTCTTATTACTTCTTTTATTAGTTCATTTATATCGAAATTTTTGTTGTTAAATTCTCTATCTTCATATTCAAGTTTCATCAATTCTAAAAGTCTTTTTACCATTGTGTCCATTTTATTTGCTTCATCTAAAATTACTTCTGCATAAAAGTTTTTGCTTTCCTCATCAGTATTTACATTCTCAACTAAACCTTCTGCATATCCTTGAATTAAGGCAATTGGAGTTTTCAATTCATGTGATACATCTGATATAAATTGTTTTCTCATTTCATCAATTTTTGATTTAGTTTCAATATCTTTTTCAAGTTCCATATTATTTTTCTTTAATTTTGATATTGTATCTTCTAAAGTATCTGAAAGCTTATTTATACTTCTACCAAGTTCATTTATCTCATCATCATTATCTTGTATTCTATATTTTCTGCTGAAATCCAGTTTTGTCATTCTATTTGCTATATCGTTTAATTCTTCTATTGGTTTAGTAAATTTTTCAGTTGTAAACATTATAATTAGTCCACTAACAGTAACTGATACAACTGCTATTACCCACAATGATTTATTAGATATATTAGTACTCTCTTTTATTGTATTAATTGGCATTCTAATATAAACTCTAGTTCCATTTTCAAGTTTACCTTCTAATAAAATAAAATTTATTCCATTTACATTATCCTGTAATCTTCTAATTGTCACGCCGTCTTTTGAATACATTATTTCTGAACGATTAAATACACTATATTTGACTGGATACTTTATTTCTTGAATACTACCAAAGTTTTCAACAAAATTTCCATCTGTTGTGTATAAAATTTCATTTGAAGAATTTATTATTTCTATATCAAAATTATTATTTACAGCAATTTTTTCAAGTTCATTTTTAAAACTTTCTTCTGTTGATTTACTTTCATTTTCTTTTATATATTCAAACAAACTTAATGAACTTTCTTTTTTATTATAATAGTAAAAAGTTTCAAGCATAGCGCTATTTACCACTATTAAAAATAAAATTGTCATAAGCATTATTATACATACTGTAAGAAATAACTTAGCACGTACTGATTTAAAAATTCTATTCATATTATTCCTCTTAAACTTTATTTAATTTCAAATTTGTAACCAATTCCTCTAATTGTTTGAATATGTTTTCCCTTTTTCCCCAATTTATGTCTAATTTTTTTAATATGACTATCAATTGTTCTAGAATCGCCATAGTAATCATAGTTCCAAACTGTATTTAAAATTTTATCTCTTGATAAAGCAATATTTTCATTATCTATTAAATATTTTAAAAGTTCATATTCTCTAAAGCTTAATTCTACTGGCTTTCCATCAACAGTAACAGTTCTACCTTCATTGTCTATAACAATACCATCATAATCTTTTAATTTTTTTTCTTCTTTAGTTGTACGTTTCAAAATAGCCTCTACTCTAGCAACTAAAATTTTAGGACTAAATGGTTTGGAAATATATTCATCAACACCTAGTTCAAATCCAAATAATTCATCTTGTTCTTCTGCTCTTGCAGTTAACATTATAATTGGAATTTCTTTATTTTCCTGCCTAATTTGTCTTAAAACAGACCAACCATCTAGTTTTGGCATCATAACATCTAATAAAATTAAATTTATTTTTTCTTTATTTTCGTTATAAACTTTTAAAGCAACTTCTCCATCTTCTGCTTCTAATATATTAAATTTCTTTTGCTTTAAAAAATCTTTTATTAGTTTTCTCATTCTTGATTCATCATCTACAACCAATACTGTTAAATCACTCATATTTTGCTCCATTTCAATAAAATATTTATTTTTTGAAATTTTATAACAACATTATGTTTTTTATGTGAATTCTTTATAAATTATTTGACTAATTTTTTTAACTCTTCTAAGTTTTTTCTAAAATAATCAAATGCTATTTCATAAGTTTCTTCTTTTTCTAAATCTACATCAACCATTCTAAGTAAATCTAAAGAACCAATGCTTCCACCTTTGCTAAGCATTTTTATATATCTTTCTACATATCCTGGTTTATTTGCTAAAATATTACTTGCAATAACTATTGCTGATGTAATTCCTGTTGCATATTTATAAACATAGAAACAACTATAAAAATGTGGGATTCTAGCCCATTCATATTTTATTTCTTCATCTGCAATTACAGCATTTCCAAAATATTTCTTTACAAGTTCATAATAAATGTTATCTAAGTTTTCTGAAGTTAAACTCTCACCTCTTTCTACTGCTGAATGAACTTCTTTTTCAAATTCTGCAAACATAGCTTGTCTATATAACGTAGCTCTTATGGTATCTAACTGTTCATTTATTAAAGCAGCCTTTCTTATTTTATCTTGTTCTTGATTTATTAAATAATTGGCAAGTAAAATTTCATTTACAGTTGATGCTACTTCTGCAACCATTATTGTATAATTTGCATTTATTACATTTTGACTGTGACTTGCATAATAACTGTGCATTGAATGTCCAAGTTCATGTGCAATTGTAGAAACATCTCTTGAAGAATTATGATAATTTAGCAAAACATAAGGGTGAACTGTATGAATTCCCATACTATATGCACCACTTCTCTTATTTGGTGTTTCATATACATCTAACCAATTATTATCAAAAGCAGTTCTTAGCATATTTATATATTTTTCTCCCATTGGTGCTAAAGCTTTTAAAACAATTTCTTTTCCTTTTTCATAAGGAATGTCCTTTTCTTCAACATCTAAAGTGTTTACATATACATCATATAAATGAAATTCTTCTTCATTAAGTAACTCTTTTTTTAGTTTAATATGCTCTCTGTTCAAGTCTAAATTTTTGTTTATTTCTTTCAATAAAGTTTCATATACTTTAACATTTGAATCATCATTATTTGTTGCCATATCTAATGAAGAACTATAATTTCTTAAATTAGCTGAAATGGTACGTTGTTTAACTCTTGCCAAATATAACTCTGTTATCATATTTTCATGTCTTTTATATAATGAGTACATTGATTCAAAAGCCTGTTTTCTAATATTTCTGTCTTTGCTCATTAAATATGTTGAAAAAGTACCATGAGTAACTTTTAATTTTTCTCCATTTTCAGCTATGACATCTGGAAAATCTAATTCTGTATCTACAAAAGTATCATAAGCATTTTCTGGTGAGCCAAAAACTTCAGAATATTTAGCTAAAACTTTCTCTACTTCTTCTGATAAAATATGTTTCTTTTCTTTTATAATATCTTCTATTGATTTATTAAAATCTATCCTTAATTCTTCATTTTCTGCTAAAAAACCTCTTAATCTTTCATCATCAATTTTACTAATTTCTGGTGAAACAAAACTAATTGCTTCTGAAAAATCTGTAGTTATTTTTTCAATTCTTTTATATAATTTTATACTATCAACATTGCTCATATCTTTATGATATTTAAGCATTGCAAAAGCATACAATTTCTCCTCTAATTCAAGTGCTTCAGCTAATTTTTTATAACAGTTTAAAATTGTTGCTGAACTTTCTCCTAAAGTTCCCTTTAACGCAACAATCTCATTAGCTTTTTCTTGTAATGCTTTTACATCATTCTCAAATTCTTCATCATTTTTATAAATTTCTTTTAAATTCCACTCTAATTTATTATCCATTACCTTCCTCCTAAACTATTTTTACTAGTGCAATTATATCAATCTCATTTTCATTTTTCAACTATACTAATGTATTTTTAAATAACATAAATTGACAAAATATTAGAATAAAAGTGGACATTATTATTATTGCAAAAGAGGGCAAGCCTACACTGTAGGTTCTCACCCCCTTTTGCTCTCAATTCAGAATAAATTTTCTTCTTTCAAGTTTGCATCAACAATAATTTTCCAACACTTAAATTCTCGTTCTAATCTAACCTCTGCCTTTAAATTCATGGTAGGTGTAACTACTAAAGCTTCTCTCACTTTAGAATGGAAAATCGGTCTTTTCTTTGTATCCTCCAAAAACAAACCTTTAGCAACCGCTTTTAGCATCCCACTCCCAAAAGCAAAAGCATCACAATCTTCTGCTTTACTCAAAACATCATCAATATTTCTAGAGTCTTTAATTGCTAACCGCTCAATCTCAACTTCCATTCCAAAGAATTGTTTCAAACCATTTATTTCTTTTTGCATCATGCCATAGTCTGAAATCCATAAAATTTTCTTCTGTTTCATTTCCATACAACCTTTCTTAACTGTAAAAATGGCTTCGGACAATAAGTCTGCGAACAAACTCTTTATAATTTTAGCACACTCTATAAAACATTACAATATTTCACTAAATTTCAGTTGAATTTTTTTAAATGCGTGATATAATTGTATAAAAAATGGATTTTATACTAAATATATCCACTTATAGGAGGCAACATTGAAACTAAATTCAGATGACCAAACACTTGCAGAAAATAAAGTTTTAATTTTATATATAATGAGTAAAGTCGGAAAATCAATTTCACATAATGAATTATTAGAATTAGTTATTTCCATTCTCGATATGAATTACTTTTATTTTGAACAATTCCTATTGGATTTGTTGGAAGATAATTACTTAAATAAATATGTAAAAGAAAATGATGATATATATGAACTAACTACAGAAGGTAAAGAAGCTTTAGATTTAACATTAGACATTTTACCTGGTATTTTAAAGTTAAAAGTAGATAGTACATTCAAAGAAAGTTTTGACTTAATAAAAGATAAATACTCAATATCAGCAGAATATACACCAATTACAGAAACAGACTTCTCTGTAACTTGTAAAATAATTGAAAACAACAGTACAATATTTCATCTTGAATTAAATGCAGGTTCTCGTGAACAAGCTAAAAAAATTGTAAATAATTGGAATAAAAGTGCTTCTGCAATTTATCCTGAAATATTTAATTTATTAGTTGAGCCAGAAAAAATATTAAATCAAGATTAAAATAGTAAAAAGAACATTAGCTTTTATTTAACTAATGTTCTTTTATTATTATTTTGTTATATCCAAATTATCATAAGAATATGTTTTAAAAGGTTTTGACATACATTTTATTTTATGTTCTGGTTCAAGACTTTCAAAAATACCTTTAACCGTCTCAATTGTTCCTTCATCTAGCCCGTCAAGTTTCATTAAAGCTGGTATAGCAACTATTCCATAAGTATATTTTGATGATAAATCTAAAGTTCTATTTGGATGTTTATCTAATGTATATATTGTTCCATCTTCGCCTCTTACATATATTGCTTCCATTGGATTATATACTTTTATTTTGGGTTTTAATTCAAATATACCATTAGAACCATCTACTGCTACTCCTATGCTTGAAAGCTGTTTTTCTAAATCTGATAATCCATTTTCTGATTTAAAACTTAATATCTTTCTTCCACTGGCATTTCTATTTTGAAAAACACGATATAAACTACTTTGTGGATTTGAAATTTTTTTAACATTACTTATAAACAATCTTTCCAGATTAGTAAGTTCAGTAGTTCTATTCTTCACATCAATCATTTCAATTCCTAAACTGTACAAACCATATAAAGTAGGTACACAGTCTAATGCTAATTCTCTTAAACTTTCATTCTGTGTTCCAGTAGCTATATCAAATAATTCATTAAAATATCTTATATCATTCCATTGTAAAAATTCACTTAAATTCAAATTTCTTGCACCATTATTTATACAATCATGTAAATATGCTTTCAATTCTGCACCATTGTTATCATCTATAGTTAATAATTCTCTACAAAAAGCTTCTTGCTCTTTATCCATAGCAATAACTTCTGGAGAATAATAAAATTCTTCATAATTTTTAGCTCTTAAAGCTAAAAAAGCTTCTACATCTTTTAATGCTTCATATTCATATACTACTATTTCTTTTTTCACGCCATCTTCTACAACAGTTTGAATTGAGCAACTTCTAATAAGTCTATCAGCCAAATCTCGTTGTGGCTCAATTCCTAAATACATAGAATCTCTACAAATAAAATCCAATCTATCAAAATCAACATTTCCTTCTCTTAAAGTGATTAGTGGATATTCTGGACTAGAAACCAAACTCATATTTTTTGCTAAATCTGGGTGTATAAAATCTATTGCTTGCTTAGTTTCTTCAAACTCACTTTTGAATCTTGCTCCTAAAATTTCATGCGCACCATATTCTTTTCCGATAATCTTTTCCAATCCATGTGATAAAATATTATGTCCATCATCATGTCTTAAACTTTCTACAATATCAGCTAATACCTCTATTTTTCTGCCCTCTTCTTCAATTCTTTTTCTCCAAGGTAGTTTTCTATATTGCAATATATAGAAAATAGTTGCATTATTATACGTTCCAAGACAATGTGTATATCTTGTATGATAAGAATTTTCATTTTGCTTTATTACACTTCCCAAATGACTAACTTGCTTTAATCTTTGCATTGGTTTAGATTGAATAAAAGGCTTAAAATTTGTTGGATAATAAATATAAGGTTTTTCTTGTGTATCGCACAATATTACATCTAGTTCTTTATCTAGCTCAATTTCTCTATCAAATATCCATTCATAAAACTCTTTATAATCTTCTTCTGTTATATCATCTGTTTTTTCCATAACTTTTTTCTCTTTTCTAAAAAAATTATTTTTCTCTTATTGCCTCATATAAAATTATTCCTGTTGCAACAGCAGCATTCAAGCTTTCTGTTTTACCAATCATTGGTATTTTTATTTTTTTATCTGCTAAATCTAGTAATTGTTTTGATACCCCATTAGCTTCATTTCCTATAATTATAGCAGATTTTTTATAGTCAACATCATATATACTAGAATTAGTAGCTAAATCAGTAGCATACACTTTAATTTTTCTTTTCTTCATTTCTTTAACTACTTTAGTCAAATCTTCACTTTCTATTACTTTCACTCTGAAAATTGCTCCCATTGTTGATCTAACAACTTTAGGATTATATACATCAGCTGTACCTTTTGCTACAATTATTTGTTTTAAATTTATACTATCAGCTGTTCTTAAAATTGTTCCCATATTTCCTGGATCTTGTATATTATCCAATATCAAAAATAAATCACTATCATAATTTATATCAGAATTTATTTTTTTCTTATCAATTACAGCTAAAATTCCTTGTGGATTTGTAACATCAGTAATCTGTAAAAATATTTTTTCAGTAACATATACACAATTATATTTTGCTATTTCATATAAAAATTCTTTTGAAAAATATTCTTGATTTTTACAATCATCACATACAATAATATTCTTTATTGTAGCTTTTTCTTCTATTGCCTCTTGTATCATTTTGATACCTTCAACAATAAATTCTCCATATTCTTCTCTATATTTTTTATCTTTTAATTTTTTCAAATGTTTTATAAATTCATTATCTTTACTTGTTATTAGCATTTGACACCTCTCTAATAAATTACTTTTTCATTATAACATGTCTTAAATAATTGTAAAGTATTTATCAATAATTTATTATATCCACTTATTACTTTTTATATTTAAATTCAATTTTATTTTTACAAATATTTCTTCTTATTTACAAAAAAGTAAAAAAGCTTGATTTTACATAATATGTGTGATATAATAAGAATTACGCAGGTAATTTTTTACACACAAAAAAGGAGAAAAAATATGATGACTTACGTTGATGTTATGGCCGCGATTATTCACAAAATTGACGATACCTTCGGGTATACTGTTATTCGGAGCGAGCTGAAGCCTGATATCCAAGGCAAGTGCAGCTTGTACCTGGTTTACCACGGTATGCTGAATTACGACCAGCTTGAAGAGCTGTTCAAGATTGCACACATCAAGCACACCATCCCCGGTCGTCTCCCTGCTGTTCAGACGAATTGCAGTGAGCCTGCCGGAGCATACAGCATTACACTTCAGCTTAGTAACCTTGACTTTGCAGCCTGATGCCGGCGGGTCGACAGACCTCTTCGAAAAGACTAAAAGAAGGTGATATCCTTACCACACCCTACGAAAACAAGTTTTTTAAGGGTGTGGTTTTCTTTTTTTATAATATGTAGTATATATTACTTTCCTGCTATATAAAATGAGAGCTAAATCTTAATTCAGCTCTCATCTCTATTTAAAGTTTCTTTAGAAAATCTTTACATTCTTCTAATGTATCATTTTTATCTTGTAATTTAAAAGTAATATATGGCATTTGTGCTGGCGAGAATTTTATTCTATTTCTAAATGTCTTCATCAATTTATCAACTATATCAATATTGAATTTATCTTGTTCAAAAAAGAATAATATGTTCATATCTCTTTGTGAAACTTTTAGAATACTTTTTTCTCTACAAAGAATTTTAATTCTAGCAATATCCAATAAATTTTCAATTTCTTTTGGCATCTTTCCAAATCTATCAATTATTTCATCTGTAACATTTAAAATATCTTCTTCATTTTTACATAGTGCTATAGTTTGATAAATTTCAATTTTCAAACTTGAGTTTTCTATAAATTCATCTGGAATATAGCTTGAAACATCAAGTTCTATTTGAACATCTACTTCTTCTACAACTGCTTCTCCACGAATTTCCTTTACAACTTCATCTAATAATTTACAGTACATATCATATCCAACCTGCTCCATATGTCCATGTTGAACTTCGCCCATTAAACTTCCTGCACCTCTAATTTCCAAGTCTCTCATGGCAATTTTAAATCCAGAACCAAATTCTGTAAACTCTTTTATAGCTTTCAATCTTTTATCTGCGACTTCTGTTAACATTTTATCTCTTTTATAAGTTATATACGCATAAGCTTGTTTATCAGAACGTCCAACTCTACCTCTTATTTGATATAATTGTGCAAGTCCAAGTCTATCAGCATTTTCAACAATAATTGTGTTAGCATTTGGAATATCTATACCAGATTCAAGAATAGTTGTACATACTAGGACATTAGTTTTTTTATCAACAAAGTCTTGCATAATGTTTTCAAGTTCCGTTCCAGTCATCTTTCCATGTGCTAAATCCACTTTTGCTTCTGGAACAAGGTTTCTTATTTCATCTGCTTTTTTTAATATATTTTCAACATTGTTGAATAAGTAAAATACCTGACCATCTCTTTCTAGTTCTCTTGTAATTGCTTCTTTTATAACTTCTGGGTCATATTCAAGTACATAAGTTTGAACTGGTTTTCTATTTTGAGGTGGCTCGTATATAACAGACATATCTCTCATTCCCACTATAGACATATGTAATGTTCTTGGAATAGGAGTAGCTGTCATTGTTAGAACATCAACACTATTTTTATATTCTTTTATTTGTTCTTTTGCTTTTACACCAAAACGATGCTCCTCATCTATAATTAACAATCCTAAATTTTTAAATTTAACATCTTTACTTAAAACTCTATGAGTACCAACTAATATATCTATTTCACCTAATTCTAATTTTTTTACAGTTTCTTTTTGCTCTTTTGGTGTTTTAAAACGATTTAAAATGTCTACTCTTATTGGATATTCTTGCATTCTCTCTTTAAATTCTTCATATTGTTGCTGTGCAAGAATAGTTGTTGGGGCTAAATAAACAACTTGTTTTTGGTCCATTACAGCCTTAAATGCTGCTCTTATTGCAACTTCTGTTTTTCCATATCCAACATCACCACAAAGTAATCTATCCATTGGTCTAGGTTTTTCCATATCTTTTTTTATTTCAGCTATACAACGAAGCTGATCTTCTGTTTCAGAATATGGGAAATTATCTTCAAATTCTCTTTGCCATGTTGTATCTTTTGAAAAAGCATAACCTTGCATCTTTTGTCTTTTAGCATATAATTGTATCAATTCTTCTGCAACAGCTCTTAAATTATTTTTTACTTTTGCTTTAGTTTTTTCCCATTCTTTAGATCCTAATCTATTAAGTTTTGGTCCTGATTTTTCAGCGCCAATATATTTTCTAATGTTATCTAAAGCATCTGTTGGAACATATAAAATATCATCATCTTTGTATCTTAATTTTATATAGTCTTTAGTTACATTATCTGCTTTTATTGTCATTACTCCAAGATATTGACCAATACCATTTACTTTATGAACTATATAATCGCCTTCTTTTAAATCCTCAAATACTACTTTTTGTGATTCTTTAAATACAGATGAAGGCTTAATTCTTTTTGGTTTTAATTCAAAAATTTCAGCTAAAGAAATTACAAGTAAATTCATATCATAACATTCAAAACCTGTTGATAATGCACCTGTTGTAACTGTTATACTACCTGGTTCAAGTTCATCCTCTTCTAGTATTTCTTTAAAGTCGTTAACTATTTGTTTTTCTAATAATAAATTAGATATTTTTCGACTGCCATCGGTGTTTCCACCAAGGATTACTGTTGCTTTTCCTCTTTTCTTTGCTTCCTGTAATTCCTGAAACAGTAAATCCATTGAACTACGAAAAAAGTTAACCTCCCTATAGCTAAAGCTATATCCGTTTCTTTTTGCATGCATACTTTGTTTATCAACAAAACCAATATCTTGTTTTTCTAAGTATATTGTTTGTTTATTTTCTAATTTTTCACTAAATCTTATATAATCTTCATTTTCTATTAAATTATTTGGAACTAATTTATTTTTACTAACTAAATCTTGAATTAAATGTTCATTATCTTTTGAAATATTTTCTGCTCTTGCTTTTATTTTTTCGATTTCATCAATAAAAACTATATAATTATCATCTAAGTAGTCTAATAAAGTTGCTGATTTTTCATAAAAACAATCAAAATATTTATCAATTTTATTTAAGAATTCACCATTTTTTATTTGAGATATATCTTCATCAACTTTTTCTTTAATTGATTTAATATAAGTTTTTTCTGCTATTCTATTACAAATAGTATCTACATCTGTTTCCAATAAAAATTCATAAGAAGGATAAATTTCTACATCTTTTAGCATTTCTGTTGTTCTTTGACTTGCAATGCTAAATTTTCTAATAGAATCTATTTCATCTCCCCAAAGTTCAATTCTTACACCATGATTTTTAGAAGTTGCAATATCTACAATTCCACCTCTAATGCTAAATTGTCCTTTTCCTTCAATTAAATCATATCTTTCATATCCTAGTAACACTAGCTTTTCTTTTAATTTATCTAAGCTTAAAAAATCGCCGACTTTCAAATGCATTACATTTTTATATAGGCTATCTTTAGTAATCATTTTTTGCATAGCAGCTTCAACTGTTGTTACTATTATTTTACTTTTTCCTTTTACTATATTGTTTAATACTGAAATTCTTTGAAATAATGTATCTTTACTTTCTGCTAGATAATCAAAGCTTATTACTTCTCTTTTAGGAAAAAATCTTACAGTCTCTCCGAAAAAAGCTAAATCACTAACTATTTTTTTAGCTTGCAATTCATTATATGTAACGATACAAATTGGTTTTTCAGAATAAAATTTAGTTGCATAAGCCAAATGAATTTTTCCAACATCTGTTAAACCAGATAACATCATTGGCTTTGTACCTTTTTTAACTTCAAACAAGTAATCGTTAAACTTTTTTACATTTGGAACAACTTTTACTAGTGAATTCATTATATACTCTCCCTTTTCAAATAGTCGTCTTACAACGATTATATATTATATAACTTTTATTTAGAAATTTCAATGTTTAGAGAATAAAGTTTATATATTTTATACTTTTTAAATGTAACATATATTTTCAAAATTAGCATACAGTCTTATAGGTGATTAAATTGAAATTTAAATTGGTAATTTTTTCTTTAAAAAAATATTTTTTTGCAATAGTTTTTTCTATATTTATAATAAGTTTGCTAGCATTTTCTCAAAACAATATACAAGCTGCAAAAAATGGTTTATTGTTATGGTCTGAAGCTGTTATTCCATCTCTTTTGCCATTTTTTATTGCAAGTAATTTATTGTGTAAAACAAATATAATATCAATGTGTGGAAAATATCTTGGTAAACTTATGCGACCATTATTCAATCTACCTGGTGAAAGTGCTATTGCATTGCTAATTGGTATTATTAGTGGATATCCTGTTGGAGCAAAAATAGTATGTGAATTATTAGATAATAATGCCATTACTAAAGAAGAAGCTGAACGTTTAACTGCTTTTTGTAACAATTCAGGACCATTATTTATTGTTGGAACAGTTGGTATTTCACTTTTTTTGAATAAATCAATTGGAATTTTATTATTAGTAACTCATATTTTAGCATCTATTTCAGTTGGAATAATATACAAATATTGGAGTCCAAATACATTAAATAAAAAAAATAAAAACATCTTAACTTCTGCTATTAAATATAACTTCAATACACAAAACATTACTTTTAGAAACCTTGGCGAAACTATTGGAAGTAGTATTATTTCTTCAATAAATTCCATACTTTTAGTTGGTGGTTTTATAGTTTTATTTTCAGTTGTACTTTCTATATTAAAAAGTGCAAATATATTCAACTATTTAATACAATTTGATACATTATTAAACTTGCCTACTGGATTTTTTGAAAGTATTTTTTCAGGAATTTTAGAACTTACAAATGGACTAAAGGCTTTATCAATTTTGAATTTTAACAATGAGAATTTTAAAATTATTATGTCTGCTTTTTTACTTGGTTTTGGTGGAATATCTGTTTTACTTCAAGTGTTTAGTATTATTTCACAAAAGAAATTATCAATCAAACCATACCTGATTGGAAAAATTTTGCAAGCAATACTCGCAAGCCTATATACAAGTATCTATTTAATATTTATTTTATAAAACCAAAAATGGAGCACTCTTCCTTGAGTCCTCCATTCTTGGTTTGCTCTGCACCATACAGCTGACTGCTGTGCATTGCAAATATCAAAGTCAATCGACTTTTATTCGAGCTTAAAAAATTAATTTTCCTATGATGTTAAATGTTTCCACGAGTTCTGAATTTTCAGGAAGAAGCACAAAATGCGATTTTTCATCCTCCGGTCTAATCACCTCCAATGCATTTGCCTCAAAACCATACGCCATGCATTTAAAAGTATACTTGTCCTTCCAATCAAAAAAGCCAGGTAACATATGGTGAATGAAAACACCACTTGGAGTTGACTCCTTTTCCACCACTGTTGGCTCCAAAGAAAATGGTAATATCTTATCTGATTTTTTTATACACCACAAATGATATATATTCATTTCGTTAACAAGTTTGCTTGAAGCGGGATACATCTCTATCGCATCATATTCTCCATTAAAGAAAGTACTCAGCATCCACTTCTTTTCCTTTGTCGTTATAACTTGGCCTTTTTCATCATGGAATGCATCAATTATTCTATACATTCCAATGTACATAATTTCTCCAAAGTCATACTTAAACCTCTTCAAATTGATACGATACTCACCCATCGGTAAAGGATAATAATAAATCGCATCAAGCTGTTTCATCGCCTTATTCATTTGGTTTGGTGCATGTTGCTTCATTAAATCAAATTCAACTTCTCTCTTCCAACCATTCCTTTCTAATTCACAAAAACTTTTCTGAACATGTTTTACGCTTTTGGTCTGCTTCCGTCTTTTCATTTTGGTAAGCCCCTTTCAAAGTTTTATAACGGATATATTTTAACATTTTTATAAGTTTTTGTCAAATTTATGTAAACTTTCGATAGTGTCAATTTTTTTCGGGAAAAATTTTATAAAAAATTCTTCCATCAAAATTCGTGTTTAATAAACTCATTAAA
>CAKPCF010000001.1 GCA_934141445.1 uncultured Clostridia bacterium | reverse complement strand
TCCAACTGCATTCAAACTACATTACAAAATACCTGCAACACTACAAAATAAACAAATTTCAAGAATAAACCAAGGTCACCTCGACCATATTTAGAGAGTTTTTAAACTCTCTTATTTTTTGCAATTTTTCTTAATCGTTGATATATAAAGCTTTCCATTTCTCGCTCTTTTCACAAACTTTCACAAAAACTAATGCTCTTTCCTTCTATAAAAAATAACATATATTTTACTTTAACATCTTTTAAATCAACTAATGCTATGATAGAATTATTGTAGTATAAAATACAATCTAAAAAATGTTATATTGAAAGGATAAATATGAATAATAAAATAAAAGAATTTAGAGATGGAATATTTTCATTAAACACACGTAGATTTGGAAAAATCGCAGAATTGATGATTAAAACCTTATACAATTTAAATGATTCTGATTCATTAGCTTACGATTTAAGAACAAACAATAATGAAAAAATAGAAGTAAAATTTTCTACTGTATTAAAAAAATGTACAGATACAATCATACAAGAAAATGCAATTTCACAAATTATAAATTCAAATTTAGAGAAAAGAATGTTAACATTTGAAAATGCTCAACATAGCAAATTTGATTGCAATATTCAACAAGTAAAAGTTCATGAATTTCAAATTCTATATTATGGATGTTTTTTTGAGGATAAAATTATGATATGTAAAATTAACTCTTCTGATATTATAAATAATAGTGAAATTATGTATTCTGACCATCAGCACCGTGGTAATGTTGGTGAAGGCCAGTTTCATATTAACAATAAAACCTTAAATACCCATTTAAACAACTATTTAGAAAAATGGCTAACTTATGAAGAATTATATGAAATTTTAGAGCGGACAATCAAAATAAGCATGAACGAAGTACTTTCTGAGTATAAAAAAATCGCCTAAAAGCGATTTTTTATATACTCAATTTCTTTTTCACTTAAATTTAATTCTCTATATATAATATCTTCAATTTTTTCACAATATCTATCTTGTGCACCGACTTCTTTTACTATTTTAGCAATCTCGTTCACAACATTTTCTCTAAAGTTTGGCATTAAAAATGATTGAATATGATTTTTTAATACCTTATGAGTATTATAAGTATCTTCAAAATACAATTGTGTAATCCTTGAATTTAATATTGCTGAAATATAATAAATATTATATCTTTCTCCTAAAATCAACAAATTTGCACTATTCAATGTTAGAACTCCACGATTTTCAATTGCAAAACATAATTTTTTTCCAATAAATTTATATATTATTTTATTTTTTGAACGATAAAGTTCTTCTTTTGCTACTTGTTGCAATTCTTGTCTATTAAAAGTTATAAATTTATTTATTTTTGCATAGTTCATACTATACTTATCAATTTCTTTTCCACTAATAATTGGTTCATTTTCTTTTGTCTTTTTTTCAGTAATATATTTATTATTATTTCCAGTTACAATTCCCAATGCAAACTCAACATCTTCTTCTAGCTTATAACATTGATAATTTTTTAATTTCTTTATAATATTCATTGATATATTATCTATCATTAAAAAATTATAATATGGGTTATTTTTAAATTCATTTTGATTTACAATCGCATTGTCATATCTACATTTATGATTTTCATTTGATTCTTTTTTTATTTTAATTATAATTACATCTGTAACTATTTCTTCAAATTTTCTTCCAATTCTATCTATAGACTCAATATCATACTGTAATATTACTTTCCTTATTTCTTCATGAGTTTCAATATTTAATATACTACTTGGTAAAACAAAGCATAAATTTCCATGTTCATTTAAAATATTAAATGAACAAAAAATGAATTGCGCATATGAATCCATTTTACAAAATACTGAATTATATTTTTCTTTTAGGGCTTGTTTTTCTTCATTAGTGTATTTTTTCCCCCATGGTGGATTTCCAATCACAATATCAAAATTTTGGCTAATTTTATCTATCAAAAAATCCATTTTATATATGTTAATTTTATCAAATTCCACTTCTTTATCTAATATATAAATATTTATTTTTGCCAAAAGAACTGCAATTTCATCAATATCATAGCCATATAAATTAGAAATTATCTTTTCTGGTGGAATATTGGCACTTTTCATTGCTTTATAGGCTTGAAGTAAAAAATTACCACTGCCACACCCTGGGTCCAATACTTTAGAATTTTCTTGAAAATCTATTTTTTCAATAATTTGATTAACTACACTATATGGTGTATAAAAAATTCCATTCACATCTTTTTTTCCAACAGATAATAAAGACATATATAAGCATCCTAAAAAGTCATTATCATCTGCAAAATCTATATTTAAATTATCAAAAAAATAAATAATCTCACTTTTCTTTGTTCTTGTGCCGAGTATTTTACTTAATTGCTTAGGTATTTTTAAATTACTTTTATTTAATATTCTTAATATTACTTCATGTAATACCTTATTTAGTGAAATTTTATAATCACTTTGAATTTGCAAAATTTGTTTTATTGTATCAATAATTTTTATATCATTAACATATGATACTGGAATAATTTTTTCTAATGAATTTTTTTTATTTCTTCTATTTCCATTTTTATCTTTTAAAATTTTATCAACAATTTTCGAATCAATGTCATCTGTTTGCTCGATATATTTTAATTTTTTCCAGTTATTTAAAGTACCTTCAGTTATCCTATATTTCTTCAAAATGTCTTCTTTTTTCATTTTTACCCCGAATTTTATATCATACTATATTATATATTTATATCATAAAAAAAATATATATACAATTTAAATATTTACTTTTTTAAAATATGTTTAAAGCTAGTATGTCTAATAGAACAAAAGTGGACATTATGATAATATCAAAAAAAATTGTTCTGCTAATGGTCAGCACCACTTGCAGAACAATTTTGCTATTTGAACTTTAGTTTCTGAAAATTTTATCATTAGGACTTATTTTGTTTTTTTACACACCCTGCTTTCTTCTTTTTCTCTATTACCTCAATTCTGTCTGTCTTTTCACTGCTCTTGCCAGATTGAGTAATACAAAACACCGTTTCTCTATCTAGTATACCTGTTTGCTCTACATTCGAGCACTGTTCATCAACAATATCCTTAAAGCCAAGCTTTACTTCTTCTCTACCATGATTTATCGCCAAAAAAGCAATATGTTCAAATTTTCCAATAAACTTTAAGCTTTCATCTAGTGTTGTATGTGCAGTTTTCTCTCTTGTAGATTTTATCTCTGCTCTCTTTTGATACACTTTATTATCAATTACAACAACCTCCTCATGTTTAGCATCAATTAGCTTTCTTGCCAATGTATCTTCAGCAGCATATCCTGTCAAATGAATCAAAGCCTTCTTATGTTGTAAGAAAATTGGCACATAAACTTGAGCTGGTCCATTTGAAAGCATACCTGAAGTTGTAACAATAATTTTTCGTCTATTAGAATTTAGAATCGTTTTTCTCTGTTTCCAATCAACTTTAATAATTCCATCTGGAATAAAATCAGTTTTTTTCGGATTAAACTCTTCCAGAATTTCTTGATATGCATAAGTAGTAGAAATACCTAATGTTCCATCTATGCAAATATCATAATTTTCTGGTATCAAATTCATATTTTGCAGTTTTCTTAAATCCAAAAGGACATCTTGCATTTTTCCTTGGGCTGAAGCTCCGATTAAAATATCTTGTTGTTTTTTAAACGCCTCCAATAAATTTTTTACAAAACAAACCTTTAAACATTCTGCCTTTGTAGTACCATAAGTTGCTTCATGAATTACAATCAGATTCATTTTTTTAAGCCACTCTGGTAAATCTGGCACTTCAAAAAAAGGATTCTGAAGTTTGTAATCACCTGTAAATAATAAATTCAATGGTCTAACTCCTGGATAATGACATTGTATCAGTATCATAGCAGCACCAAGAATATGCCCATTGATAAAAAATGTCACTTCAATTCCAGGTAAAATCTCCATAGTTTCTTGATATCGTACTCCAACACAATGTTTCAAAGTTTCCCGAACATCATCTTTATTGTACAAAGGTTTAAACCGCCATGCTTCCTCAGGATACATTGCAATCATTTCTTTCATATTTTTAGTCTGTCTACTTGCAGAATCCATCAGAAATGCTGGTAATAGTTGTCTAGTAATCTTAGTCATATAAATGAATGATTTAAATCCTCCCTTTACCATTGTTGGAAGTTGCCCTGTATGGTCAATATGATTGTGCGTTATTAAGATTGCATCAACATTCTTTGGATTGACATCAGTAAAATAATTAAGATACCGATAGTCCTTTTCTTGAAAGCTCCCACAATCAATCAAAATCCGTTGTTTCCTATTATTTGGAAATACAATTGTTAATGGTATTTTTGAGCCTGTAACCTCACTGTGACAAGCTGACATATAAACCTTTATGCTCTGTCTTCCACTCATAAGCTCACTCCTTCATTTAATTTGCAAAATAAATACCTTACCTAACTTTCATACTTTGTGAACAAATAGATTACTAAAAAGACTTACTATAGCTTTTTATTTGCAATCAAAGTATGTTCGTATTATAGCACACCATATTTTGTTTTTCAATTATGATAATCTTGTTTTTATATTTCCTATTCATTTCTTCTGAATTTTTATTTAATTTGTTTATATCAATTCTCTTAACTTCTATTTTATACTAAATTAACTCTTCTATATCGTCTGCAATCCACTTTTCCACTAAAATATGTGGATAATTTTTCACCATTTATTAAATTTTCTTTTTCCTTTTTAGATAATTGTTTAATTTGATATTCTAACTTACAAGCTAAAAACTTTTCATTACTTTTCCATGTAGCTTCAATTTTTATTACATTATGAGACTTAGTATATTTAGCTCCATTCTTTTTAGTAATATGCTCATTGAATCTTTTTTCTAAATTATTAGTCATGCCTGTGTAAATTGAATTATCTTCACATCTTAACATATAAGTATAATACATATTTTATTCTCACTAGTTCTGTGAATATTATAAAAGTATATTAAATATTCACTAATTTATATCTAAAATTTGCTTTTACAAATTTTTATTTAATATATCACACTATAAGAATTTTTTAAAGATTTTCTTACATATAGAAAAAGCTCGCTAGGTTTCCCAAGCGAGCCAAAAGTTTCAGCCATTGCTTAAACTTTTACTGTGAATTCAGCCTCTGATTCTCAAAGGCATATACAGAACCGTGCCAACTCCTTCCTCGTCGCGGAGCTCGAAAGCATCCACATCATCCATAAACGCCGTGGCCTTATCGAGGTTTCCCTCATTTTCATGGATGAACTTCACCAGTCCATCAACGAACGCGAAGTTGTTCAGGCGCTCCAGCGCTACCTGCCAGCTAGCACCTCCGAACAGCTTCACATCATGCTGGAGAAGCAAGCGTTCCAACTCATCAACATTTTCGCGATAAGCAACATTCTTTTCGGAATGTGCGCTTGCCAGTGCATTTGCCCGGATTTCTACCAGGCCGGCAAACGAATTGGTCCGAGACAAACCCTCAAACTTCTTGTTCATCATGGTGTTGTGTGCGTTTTCTGCAATCTGGGTCATTTTTAATGACCTCCTTCATGAAATTCACTCTGGAAAAGAATAACTTATAGCCCATAGTTAATTTGCTTAAAGTTTCTCCATTTCCTATCAAAGTGTATTCATTATTTTAACATAATTATGTTAATTTGTAAAGGTCAAAATACAAAATTCTACAATATTCTAATTTATTAGTTTTAGAAAATAAATATTACTTTTACAATTTATCTATTCTAACTTATTTTCCAAACAAAAAGACGCCAGTAGCGTACTGTACGCCACTCTGGCATCTTTCTATTTTTGGATATTTACGCGACTGTAATGAAAACAGTCTCCTTGGGTTCTTGGCTCAAGATTAGAACTATTTCTAGTTCATCCTCAGTCCAGCTAATCATCACTCCTTGTCTTCCATCTAGCTCTACCTCTCTTACAGTAACATCATCTTTTAATGTACTCACACTATCGGCTGTAAAGGATTCAAAAAAGATTTGTTTATTCTTATCTGATGTTTCAATCCTTAAGCCATGTTTTGTAGATGCCCATGTTGTAGTTTGACTAAAAGCTTCAGTCAAAGGTAACAGCCTTTCTGTAATCTCTCTTAACCGTTCGACCTCCGTTCCTGTTGCCATCTGATAGTATTGCGATTGAGTTGTTGTCGAGCTTGCAATTGCTACTGAACTACTTTCAGCCGTTTTACCACATCCAACCAGCATCAACATAGCTAAAACAACAACCATCAGTCCTACCAATACAAAGTTCCGCATAAAATTCTCCTTTTCTCTTGTAACCCTTTTATCCTCATGGATTTAGGTTTGGTGAAAAAAAAACTGTAACATTTATTATACTACCTTTCAGCACTACTGTCAATTTATTTCGCACACGATTTTCATTCACTAGAAAAAGTCTTTTTTCTTACAAATTGCATTTACTTTACAGCATTACATTTAACTTTTTACTTAACAACTAGAAAAAATCAACCAATTAAATAACTGGTTGATTAAAAATGAAATAAAAACTCTGTTTCTGACATCAAATTATCGTTTAGAAATTTCTAATCTATTCTTCTAAATTATTTAGTCCATATTCAATGATTTGATTAACAACGCTATTAAAACTAATTGTATTCTTTTCTGCTATTTCACTGATTTTGTCAAAATTTTTTCCACTCATTCTAATTGTTCTTGTAACTGTGTCGTTACTTTTTTGATTACCTGTTATTTTTAATTTTTCCATAATACATCCTCCATCTCTTTATATATTATATAATAGTACACAATTAAATAATTTTAAGTACATATTTTGTGTACAATGTAATTTTACTATTTTTTCCACTTATTTTATATACTCATAAATAAAAATTTTTAGCAATGGAAATTTAACATATTTAACATTTTCGTATCATTTCATTGCATAAATCATCAATTTATTTAAAAATTGACTTCTAACCTTTATATCCCAATTTTACAGATATCATAAATGTTTTATCATTTCTTTGTACTTCCAAATTTACTCCTTCTCCTGGAGATTTAGAATAAATATATTTTCTTAAATCATTCATTCTATTTATTTCAGTATTATCAATCTTCATAATAATATCACCAACTTGTAGCCCAGATTTATACAAAGGTCCATCAGATAGTACTTGTGCAACATAAATTCCTTTACTTAAATTTATTCCAGAATTCAAATATGGTATTACTTCTTTATCATATCCATATATTCCTAAATATGCTTCTTCAAATTTACCTGTACTTTCTAATTTTTCTATAATTGGTCTTACCAAATTTATTGGTATAGCAAATCCCATTCCTTCTGCTGATGTAATTTTTATAGAATTTATTCCTATTAAACTTCCATCACTTAATATCAGTGCTCCTCCACTATTTCCTTCATTTATTGTTGCATCTGTTTGAATTAAATCTTCCATATATAAATTTTCAGTTTCATTTTCTATTTTTATTGTTCTGTTAATTCCACTAATAATTCCCTTCGTGACACTTTGTTGAAATTCGAATCCTATCGGATTACCTATTGCATACACTTCTTCTGCTAAATGTAAGTTATCTGAATCAGAAAATTGCAAATATTTTAATTTAGCACTCGTAATCTTCACTATTGCAATATCAATATTACTATCTGCCCATACCACACTACCCGTATAACTTTCACCATTTTTCAAAGTCACATAGCAATTACTATATTTATTTCCAGCAACATGTTGATTTGTAACTATATATCCATCTTCTGTTACAATTACTCCACTTCCTAGCCCCAAACTTGTTTCAGCATTACTCAAAAATATACTTGTTCCATTTTGTTTAAGTTTTGAAATACCAACTATACTTTCTGTTGCTTCTTCAATATTATTTAATATTCTTTCAGTATTATCATCAGCTTTGTTTTCATCAATTGATAAATTTCTCGTTGTATAATTACTTTTTGGCTGAATATCAATTCTTTCAAATTTAAAGTTCAGTGTTAGTAACAATAAAATTATAAGAAGCAAACATAATATTAACACTAATGTAACATTCTTTTTAGTTTTTTGATTTTCATAATACATTATTATTTGTTCATAATTAAAGTATCTTTAATATACTAATTATGTTCTCCTTGTATATATTTCGGTTTTTAAAAGGCTACCAATAAACCTATATATTAAAATTTTTTCATCATATCTATAGTTATAAAATTCTCATAGTTCTAGTGTTCCGATGCATTTATGTAATATTTTTCTAATTTATTACAAATTTACATTTAAGTAAATTTTTTCCAAATTTTATTTTAATATTCAGTATTATGTAACATTTTGATTAATTTTTCACTTTTTTTCAAATATTCATTGATTTTTGTGGTATTTATTATATAATGTCAATGAATATTTTAATATTGCAAGGATGTAGAAAATATGGAAAAAATTTTATATGATTTGACAAATCCACAAAAGTCAATTTGGTATACAGAGCAGTTTTACCAAAATAGCAGTATCAATAATATTGTTGGATACTTAAAGATTGAAAAAAATACAAACTTTACAGCGCTTGAAAAAGCTTTCAATCTTTTTATTATGAATAATGATTCATTTAAGCTAAAGTTTATTGTTCAAAATAATGAACCTAAGCAGTATTTTAGTGACTTCATTTACGAAAAAATCGAAATAATTGATTTAGAAGATTTTTCTCAACTAGAAGAGTTTGAAAAAAGTTTTCCAAAAAAACCTTTTTCTTTAAATGATAATTTATTATTTAATCCAGTTATTTTAAGATTTCCAAATACAGCTGGTATTTTAGTTCTAAGCACTCATCATTTAATATCTGATGCTTGGACGATGTCTTTGACTCTAAATGAAATCTACGATAATTATATAAAATTAACCTCTAATCAAGACTTTGTTGATGAAAAAAAGCCTTCTTATTTAGACTTCATAAAATCTAATTCAGATTACTTGTCTAGTGAAAAATTTAAGAAAGATAAAGAATATTGGTCTGAGACTTTTAAAACTCTTCCTAATATAGTATCTTTCAAAAACACTGAACACTCTAGCTCTATATCATCAAGCAGAAAAGTATTTAATTTTAACGATAGTCTAATAGCCAAAATAGACACTTTTTGTGTACAAAATAATATATCTGTCTACATATTCCTACTAGCAATATACGGAATTTATTTTAGGAACATTTTTAATACGCCAAACTTTGTTATTGGCAACCCTGTTTTAAATCGCTCAAATTTCAAAGAGAAACATACAACAGGTATGTTTGTATCTATAATGCCTTTTTTATTCAATATAACAGACTCTGATTCCTTTGTTAAATTTACAGAGGATTTAGCTGTTAACCAAAAAAAAATGTATCGTCATCTTAAATATCCTTATCACGAAATTTTAAATCAGATTCATACAGAACATAATTTTACCGGAAACTTATATGATATTGTTTTTTCATATCAAAATGCTAATATTCCAAGTTTCTGTAAATGGCTTCCTAACTATTCACAAGCAGAATCTTTACAAATCCACATTAAAAATTTAAATGAAAATAAAAAAGCATTATCTGTACACTATGATTACTTAACAGATATTTTTTCTGAAGAAGATATTAAGAAAATGCATGCACGTATTTCTAATATGATTTCTCAAATATTAAATAATAATAATTTATTGATTTCAGATTTTGAAATTGCAAGTGATGTAGAACGTAAATTCCTAATAAAAGATTTTAATGCTACTAAAATGAATTATCCAAATTCATCAAATATTGTTAAAGAATTTGAAAAAATAGTAAAAAAATATCCTAATAACATTGCCGTTTCTTCAAATACAGAAAATCTTACTTATGAAGAACTAAATAATAAGGCAAATATTTTAGCAAAACAAATACTTGATTCTAATATTGAAACAGATATTATAGCATTTTCTTTAAAACGAAATATTTCTATTTATATTACTATTTTAGGAATTTTAAAATCTGGACATACATACATGCCTATTGACCCAGATTATCCAATAGATAGAATCAATTTTATGTTAGAAAACAGTAATACTAGAATTTTAATTTCTACTAATGATTTTGTTAATAATATAAAATTTGATGGAAAATTAATTGATTTTAATTTTATTGACTTTAACGCAAAAGAGAAAAATCCTGAAATACCAATTGATTCAAATAAAATTGCTTACATAATGTATACATCTGGTTCAACTGGTATTCCAAAAGCTGTAGCTATTAAACATTACAATGTACTAAACTTTGCAAATTCTATGTTTAAAAAATTAAATTATAATCCTGAATATAAACAAATCGTTCTATCAGTTACAACCGTATGTTTTGATATATTTGTTTTTGAAACATTTCCTACATTATTATCAGGATTACAAATTTTTATTGCAGATGAATTACAAGCAAAAAGCCCTAAACTTCTTAGTGATGTTATTACAAAACAAAAAATATCAAAAATATTAACAACACCTTCAAGAGTTGAACTTCTTTTTGATAATGAAAAATATGCTTCTTGCTTAACTAATGTACAAGAAATTATTTTAGGTGGAGAACCTTTCCCAGAAATACTATTAAATAAATTAAAGCATATTACAAAGGCAAGATTATTAAATTTATATGGTCCAACAGAAACAACTGTATACTCTGCATTTAAAGACTTAACTGCTTGTACTGATATAACCATTGGAAAGCCTATTGATAATACACAAATATATATTTTAAATGACAATAATAAAATTCTTCCAATTGGAATTTCTGGTGAGATTTGCATTGGTGGAGATGGTGTTGGTGCCGGATACTATAAAAATCCTGAAAAAACTAATTTAAATTTTATACAAAATCCATATTCAAAAGGAATTATATATAAAACTGGTGATTTAGGATATATAAACAAAGACAATGAAATTATTTGTTTAGGAAGAAAAGACCATCAAATAAAAATTAGAGGATATAGAATTGAGTTAGATGACATTACTAATAATATTATGACTTTTGATGGTATAGAAAAATGTGTAGTTATTGACAGAACTGATAAAAACAACAAAAAATATTTAGCTGCTTATTTCGTTTCTAAAAAGGAAATTGATACAAATGAACTAAGAAAATATTTGGTAGATTTATTACCTAACTACATGATTCCTACATATTTTATACAATTGGACTCAATTCCTTTAACATTAAATCACAAAGTTGATAGAAAAGCCTTACCAGAACCTAAAAAAACAGACATTGTAAGTGAAAATATTACTTTGCCTACAACAAATACAGAAAAATTATTATATAAAACAATAAAAAATATTTTAAAAATTTCAAAGCTTGGAACTAATATCGATTTATTTACATATAATATCGATTCATTAGATATAATTCGTATTCAAACAGAATTACTAGAAAACGATATAAAGTTAAATACTCAAGATTTTTACAAATATCGTACAATTCAAGCTTTAGCAAATGTAATCGATAACAATGAAAAAAATGAAGAACAAACTTTAGATGAGACATATCTAAAAAATGTAAATAATAGTTTTAATAAACATTCTCAAAGTGCAAAATTTGAGCGTAATACTTATAAAAATATAATGCTTATTGGTGCTACTGGATATTTAGGTATGCATTTACTATATGAACTTATTAACACAACTGATGCAAAAATAACATGTATTATAAGAAATAAAAAGGAAATTTCTGCAACACAAAGAATGCAAAATTCTTACAAATTTTATTTTAATAAGAAATTACCTTTAAATAGAGTTGAAATTATTGATTCTGATGTTACAAAAAAGAATTTTGGTTTATTAAAAGAAAAATATTTGGAATTAGTAAATCAAATAGATTTAGTAATAAATACTGCTGCAAATGTCCGTTATTATGGAGATTATGAAAAATTCAAAGAAATAAATGTAGATTTACCTGAACATTTATCTGAATTTTGCTTACAAAATAATACTAAATTTATACATATTTCAACACTTGGTGTTTCTGGCAATTATCTAATAAATTTAGAAAAGAACTTCAATACATTTAAAGAAGATGATTTCTTTATTGGACAAAAATATACTGAAAATGTATATATACAAACAAAATTTGAAGCAGAAATGTTACTTTATGAAAAAGCTGCAAAAGGCTTAGATGTAAGTATTATAAGAGTTGGAAATTTAACTGGTAGATTTAATGATGGACATTTCCAAAAAAATATTGGAGATAATGCATTTTATAATATTTTACGAATGATATTAAAATATAAAATTTTGCCAAGTACAATGTTAAATCAATTTCTAGAATTTACACCTATTGACCTTTGTGCAAAAGCTATTTGCCTACTAATACAAAATGTTAATTACAATAAATACGTTTTTCATATATTTAATCAAAATTATTTATCTGCTCAAAGTTTAATGGATATATTGAAAGACTTGAATATTGATGTTTCAATTTTATCTGGAAATGATTTTAAAAATCAAATTCTTGATTTAAGTAAAAAATATCCAGAAGAAAATATATTGAAAGGTATTGTAAATGATATAGATGATAATGTTGGATTAACATTTGCATCAACTGTTCAACAACAAAATCAAAATACCAATTTTTATTTAGATAAACTAGATTTTAAATGGCCTAATATTGATAAAACATATATAGAAAAAATTATAGATTATATGAAAAAAAATAACTACATTTAATCGGAGGTTTATTATGAAAAACTTCATCAAAAAATATAAAATACAATTAAAATTATTATTAGCACTAACTATTGGATTACTTGTACTTGCTCCCTCTTTATATTTCTTAATACCTGCAATATTAAACTACCCAGCAGAAACTTATGGTACAGCATTCCAAACAGAAGTTGAAAATACAGTTTATATAAATCAAGTTTCTCTTATATCACTTGCAATATTTCTTATATTTGCAGTTATAATTTTTGTAAAAACTAAATTCTTAGTAGATAACAAAGATTTGTTAGAGAATCCTACAAATTATAATGAAGATGAAATAAATCAAATAAAAGAGAAGCTTTTCACAACCCCTTATAATATTTTGATTTTAAATATAATTATTCCAAGTGTTGCATTAACAGTAATACATGCCTTCACAATTCATCAACTTGGAATAACAACCTTAAAATTATTCATGCTTGTCACATCATTTATTACATTATATGTAACTGCTGTATTCATATACATGAATAGTTTATTTAAAAAAATACTTGTGTCACTTCCAGTTACCAATATTTCAAAATTGAAAAGAATTTCAATACAAAAAAGAATTATTTATAACATCTTTCCTATTATATTAGCATCATTGTTATTTATGACATTGCTTGGATATGTTAAAACAGCTATTGAAAAAGGTAATTCTTCTTTTGAAGCATACAATAAAAGTTTGAAATATTTTTGCGAATATAATGAAGTAAGTTTTGACAGTTTAGAAGAACTTGTAGAAAAAAGTAAAGAAAATTTTGAATTGCTACATAATAACGATATTTTCTTTATCAGATTACCAAATGGTGAATTTATAAATCAAGACTATGAAAAAATAGAATTTAGTAATTTCTTTATTAAATACTTAAATGAATTATCTACAAAAAACAATGGTAGAGTTTATGAATATTATGGAATTGATACACAAGGTGCAACCTGTAAAATTACGATAAATAATGAAATATATACAATCGGCGTATACTTCAATATCTTATCAATTGATGTATTAGTATACTTTTTATTAGCATTTATAGTATTAGTTATAATTGATGTTGTAATACTAATTCTTTTCTCCAATTCATTTAAATATGACATAACTGTTATATCAGAAAAGTTTACAAATATCTCTGAAAACATAAATGATGAAACTGAAACTAAACTATCAACAACTTCTAATGATGAGATTGGTGACCTTTGTACAGCATACAACGAAATTGAGGAACTTACTAGAAATAACCAAGATAGACTTATCGAAAAAGAACGTTTAGCTTCTTTAGGTCAAATGATTGGTGGTATTGCACACAACTTAAAAACTCCTATCTTCTCTATCGCTGGTGGTTTAGAGGGATTAACAGATTTAATAAATGAATTTGATTCTTCTATTGAAGACCCCACTGTAAATGACCAAGATATGCATGAAATTGCAAAAGATATGGAAGATTGGATAGTAAAATTAAAAAAGCATATTTCATATATGTCAGATGTTATTACAGCTGTAAAAGGTCAAGCAGTTGCACTTTCAGAAGATGAAACTCAAGATTTCAGTATATATGAATTATTTAAATATGTAGACATTCTTATGCAACATGAACTTAAAAATTCATTAACAGAATTGGAAATAACAAATGAAGTAGACAATTCAGTTACAATCCATGGAAATATCAACGGTCTTGTACAAGTAATAAATAATATTGTTGGTAATGCAATTGAAGCTTATAATAATGAACCAAATAAAATAATTAAGTTATCAGCTATAATAACAGAAAAAAATAAATTACTAATTTCTGTTCAAGACTTCGGTCCAGGTCTTGATGAAAAGGTAAAAGATAAGCTATTTAAAGAAATGATTACTACAAAAGGAAAAGATGGTACTGGATTAGGATTATTTATGTCTTATTCTAATATCAAGGCCCAATTTAATGGTAATATGTATTTCAAATCAGAACTTGGAAAAGGCACTACTTTTTATATTGAATTACCTTTAGAAAAACAATAAAACTCAAATAATTTTATTGACTTATTTTTAAATAAAGGTAATAATATATTGTAGATTTATATACATAAGAAAAATTTTGGAGGACACAAAAATGAATGTATTATTTTATTCATTTACTGTAGCTGTGTTCTTAGCAATAATAATACTTTTTCTGATATATTTATTAAAAGCAATAACAAAAACACAGTTACAACAAATATTTGCAGTAAATTTAATTTTGCTAATAGTTGCATTTTTATTTATGTTTCTGCAAATACAATTTAGCGGAAAGTTTGGAATAGACCCAATATACTTTGATTATTACTCCTATATTGGAATTGTATTTTTACCTGTATCTATCTATTTTACATCACTTATATTTACCAACACAAGAATAAGATTCAAGGCAAAATACTTATTATTATTTGTAATACCTGTAATTTCATTATTACTATTATGGACAAACAATGCACATCATTTATTCTTTAAGGAATATTCAATACAATTATCTGAAAGTGTATTTGGACCATGGTTTTATATACATCAGATATATACATATTTCTTGTATGGATTGTCTATATTACATTTAGTAAATTATTTTAAGAAAAACTCTGGTATATTCAGTCAACAAATAAATTTAATAGTAACAGGAACTGTTTTTCCTTTTATTGTAAATTTACTTGGAACGCTAGGAATTATAAAGTTAACAGTATATATTACTCCTATTGCATTAGCAATATCACTTATTTGTTTTGCAATAGCACTATTTAAATTCCAACTTTTAAGTGCATTACCAGTAGCACTTTCCAAAATTGTTAATAGAATTTCAGATGGATATATAGTTTTAAATGACAAAAATATTGTTACAGATTATAATCAACCATTTAAACACATATTTTCAATTGATAATACTGATATAAAACAAATTCATATATTTGATTTATTGGCAATGGAAGAATTTGATGGTCTTGATGAAACAACTATTATAAAAGCTTTAAAAGCTGTTGTAGATTCAAATGAAACTTTAATATTTGAACAAGAATTTACTAATATTGAAAAATACTTAAGACTAGAAATTAACAGTATAAAATCAGATGGTGTATTTATAGGTGCATTGATTTTATTTAAAGATTTAACACAACATCATAAAGATTTAGAAGCAATAAAATCAAGTCAAAATATGCTTATAGAAAAAGAACGTTTAGCTTCTTTAGGACAAATGATTGGTGGTATTGCTCATAACTTAAAAACACCTATATTCTCTATTTCAGGAGCATCTGAAGGATTAACAGATTTAATAAATGAATATAAAAGTTCTATTACAGATTCAACTGTAACTATTGAAGACCATTATGCAATAGCAAAAGATATGGAAGATTGGGTTGATAAAATTAAAAATTATACAGCTTATATGTCTGATGTTATTACAGCCGTTAGAGGCCAAGCAGTTGCACTTACAAATGATGTAGATGAAACATTTACTATTGAAGAATTAGTAAAAAGAGTAGATATATTGATGAAACATGAATTAAAATCTGCTTTAGTTACATTAAATATCAATATTCAAACTGATAAAACTTATGAAATGCATGGAAATATTAACAGTTTAGTACAAGTTATCAATAATATCATTTCTAATGCAATTCAATCTTACAATGGAAAACCTGACCAAAAAATAGACTTCTCTATTTTTAAGGAAAATAAAAAAGTAATTATTACTATAACTGATTATGGTTGTGGTATGAGTGAAGAAGTTCAAGAAAAACTATTTAAAGAAATGATTACAACAAAAGGAAAAAACGGAACTGGCTTAGGCTTATTTATGTCCTACTCTAATATAAAAGCTCAATTTAATGGAGACTTAAAGTTCACATCAGAAGAAGGTGTTGGAACAACATTTAATTTAATTATACCAATAAAGAAATAGAAGGAGAACAAAATGAGACATTCAGAAAATATTGGCAATGTTAGCCCATATAAAATAATTGCCGTTGATGATGAAGGCGGAATAATTGATTCATTAGCTGTATTTCTAAAGCGTTCTGGTTATCAGCTTACTGGCTGTACTAATCCTCTAGAAGCTATCGAATTAGTAAGAAACGAACATTTTGATTTGATGCTTCTAGACTTCATTATGACACCTATACATGGAGATAAGGTTGTTGAAGAGATTAGAAAATTTAATCAAGAATTATATATATTGTTATTAACTGGTCATAAAGATTTAGCTCCACCTTTAGAGACAATTAAACGTCTTTCTATACAAGGATATTGTGAGAAAAGTGATAAATTCGACCAATTGTTATTATTGATTGAATCAGCTTTAAAATCTATTGAACAGATGAATATAATCAAAAGAATAAATAGCGAACTAAAAGAATCACAAGAAAATCTTGAAAAAGCATATCTAGAAAGTATTCAAACTTTGCGTTATACTGTTGAAGCTAAAGATAGATATACTCGTGGTCATTCAGACAGAGTTTCAGAATTTTCTGTACTTATCGGAAAGCACATGGGATTATCTGAAAAAGATTTAAAAACATTAAAAATTGGTGGTCTTTTCCATGATATTGGTAAAATTGGTATTCCAGATTCAATTTTATTAAAAGAAGGTAAATTAGATGATAATGAATATTCAGAAATTAAGAATCACCCTAGCATAGGAAAGCATATTCTATCAAATGCAAGCATATTTGCTGATATTATTCCTATTGTTTATCATCACCATGAAAAATATAATGGAACTGGTTATCCAGAGCAACTTGCTGGTGAGCAAATACCTTTATTAGCAAGAATTGCAGCAGTTGCAGATACATTTGATGCAATGACATCTAAACGTTCATACAGAAATGCTATTCCAATTGAATATGTTAGAGCAGAGATAGAAAAATGCTCTGGAACACAATTTGACCCAGAAATTGCAAAAGTATTTTTAGATATATTAGATAATCATTATGATGAAATATTAGAAATTCAAAATAAATATAATTAGTTAACAAAAGAATTGCTATTTGTCATCGTACAAATGCAATTCTTTTAATTTATACAGAAAGGAGTTCGTAAAATATGAACATCAAACAAACCAAACAAGATGCACTTGCACGTTTAGCAGGAAAATGGCCAAAGGCTTTAATTCTAACATTGATTTACATTTTAATTGTATTTACACTTACTTATGTTGGAAATTATTGTCTTAGCCTTGCAACAAATGCACCAATCTTACAAGTTCTAATCGAATTAGTAATCCTTGGAATTTCATTACCTCTATCTTTTGGAGTTACAGCTACTTTTGTTGATTTATCAAAAGGTAAAGATGTAAGTTACACAGAATTTATTAATAAATCTATTTTAAATTTTGCAAAAGTTTGGCGTGTAACTTTTGCAATTGCATTAAAAATAATATTACCTATTATTCTTTTTACAATTGCTGTTATCGTAATTACAATGTTATGTACTAGTATGATTAGTCATTCAGCAGAAGATATCTCTTTAGGTGCTGTTGCAGGAATATTCTCAATAGCTTATCTTGCAATAATGATATTTGCATTTGTAAAATTTTTACCATATGCATTATCATTTCTAATATTAGCAAACGAACCAGATAAAACTTCTAAAGAAATATTAGAAACAAGTGCTGTTCTTATGCAAAACAAAAAAGCAGAATATGTTTTACTTATTTTGTCTTTCTTTGGTTGGATAATTCTAATTGCTCTTGTTGCAATGTTAGTAAATCATTTTACACAAGCTACTATTACTACTGACATTATAGCTAATATTGGTGCAATTTTATTATCACCTTATATTTTAGTAAGTCAAATTGTTTACTTTGAGAATTTAAGCAATTCAAACAAAACAAATACTGAAATAAAAGATAATACAACAACAGAAAATAAATAATTTCGCTTATCACATAAAAAGAATATAAAATAATGTATTTATACAAAATTTTATATTCTTTTATTTTTTATTTAGTTTTCATTGTTAGACTTACTTTTTGTTTTTCTCTATCAATTGAAAGCACTTTTACTTTTACGATGTCCCCTACTGATACAACTTCTGATGGATTTTTAATATATCTATCAGCCATTTCAGAAATATGAACTAAACCATCATGTTTAACACCAATATCAACAAATGCTCCAAAATCAATAACATTCCTTACAGTTCCTGTAAGTTCCATTCCCTCTTGTAAGTCATCAAATTTCAAAACATCACTTCTTAAAATTGGTTTTGGTAACTCTTCTCTAGGATCTCTACCTGGTTTTGATAATTCTTCAATAATATCTTTTAATGTTAGAGAACCAACATTTAATTCTTCTGCTTTTTTAGTAATATCAACTTTCTCTAAAGCATTTTTTATTTCCTCTAATTTGCTTTTATCTTTTAGGTTATCCACAGAATATCCTAAACTTGTTAATAACTTTTCTGCAACTTCATAACTTTCTGGGTGAACTGCTGTAACTTCTAATGGATTTTTTCCATCCAATACTCTTATAAATCCTGCACATTGTTTAAAAGCAGCTTGACCTAGTTTTGGTACTTTTAATAAATCTTTTCTTTGTTTTATTTCACCATTTTCATCTCTATATTTTACAATATTCTTTGCAATTGTTCCATTTATTCCAGAAACATAACTTAATAAAGATGGTGTTGCTGTATTTATATCAACTCCAACTGAATTTACTGCATCTTCAACCACACCAGTCAGACTTTCAGATAATTTCTTTTGATTTACATCATGTTGATATTGTCCTACTCCAATTGCTTTTGGATCTATTTTTACTAATTCAGATAATGGATCTTGTAATCTTCTTGCTATTGAGATAGCTCCTCTTAATGAAACATTTATGTCTGGATATTCTTCAGTTGCTAACTTTGATGCTGAATATACAGAAGCACCAGCTTCACTAACTATTGCATAATATAGTTCTTTATCAACTTCTTTTATTAGTTGTGATACAAATGCCTCTGATTCACGTGAGGCTGTCCCATTTCCAATTGCAATCATGTTAATGTTAAATTTATTTATTAAAGCTTTTAATTCTTTTTTTGCCCCATCTATGTCGTTTTGGGGCTCTGTTGGATAAACTGTCGTTGTAGCTAGTAATTTTCCAGTTTGATCTATTACTGCAATTTTACAGCCTGTTCTATATGCTGGATCAAACCCCATAACTGTCATTCCTTTTATTGGGGGTTGAAGTAATAATTGTTTAGCATTTTTTCCAAAAACTTTAATAGCTTTTTCTTCTGAACGTTCTGTTAAGTCATTACGAATTTCTCTTTCAATAGATGGTTCTATAAGTCTTTTATATGAATCTTCTATTGCATTAGTTAGCAATTCATTAAATTGACTCTTATAGTCTTTAATTATTTGTTTTTTCAAATAATCTAAAATTTTGTCATCTGGCTTTTCAATTTTTACTTTTAAAAACTCTTCTTTTTCTCCTCTATTTATTGCTAAAATTCTATGGCTTGGAATTTTTAAAATTGGTTCTTTGTAATCATAATACATTTCATAAGGTGATTTCTCTTCTTTTGCATTTTTAGAAGTAATAACAGCTTCTCTAAAGCAAAATGATTTAATCTTCTTTCTGTAATCAGCATTATCTGCTATATTTTCAGCAATTATCTCTAATGCGCCTTGAATAGCGTCTTCTTCACTTTTTACACCTTTTTCTTCATTTATAAATTCTTTTGCAACTTCAAAAATATTTCTTTTTTCAGCTTGTAAATAAATTATATTTGCTAACGGTTCTAATCCTTTTTCTTTGGCAATAGTTGCCTTTGTTCTTTTCTTTGGTTTATATGGTCTATAAATATCTTCTAATTCTGATAATACCATTGTTGAAGCTATTTTAGTTGTTAATTCATCAGTTAATTTTCCTTGTTCATCAATCAATCTAACTATTTCTTCTTTTCTTTTTTCTAGATTTCTTAAATAAGTTAATCTTTCTCCTAAATCTCTTAAAATTTCATCACTTAGGTTTCCAGTCACTTCTTTTCTATAACGTGCTATAAATGGAATTGTATTACCATCATCAATAAGTTTTACTGTAGCTTCTACTTGTGATTCTCTTATATTTAATTCATCTGCTATCTTTTTATAAATCTGATTCAAAATTTTTACTCCCTTTCTTGTGATTTTTGTGCATTTTCTTTTATATCTTCATTTTTTAAATTTCTATTCAGGTCTTCTAAAGCTTTTTTATGATTAACATTTACTCTTTCAATAAACTCTCTCTTAAAGTGTTCTCTATTTTCAAGTTGTTCTAAAGCCTTGTTTTGAGCATCTGTACCATACATCTCTTCTAATTCTACTAAACTGATTTGACTACCATTTAAAAAGCTCTCTACTTCTGTTACCATTAAATTTGCTAATTGATCAGCACCTATAACTAATAATTGCCCTAATGCCTTAGTTTGTATACCTTTTCCATCTGGAGTAGAAAACATATAAATTTGTCCATCTTTAAAAACACCGATTCCTGGATTGGTTGGATCTAATATCAAAGTTATATTTTGTTCTGGAATATCAACAGCTGTTACAGCATGATTACCAAAAAACTTAGTAATATCTATTTCTTCTTCCTCGTTAGAGTTCTCTTGTTCATCATTACTTGCAACTGTATTATTATTTTGAATTATATTTCTATCTATGTCTGCTAAATTATACTCTTCTTCTCCCATATATACAACTACATTTCTAGCATTGTATTTAGGATTTATTGCATTAAGTTTTGCAGTTATATCATCTGAGAAATTTCTACAAACTCCTACACCTTCTTCATCCAGACTTAAACGCCAAAACCCCATAACATCATACTCTTTTGGAGTAGCATATCCATCAATTTCTTTCCACATATCAGACATAACTTTCATAAATATTTGTATGTCTGATAAATGCATTGAATTTACTTCTTGTGCATAATCTTCAATTTTTTTCTCATATTTTTCAATTTCTTCAGCATATTGAATTGCATTTTCTGATTTCATTTTTCTAGTGTTAATTTCTGTTGCAGCAACAGTTGCTGTTGGAAGAAATACAGTGCTAGCCATAGTAATAGGCATAATTTTATTTACTAATAAAAATTTTAATTTTTTAAATATATCTGGCTTCTTACCAGTTTCATTATATACATCTGTTTTGTACATTTCATATAGATTTTCAGCATATTTTATTTTACCAAATTTAGCATAAATATCTTCAAAACGTCCTTCATCCATCAATCTATCAATTTCTCGTTCTCTTACTTTACTTGGAGTTGCTAAATTGTAAATTGTTTTTCCATATAGCTGATATATTTTATCATATTCTTTATTTTTTCTTAACGTTAATATATCTTTTAGCCTATCTTTTGTAACAGCAAATTTTCTTAATTCTTTCTTATTCATAAAATCAATAATCTCCGATTATATAATAAAAGTGGAAGAACAAAATGTTTTCCACTTTTTATAACTATTTTGATTGTTCTTCTAAATATTCATCATAAGTACATTCACGGATAACTACTTCATTATTTGAAATATCAATAATTTTATTTGCAACAGTTTGCATCAATTGATGGTCATGTGAAGTAAATATCATGATTCCTTTATATTTTTTCATGCCCTCATTTAAAGCTGTAATACTTTCCATATCTAAATGGTTAGTTGGTTCATCAAACATCAAAAAATTTGCTCCAGAAAGCATAAGTTTTGACAAAACACATCTTACTTTCTCTCCACCAGATAATACAGTTACATCTTTTAAGGCTTCTTCACCGGAAAACAACATTCTTCCTAAAAATCCTCTAACATAAGTTTCATCTGGGTCTTTTGAATATTGTCTTAACCAGTCAACAATACTCATTTTATCTTGGAATAAATAGTTATTATCTTTTGGGAAATAATCAACAGATATTGTTGTTCCAAAATTTATTTCACCAGAATCTGGTTCTAATTCTCCTGCTAATATTTGGAATAATACAGTTTTAGCAATTTCATTATCTGATAATAATGCAACTTTATCTTCTCTTTTTATTGTAAAGCTTAAATTGTCTAAGATCTTTTCTCCATTGATTGTTTTTGTTAAATTCTTTACTTCTAAAACTTCTTTTCCCTGTTCTCTATCTGGTTTAAAATCAATATATGGATATTTTCTATTAGATGGTTTAATTTCATCTAACTCAATTTTCTCTAATGATTTTTTTCTAGAAGTTGCTTGTTTTGATTTTGAAGCATTAGCACTAAATCTTGCAATAAATTCTTGTAATTCTTTAATTCTCTCTTCTTTTTTCTTATTTGCTTCTTTCATTTGTTTTAATGCTAATTGGCTTGATTCATACCAGAAATCATAGTTTCCTGGATATAATTTTATTTTTCCAAAATCAACATCTGCAATATAAGTACAAACTTTATTTAAAAAGTATCTATCATGTGATACTACTATTACTGTATTTTCAAAATCAATTAAGAAATCTTGTAACCAATTGATTGTTTTTAAATCCAAATCGTTTGTAGGTTCATCCAGTAATAATACATCTGGATTTCCAAATAAAGCTTGAGCTAGTAAAACTTTTACCTTATCTTTTGCTTCAATTTCACTCATATACTTATAATGCATATCTGCTTCGATTCCTAAATCATTAAGCATTTTAGCTGCATCAGATTCAGCATTCCATCCATCTAATTCAGCAAATCTTTCTTCCAATTTTGCTGCTTTCATTCCATCTTCTTCTGAAAAATCTGGCTTACTATATATAGCATCTTTTTCTTTCATAATACGATATAGCTCTGTGTTTCCCATCATAACTGTATCTAATAATGTATAACCTTCAAAAGCAAAGTGGTCTTGTTTTAAAATAGAAATTCTTTCACCTTTATCTAAAACAACTTCTCCCTTATTAGGTTCTATTTCACCTGATAAAATTTTTAAGAAAGTTGATTTTCCAGCACCATTTGCCCCTATAATTCCATAACAATTACCTTTTGTAAATTTAATATTTACATCTTCAAATAATACTCTTTTTCCAAATCTTAGTGTTACGCCATTTGCACTTAACATTTTGATTCCTCCTTTATATAACTATTTGATTATACTATAAAAGCTTAATTATTGCAAACCAAATTTAAAATATCATATAATTTATGTTACCAATTTGTATTTTTATTGTAATACTGTTGTTATTGTAGTTTTATTTAAATATTTATATACTATAATTAGATTATAATATATTTTGGAGTATTGTTATGGTAAATTCAAATAATGTAACAACTTCTTTAGACCAAAATGGTCTTTTAGAAGACAAACTAAATAATATATTTTCAACAATAGATGACCCTGCTATGAATGAGCCTATATTTAATTATACTCAAAATGATATATCTTCCAATTTCACACTAAATCATACTTCATTATATAAAAGTATAAATACTCAAAAAGATCCTATTATGCATAAACCATCTGAAATGGAACATGAATCAAGTGAGAATTCCCAAGCAAATGTAAGTTCTCAAGATAATTATATTATAGAAGTTCCTGAAAAAAAGAGCTTTTTTGAAAAAATAAGAAGTAGTTTTTCTAATATTTTTAAACGTTTTACACAAAAATCTTTACCTGATCCAAATGTAACCAAAGCAAAACATACTAATATGAGTTTTGAAGACTATGATAGAAAATCTACTATAATGTCAGCAATTCGTTCTATGGGAGATAGAATAACAAATGCTACAAGAAATACTTTTGGAAAAAATAATAAAAAAGCTATTAAAAATAATGCAACTATAATATCTCCTCCTACAAAAGAAGATATTCCTAAAACTCCAACTACTCCATCTGAAAAAGATATAATATCTCCAAAATTACAACCAACTAGAACTTCTAATTCATTTGACCAATATGTACTTCATAATGAAGGTAACAAACTTGAACACAATGCTATGGCAAATATAAAAGCTAACAGAGTAGCACAAAGTTCAAAGTCAAAAAGTTCTATATCTGTTGGACAAACACATTCTACTAACCCAGAAAATAGTAATGAAAAAGGCAATGATGGACCTACTCAATAATGTTTTTAACATATTTATTATTTATATATTAAAAAAAGAAAATCAGTTTTAAAATTGATTTTCTTTTTTATCTCATTGATTTATCCCTCAATCAAATTTATTCTATTATCTCTAATCCAGCAAATTTTGCCATCAATCTCTTATGTCCAACTTTTTCAAAGCTTATATCTACTTTTAAATCTTCTCCTTCAGTTTCTACACTGTTGATTATTCCTTCACCAAACTTTTTATGGAATACTTTTACTCCTGATTTATAGCCACTTAAATCAACATCATTTCCTTTTTTAGTTTGTCCTAAATTATTTAAGAAGTTTTCTGCTGTTCTAAACTTAAATCCAGAGCTTATTGTTGAATTTGATTTTGCTGCCACACTATTATCTTTATATGATGTAACACTACCATAATCTTTAGAATATCCACCATAACCACTACCAGCTCTGCTGTTTCCATAGCTCCATTCATATCTATCATTGCTTGAAAATCTACTATCATTTTGTGGCTTAATTGCATCTTCATATCCATCTAACATATTAGCTGGAATTTCTTTCAAAAATCTAGATACACCATTGCAACTTGTTGAACCAAATATTGTTCTTTGTTTTGCACAAGTCATAAACAATTGTTGCTTTGCCCTTGTGATACCAACATAACAAAGTCTTCTCTCTTCTTCTAATTCCTTTGGTTCGCCAATTGATTTATATCCTGGGAAAATTCCTTCTTCCATTCCAACTAAAAATACAACTGGAAATTCTAGACCTTTTGCACTATGTAATGTCATTAATGTAACTGAATTATCTGTATCTTCTACACCATCTAAATCAGAACTTAAAGTAATTCCTTCTAAAAATTCACTTAATGAACTTTCTGCAGATTCTTCTTCAAATTCAATAGCAACTGTTAAAAATTCGTCTAAGTTTTCAATTCTATTTTCTGCTTCAACTGTATTTTCATTTTCTAATGAAGCTGTATAACCTGTTAATTGCAAAGTCTTCTTAATAAGTTCTGAAACTTTTGTATTATCTTTTTCTTGTCTTAATTCTTCTATTGTACTAATAAATTCTCTTGTATTTGAAAAAACTCTGGATAATCCAAATTCATCGGCTCTTTTAATTACTTCAAACATTGAAATTCCATTAGAAGTAGCAATTGATTCGATATTGTCTAAACTTGTTTTTCCAACCCCTCTTTTAGGTTCATTTATAATTCTTGTTAAACTCAAATTATCTGCTGTATTTTGAATCAATCTTAAATAGGCAATTATATCTTTAATTTCTTTTCTTTCATAGAATTTTAAACCACCAACAATTTTATATGGTACATCTTCTCTTCTTAAAATATCCTCTATACTACGAGATTGTGAGTTCATACGATATAATACAGCAAAGTCAGAATAATTATAATGTTCAGAAAGCTTTAAATGTTCTATTTGATTTACTACATAGTTAGCTTCATCATATTCATCGTTTCCTCTATATACTTTTGGAAGATTTCCTTCTTCATTTTTAGTCCATAATTTTTTTTCATATTTTGTTTCATTGTTTTTAATTACGGCATTTGCAGCATTTAAAATATTTTGTGTACATCTATAATTTTGCTCTAATTTAATAATTTTAGTACCTGGAAAATCCTTTTCAAAATTTAAAATATTACTTATATCAGCACCTCTAAAAGAATATATACCTTGGTCATTATCTCCAACAACTGTTATATTTCCATATTTTGAGGCAAGCAAAGTAACTAATGTAAATTGTGCTTTATTTGTATCCTGATACTCATCAACTAATACATATCTAAATTTTTCTGTATAATACTCTAAAATGTCTGGATTATCCATTAAAATCTGAATTGTAAAATTGATTATATCATCAAAGTCAATCGCATTATTTTCTTTTAATCTTTTTTGATAAATTCTATATATATCTGCAATTTTTTCTTTTCTAAAATCGCCATTTGCTCTTACAGCATAAGCTGCTGGGTCTAACATTTCGTTTTTTGCATTACTTATTTCATATAAAACAGATTTATCTGAAAATATTTTATCATCCAAGTCTTGTGATTTTATTATTTGTTTAACCATTGTCTTTTGATCAGATGTATCAAAAATAACAAAAGAACTTTCAAATCCTAATCTATCAATAAATTTTCTAAGTATTCTTACACATATTGCATGGAATGTACCAATCCACATATCTTTTGCAATATCTCCAACAAGTTTTTCAACTCTGTCTTTCATTTCATTCGCAGCTTTATTAGTAAAAGTAATAGCAAGTATATTCCAAGGCTTAACATTTTTTTCATCTATTAAATATGCTATCTTATGTGTTAATACTTTAGTTTTTCCACTACCAGCACCTGCTATAACTAAGCAAGGACCTTCTGTATTAACAACAGCATCATATTGTTTATCATTTAATTCATCTAATAATCCCATTTTTCTCTCCTAACATTAAGAACTTATGTTTGTATGCATTATATATGTTTTTATATAATTAGTCAATTACTTTTATTTACAATTGACAAACTATATTCAAATTATTTAGTGTTAATCATAAAATTCATTTTAAACATATTGAAAATTGTAACATAAAACTTCCAAAAAAGGAATAATTTTTACAAATCTATTGTCTATTTTTATCGTATATGTTATTATTTTAATAGATTTTTATATACTTAGGAGGAAATTATGGAGAAAACAGAAGATAAAAAAATAATTCCTGCAAAAACTGTTGTTAAAGCTTTAATTACAGGTTTTGTATCTTATGGAATTGTCATAGGATTCCTATTATTTACTTTGGCTTTAGTAGTTAGCACATTTGTCTATAATATACCAAATGCAAATCAAAAAGTATTAGCATTTTCATTGCCTTTACTATTCGCATTTGTTTTATATTTTTCAATTCATTCAATTTGTAGATTAAGTACATCTGATTTATTTAAAAAATGTAAAACAGAAAATAATGAAGATATGCAAAAAATAACATCTAAAATGAATTTATTCTTTTTAATTTGTGTTATTGTATTAGTAATTATTTCAAATTGTTTGTTAATGCTTAAATTATCAAATGAAAGGAAATCAATTGATGTAGCTTCTCAAACATACAGTACTGTATTTTCAAAAGATTTTACTTCAAATTTAACAAATGAAATGTTAGCTGATTACAACGAAAAGAAAAATCAAACTCTTGCAAGTGCAATTATATTAGAATTATCTTTAGTTGTTTCTTTCATTTCTTTAGTGCCTTATCAAAAAAAGATGATTTTAGAATATAATGACTCTGGAAAAAGAGTAAAAATAGAAAAATAAACTTTAACTATATAAGATGGAAGATTAAATACAAAATCTTCCATCTATTTTTATTATTTTATAAATTGTGTAAACATTCCTATTATCAAACCTAATATATTTCCTAAACTTCCCATTCTTCCTTTATATAATCTATTTGATTCTGGTATTAGTTCACAAGAAACTATATAAAGCATTGCACCTGCTGCAAATGCTAAAGAAATTCCAATTAAATTTAGAGATATATTACCTATTATAGCTCCAAAAAATGCTCCTATTCCTGTTGTGAGCCCTGAAATAGCTGTTAAAATTATTGATTTTGCTTTACTATATCCACCATTCTTCATCGGTACTGCTATTGACATACCTTCTGGTATATCATGAAGTGCAATTGCAATTGCTAATGAAAGCCCTAATTTTTGAGAAGCATCAAAACCAGAACCAATTGCTAATCCCTCTGGGAAATTATGTATTGCTAATCCTATACATATTATAATTCCCGTTTTTAATAAACTATTTTCATTTTCTTTTTTAGAATATACCTTATTTACCAATTTATCACAAAAAATCATTGAAATAACACCAAGTAGCACTCCAAATATGCATAAAGTAATTGATACAATCTCTAATGATTCTGGTATTAAATCAAAACAAATAACTGCTGTCATTAGCCCTGCTGCAAATTCTAAAATAAAACTCAAAAACTTATTAGACTTTACCTTAAAAACTGCACCTAAAACACCACCTAGAGTTGTTCCTATCATACCAAAAAACAAACCATACATTGTAATTTCACTAATACTTTTCATAAAGTTCTCCTTTTTTATTACAATATATGATTTGTTCTATTGTTTATGTATTTTAATTATATAAATCTTTAATATTTAATCAAATTAGTTTTCTTGGTCTCCTTTTAACTTTTCAGCTTGGTCTGTTGCAATTAGATTATCTATCATTTCATCTAAATCACCATTTAAAAAATTTTCAAATTGGAATATACTCAATCCTATTCTATGGTCAGTAATTCTTCCTTGTGGATAGTTATATGTTCTAATTTTTTCACTTCTATCACCAGAACCTACTTGGCTTTTTCTTGCATTTGCAACTTCTTTATCTTGTTTTTCTTTTTCTATTTGGTATAACCTTGAACGAAGCATTTTCATAGCATATTCTCTATTTTGAAGTTGTGATCTTTCTGTTTGACATTCTGCAACTAATCCTGTTGGTTCATGTATTAAACGAACAGCTGATGATGTTTTATTAACATGCTGTCCACCAGCACCTGAAGCTCTAAATACTTCCATTTTTACATCAGCAGGGTTTATTTCAATCTCTACGTCTTCTACTTCTGGAAGAACTGCTACTGTAACTGTTGAAGTATGAATTCTACCACTACTTTCAGTATCTGGCACTCTTTGTACTCTATGAACTCCACTTTCAAACTTAAATCTACTATATGCACCTTTTCCTGTTATCATAAAAGAAATTTCTTTATATCCTCCAAGTTCAGTCGCATTCTCATACATGATATCTATTTTAAAATGCTTTCTCTCTGCATACATTGAATACATTCTAAATAAAGTTCCAGCAAATAAAGCTGCTTCTTCACCACCTGCACCAGCTCTGATTTCACAAATAACATTGTTATCATCATTAGGATCTTTTGGAATTAAAAGAACTTTTAATTCTTCTTCTATTTTAGGCAATTTTTCTTTTGCAGATAGCATTTCACTTTCTGCAAGTTCTTTTAAATCTGGATCGTTAAGCATTTCTTTTGCTTCTTCTAAATCTTGTGAAACTTTTTTATATTCTCTGTACTTCATAACAACATCTTCAATGCTGCTATGCTCTTTCATTAACTTTTTCCATTCATCTTGTTTTGAAATCATATCAGGATCACTTATCAATTTGTTTAATTCCTCATATCTCTTTTCAACATCTTCTAATTTTTGAAACATACAAAAACTTCCTTTTCTTTAATTTGCTAGAATATTATATCATATATTTTTTTATTGCACAACCCCTTATTTTTAGCTATTTTTCTATGTTTTTTCCATTTTTAATTTACTAATATCATAATATATAAAATAAATTATAACTAAATTTCACATAAAGTATACTCAATTCCTAATCTATCTAAAACTGTTCTTTCTCTATTTGAACAAGTAAAAATTAAGATTTGATATTCTGGATATTCTTTTTTAATATAGTTTAAAATATTGCTTAATCTCTCATCATCAAAGTATGCAAAAGCCTCATCTAATATAATAGGCATTTTTTCATCACTAACCTCAAGCAAAGCGCTTAATCTAAGTGACAAATACATTTGGTCTATTGTTCCTGTACTTAGTCTACTTATTGGCATATATTCACCTGTTTCAATTTCTGCAATTAAGCCATCTACATCATTTAATTTTACATTTACATATTTACCATTAGAAATATTTTTTATTGTATTACCAAGGTTTTGAGTAAATTTTGGACTAATACTTTGTTTTGTTTCTTCATAGGCTTTTTGCAAACAATCTTTAGCAAGTTCAAAAGAAGTATTAAGTTTTAATAAACTATCCCTTTTTGATACTTCAATTTCAATCTCTTCTTCTATTTGTGTACATTCTTCTATTTGTGTATTTAAACTTTCGACATCATTTCTAATTGTATGTAGTTTAAATTCAAGAGTATGAATCTTATTTTCTATTGTTTCAAGTTCTTGAATTATTTCTTCATAAGAATATTCCAAAGCTGTTAATATGTAATTTGCATTTACTTTACTAATATATTCCTTTTTTAAATTGTTTTTACTTTCTTCAATTTCTTGCATTAAAGCATTATAACTTTGCTCATAAACTTTCTTTTTATTTTCTTTTGTTTCTGTTAATATTTTTATTTCATTTGCTATATTATTTCTTATTTCAGATAATTCATCAATTTTTGCTTTTACCTCTTTATTATTTTTTTGATTTTTTATAATAGCAATAATAATGCAAACTAATACAGGAATTATGCATGCAAGACTTAATAGTATGTTTTTAGTAAAGATATACAATGCTATACTTAATATCAAAAAAATCGCAGATACTACATAGTATGGCATGAAATTTATTTTTTTCTTTTTAATATTACTTTCAGCATTTTCATCAATCTTATCTTTTAAAAACTCTATCTTTTCTTTATACTCATCTTCTAAATTCTTATTTACATTTACTTCTGCAATTTTAACTCTATTATTCTCATAATCAAGTTTTAATTTTTTCAAAAAGTTACTTTTATTTTTTTCTTCAGCAAGCTGATTTTCTACTTCATCTTTCGAAGAAATGCTACTTTGCATACTGTCTATTGTTGTCTTTAATTCTTTTCTTTTTGCATTTAATTCATGAATATTATTTGTTACAATATTTAATGGTCTTTGACTACTTCTTTCAGTTCCGACTTTTTCTATTTGCATTTTTGAAAGTTTATCATAAGATTTTTTATATGAAATATTATCATCACCAGTTGAAGCTAAATTGCTAAGTTTTTGGATTATACTATTTTGATTGTTTTTATTTAGTCTTAACTCTTCCTGCTCAGATATTGCAGTATTTAAAAAAGTTTCTTCATCAATACCAGTTTGCTCTGTATAAAAATCAATTCCTTTTGTTTTATCTACTTCAAAATTTTTAGAAATATCTTGCTGATTATTATCATAAATAATTGGATTTTTCTTTTTAAAATCTCTATATACCTCATATTTATTTCCATCATCTAGTGTATACTGTATTTTTCCAGAAAATTCATCTGTATGCCATGGTTTAAATCTATCAAAATCAGATATTTCTTTACCATTTTTATTTTTTGATACACCATATAACATGCACGGAATAAATCTCAATAAAGTAGATTTTCCAGCCTCATTGTTTCCATAAATTATATTTATATTTTCACTAAATTCTATTTCTCTTTTAGTAATTTTTCCAAAACCATTTATTTTTAATTTGTCAATTTTCAAACATTTCACCTCCTACATAACTTCCAAACCTAATTCAATAGCTTTTTCAATCTCTTCTTGTGAAAATTCTCCACTTTCCGCTTTTTCCAAAATTTTTCGTATATATATTCCCTTTAAACTATTTTCCTGTGATAATTTTTCTATATTGTATCCCAATTTAGTTTTATCTTTAATTTTCAATATATTTTCTTGATTTATTAATTTCAAAATTTCATACGAATTTATCTCAAAATTCCTATTTCCTACAAGTACCACTTTATACATTACTTTTTCTTTCAATTCCAAAGCATCAATATATTCAACTAATTCTTCTTGTGTATTGAAATTAGTAATATCAACTTCTATTTCATTAAACATTCTTTCATCAACTGGTATGAATTTAGTTGTTAATTCTCCATTGTTTATTTCTCCAACAATCATTCCATGTTCCCCTAATTCATCAAATCCTAATGAAATTAGTGAACCTGGATATATGATTCTTTTTCCAACTTCAAAATTGCTTTTATGTATATGTCCTAAGGCACAATAATCAAACCCTAAATCTTTTAATTTTGACTCTAACACAGCATTATACGAAAAACCTTCCTTATCTTTTGCACCATTTAAATCACAATGCATAACTAAAATGTTAGGCTTTCCATTCATTTCTAAATTTTCAAGATTGTCAATAGAAGATTCTTGCTCATAAAAATCAGTAAATGCAGAACCATATATATTTGCATTTTCATCTTCATATTTTTCAACTTTTGATTCTCGAAAAATATATACATTTTCATTAAAATTATATTTTGAATATATAGAATTTTTTACATAAGGGTCATGATTTCCTGGAGATATAAATATTTTAGTGTTTGGAATCTCTTTAAATAAAGAATTTATGTAATCTATAGAAGTTTTTCTAATATAATTTTCTTCGTATAAATCTCCTGCTATAAATAAATAATTTACATCATTTTCCTTGCAATAACTTATTACTTTCTTAATTGCATTTCTCTGTTCTAGTCTTCTTATATTACCTAAATTTCCTTTTTCACTCAAGTTTGTAAATGGACTGTCCAAGTGTAAGTCCGCTATATGCACAAATTTCATTATTTCACTTCTTTCCTTTTATTTTTTATCTTAAGTTTAATGTGTTATGACATTTCTAAATATCATAACACATTTGAATTTTATCACATCAGTCCCTTCTAGTCAAACATTTTATGAAAATTTGTTCGCATATTTTAATTATATATTTCTATCATTTTTTCAAAAAATATATAAAAAACTGTTAAACAAAATATTTTAATATACTTTGTTAACAGCCTTAAAATATCAATAAACTATTTTTCTTTTTCTTCGTAACTAGTTATTGTTTGTCCTATTTTTATATTTGTTGTTTCCTGTTTTGCAACTGTAAAATCAACTTGTTCTATGAATTTATATTCCTCGCTACTTGCCGGTAACTCTGCTTTTGGCTTACGAAACAATCTTTGCCAAAAACCAATTTTATTTTTTTCTGCCAATTGATTTATTTTTTCTCTCTCATCTTGTTCTCTTGCTCTTTCTAAAGAATCTAATTTTATAAATGGATATTTATTTTCCCAGTCATCAGAAATATCTGTTATTTGAAATTTTGTATCAAACATAGCTTCTAAACTTTCCTTCATTTGCATAAAGTATTCTTCAAAATCAACATCTCTTTCTCGTGGTGCATAAAATTTAACTCTAAAATCTGAAAAATTCATTAGACTATCCAACAATATTCCAGCATCTTCTTGTGTCTTAACATTTTTTACTCTACTATCAAATATTTTTTTCATCACCATATTTTGATACATTGCAACTTCTTTATAAATATAATTTTCATGTTTTTCATTTTGTTTTCCTTGCCAATATTTCTTCTCTAATGAACAAATTTCCTGCATCTTTCTAAAAATGGTTTCATAATCTTTTTCACCTATTAACTCTTTAATTGCTGGCTCTAAGTAATTTTTTCCTTCAATCATACTTCTTTCTAGCAAAGAACCACCAACCACCATATTTAATTGATTAACTAAAGCAGTTGCAGTTAGATATCTCGGTTGTACTCCTACACATCTTACTCTCATTCTTCCTAAAATCATTTCTCGACACAACGGACCTTCTAAAATACTATTTGATAATAATTCTGCACCAGCTTCTTTATATATTTCTGGCATACTTTCAAATCCATCATCTAATCTTAAATATCCTAATTTATGAATCACTTCATGTACTAATGTTTTGTTAAGTCTATTTAGAAATGTATATACTAGAATATTACCACTATCAATATGATATATTCCATCACCAATTCCCTTTTCCATTTGAGCTGTATATATGTGTCCATAAGAAGATAATACTTGTACAATTTCATCTTCATTACAAAAATTGGGATATTTATTGTGTAATAATTTTGCTATTTGTGCATATATATTTTCTTCATATTCTTTTGGATATTCCACTACAATATTTCCGTATTTGGCTTTTCTAAAAAATTTCTCTGTTTCAGAATCATTATATTTTGAAAATTTTTCTAATTTCTTTCTTCTCTTATCGCTCAATCAGTTTTCTCCAAATTTTCTTAATAATTTAAAAGAATGTACTTAATACATTCTTTTAGTTTTATTTTTTATGAATATCTTATTGTTCAAGCTCATTATCTTGTTCTTGTGTTGGATTTTCTTGTGTTTTTGCACTTTCTCTTTGATCTAAAGCTTTTTGTTTTTCTTCTCTAGACACTATTTGTGCACTTAATTTATTAGAAAGATTTCCAAAGAAATTACTTACACCAGAAAATAAATCTCTAGTACCATGTAAAGCTCTCGTTTCAACTACATCTTTGGCTTTTGAAACATCATTTGCTCTATCTTCAACCCAAGCTCCAACTTGCTCACCTTTTTCATTTACAAAAGTCTTGGCATTCTCTTTTAAAGTTTGTGCATCTTCAACTCTTGCATCAACCCAATTATCAGCGGCCTCTTTTGCATTTTTTGCATCATTAACTCTATTGCCAACCCAGGTTTTTGCAGCCTCTTTTCCTTCTATAACTTTGCCTTTTACCCAATTTCCAGCCGAATCTCTTGCTTCTTCCACATCTTCTTTTCTTTCATCTACCCACTGGCTTACATCTTCGGCTTTTTCAGTAGTCCATTCTACCGCAGGGCTTACTTTATCTTTTGCCCATTCAATTGCTGCATCTTTTGCCTCTTTTAGTTTATTTCTTTTTGCTTCAAGCCAATCTTTTGCTTTATCTGCAGTTCCCTTTGCTGCAGTATAAGCTTCCTTTCCAGTTTCAGCTACGGTCTTTACACCTTTTATTGTTAATTTAGCTCCTATTCTACCAACAGCAATTGCTGCTCCTGCTGTTCTTGCAGCACCATCTACTGTTTGTTCAGCTTTTTCTCCTAACCATTGTCCTGCTTGCTCACCTTTTTCATTTACCCAAGTTTTGGCATTATCTTTCAAAGTTTGTGCATCTTCAACTCTTGCATCAACCCAATTATCAGCAGCCTCTTTTGCATTTTTTACATCATTAACTCTATTTCCAACCCAAGTTTTTGCAGCCTCTTTTCCTTCTGTAACTTTACCATCTATCCAATTTCCAGCTGCATCCTTTGCATCTTTTACATCCTGTACTCTATCTTTTGTCCAACCAACAACATTGTCTTTTGTTTCTGTTGCTTTTTGAGCAATGTTTTTTCCGGCATTTTGAATATTTTCTAAAGTTTGAGCTGTAAATGTTATTCCAGCTTTTCCAGCATCTGTTATTACTTGGTCTGCAGTTTTTATTCCTCTTGAAATTACTTCTATCGCTACTTTCTCAAAAGCATCAGCTCCTTCATGTATAGCTTGTTCATATTTATCAGCATATTCATTTGACTTTTCACTAAAACTTTTTTTCTCTTCAGCCATATTTCCTCCTAAATACTTCTTATTTCATCTATCATTTCAGTCAATCTACTTTTTGCAATTTCCTTATTTTTTTGTACATCACCTAAATATCTTTGTAAATCAGAAATACTTGATTTATCTAGATTTACAATTCTTCCCGCTGCAAAAATTTCACCAAATTCTGACATATTTTCCATCTTAAACCTCTCTTTTGATTGCTTACGCAACATTCAATTTTTTCATTTCTTCTTTTTCTCTTTGAATTTCAGCAATTGTACTTACAGTTGAGTTTCTAATATTTGTAATATCACTTTCATTTTGTTTTTCTAAACTCTTTATATTTTCCTCAATTCGTGATATGCTTCCCTCAAATTTTGCTTTTCCTGAAAACATACTAGTAATTTTATTTATTATCTTACTTATAAAGTCTTGTTTTACAGTTGCTAAAGAAAGTTCACTGTTCATCTTGATAATACGCTCTATAGCTTCCATTGTTTCTTCTTCACATTTAGTCAAATTTTCTTCACATTTTTTAATTAGTTTTTCTAGTCTATTAAATTTTTCAAGTGCTAATTCTCTCTTAGTATCATATTCACTTAATGGATTTACTATATTTTGTAATTCTGAAAAATACTTATCATAATCAACTTTTCTTGTTGCATTTTGTAAATAAAATTCTAATTTTGCTTTTGTTTCTATATATTCTTTATATTTTTGTGTATTCATTGCTTCTTTTTTACAATCTGTAATCTTTTTTGCATTTGTTAATGCTATTTCATAATTTCCGTTTGCTTCTCTTAATTCTAAAATAAAGTTTACAAATTTTACTCTATATTCTTCTCTAATTTTATTTATTTCTGATAAGAAACTATTTTTTATTTCTTGAATTCTATTAGAATAACTATCATAGTTTATTGAATATATTTCTGATTGATTTTTTATACTTTGTTCTAAATTAGCTACTCCTTGTTCTATTTTTTCGTTTACTTGTCTTTCATAAATTGCTATTCTTAATTTCTCTTCTGCAACTAGATATCCATTGATTTCTTCTATGCAATCTAGTAATCTATACCCCAATGCTTTCATTACTTACTAATCCTCCTATTTTAAACTTGAATATTATCTATATTTATGTCTCTCATTTGTCCGTTATCTATATATTCCCTTGCTTTCTTTCTTAAAGCTTGCTGTCTTTCTAATAGTTGATTATATAAGCTGTTTAGTTTTTCATCACTAAAATTTGAGAAATCAATTTCTTTTCCAGAAATAATAATCTTTTTCTCTTCCATAAATCTCCTCCTTTGTTTATAATACTGTAAATCATTACATTTATAATTTACTTTTATTCTTTTGCAATATTTTTATAAGTTTTATTCATCTATTGTTCCAAATAATTCATCAAATTTTGCTTCTAATTCTTTTTGAATATCTGTTAATTCTTCTTTATTATTTTCTTCTGCCTTAGTTTCTACATTTGTATTTACTTCATCATTTTTCTTAATATCTTCTGCTGGCTTTTTATCTGTTTCTTCAAATAAATCATCAAGTGATTCCAGTGTTTGAGCCTTTCCAGCATTTGATTCTTGTCCTTCTTCATAAGGATTATATGGATTATATTTTCTCCATGCACCTCTTTCAATTTGTACATCATTGTGGTCTGACTTATATCTATTTACTAATTTTCCCTCTGGATATTTAAAATAATAATATTTATTTGCTTTAATAGGCTTTATACCCTTTTCATAAATTATACAAATATCATTATCTAATCTTCTTAATTCATCTGGTGTTAATAATGCTCTAGCCATAATTTGGTCAGATTCACTCTTACCTTGTTTCCAATCTTCTCTATCTTTATTTACTGAAACGCTATCTCTTGAAATAGTCTTTTCACCTAATGCTTTAGAAAAGTATTCAACTGTTTTTTGTGAGTTTGAACCTAAAAACAAGTGAGTATCACAGTTACCCATAATTGTTTCATGAGCTTCTTTATATACAGCCTCTAATTGGTCTAAGTTCTGTAAAATTACGCTAAATGATATTTTTCTACTTCTTGAAGTAGATATTTTTTTATCAAAATCTGGAATATGTCCTATGTTTGCAAACTCATCAAGTATAAAATATGTAGGTACTGGTAATGCACCACCATTTAAATCAGCAAAATCATACAACTGCTGAATCATTTGAGAAAAGAATATTGTAAGTAAGAAATCATAAGCTGTATGTGTATCTGAAGAAATAACAAATACTGCTGTTTTTGTTTTACCAATTTCAGTAAAATCAATTGTATCTGTTGATGTAACTTCAGCAATTTCCCTTGAGTCGAATTTTCCTAATTTTGATTGTAATGTACCTAAAACAGAACCAAAAGTTTTTTCAGGTAGCATTTCTATATTTTTATAATACATTCTTGCTGGATGATCATAAGGTAATTGATTCATTAAATTTGTAAGTAAATTATCTCCACCATTATTATTGGCAGCTCTAACTAATTCTGAACAGCTAGCTAAACTTTGTTCCTCTGGTGGTCTTACAGCTTTTAGATAATAAATTAACGCTTTCATTAACATTTCAGCCATATCATCCCAGAATGGGTCTGAGCTTTTTCCTTCTCCTTGACCTTTTACTATTGTGTTAGCTATAACATCAACATCTATTTCATTATTTATATGATGAAGTGGATTATAACCATCACTATTTTGTGGGTGAACTAAATTTAAAACTTTAACAGCATATCCTTTTTCTTTAAAATAACCTGCTGTTTTATCATATAATTCTCCTTTAGGGTCTGTAAATACATAAGAACCTAAAAGTTGAAGTGCATTTGGTATAACATAAGAAGCTGATTTACCAGCACCAGAACCACCGACAACAAGAACATTTACATTTCCTCTTTTATCAACTGGTAAATAGTTTTTTTCTGCTAAAACAATACCTCTTGTTTTACTTAAAACTTTATATTGTTCACCATTTTCGCTCCAGTCACTTGAACCATGCTCAATATCATCATATTCATGTTTTGGAAATGCTTTTGCTACTCCAATTAGCACAAATAATCCATAAAAACCTAGGAAATATGGAAGTACATATCCGAACACTCTTCCATAGCCATAATTTCCTGTAATAGCCAATCCTAAAGCAGTCCAAGGTCTAGTAATGTATACTCCTAATTGGGTTAAAAATATATCCCACGAAAATCCATCTCCAGTTTTTTCTGGCAAATCTTCTAAACCAATATTCAAATCTATTCTTAGTTCATCTGGTATACCATCAAATCCTTGTTTTATTGCAACACTAAAAGGTGCAATTGCCCATATTACTATTACTAATACAAGTATTGCACTTACAATCAATTTTCCTTTTATTTTTGTTATTGCTTTTTTTAGTTTCTCAAAAAAACCCATTTAATTCACCTTTTCTTAAGTAAATTTTTTCAGTTTAAATTTTATTTATATCTTATTTTTCTAAACCACTATTATTTTCTTTTGCTCTATTTTCTTTTGCTTTATTAGCTTTTGCATTTTTTCTATTATTTTTTACTTGTTCGTTTTGTGGTCTTACAGGCATTGAAACATAATTTCCTTTTGCAATTTCATTTAAGTTTTGCTCTGCTGTATTTTCAACTTTTACTATTCCTCCTGCATTATTAGAACCATTGCCTGATGTTCCGCTTACAGCGTTTTCTTTATCTGGATCTATTATTAAAGGATCAGCTGATACAACTCTTAAATCATCATATCCATTGTCAGCATAAGCTCTTGTTACATCTTCATCTGCAACATGCTCAACTTTCATCTCTCTTCCAGCTATTCTTTTTCCACTACCTTCATTTGAAGGTTTAGCAGTATCTTCATTCATCATTATTTCCCCTTTCAATTAAGAAACGATTATTTTTTCTTATTATCTGACCTTACTTCAAAAGCAAAATACTTTTTATAAGGTTTTAATTTACATTTTCCTTTTACTTCTCTTGTTTCTTCGTCAAAATATAAAATTGGCTTAACTTCTTCTGTTGTTTCTGGATCTATAATTGATATAGGTCGTTTCATATTTGGAGTATAAGCAAATTCTTTATATTCTGTTGCTTCCTCATTATACAAGGTCTTAAAATTCATTGGAATTGGCTTTTTTGAAATTTTAACAACATCATAATCTAAAAAGCCCATATTTATTACTACTCTTTCTTTACCAAAAGATAAAATAACAAGAGGATTTCCATCTGGTGCAGGATTATCAACATAAAAAGTTTTCTTTTTTCTATCTCCTATTATTTCTTCTGTAAATTCTAATCTCTCTACAGTATATTTTGGTGAAGTTTTTAAGTATTCTTTTTCAGTCCTGTTTACTTGGTAAATAACAGTACTTGTACCTTTCGGATCAGTTATACTAAAATACTTACCTTGTAAATTTTCTTCTTCCATAAGTTCTACACCCCTTCATACATTTTTCAATGCGTTTCTTCCTTTGTATAAGTTTACTTTTTTATTATATCGCACAAAAGCAGGATTGTCAACGCATTTCTTAAATTTATGTCAACTATTATATTGTTCAAATTTATAATTTTCTTATATATTACATATTCCTTGGATTATAACTTGAAATACTTTCTAATTTTTTATACAATTCCTTTTCTTGTTCAGTTATATGTTTTGGTAGCATTATTTTTGCTTCTAAAAGTAAGTCTCCTCTACCACCTTTTCCATCTTTATAACCTTTATTCGGAATTGTTATTTTCTCTCCACTCTGTGTTCCTGCTGGTATATATACATTTATATCTTCGTTAATTCCATTAAAAGTAATCTTTGTACTCAAAGCTGCTTCCCATGGTGTTAGGTTTAAATATGATTTTATATTATAACCTTCTAATATAAATTTATTATCATTTTTTATTTTTATCCTAATAAACAAATCTCCATTTTTTCCACCATTTTTTCCTGGTTTTCCTTGACCTATTAGTCTTACTTTCTCATTATGCTGTATTCCCGCTGGAACTTGGATTTTTAAAGTTTTCATACTGCCATCAACTGTTCTTAATGAAATCTTTTTTTCAGTTCCTCTAAAAGCTTCTTCTATTGAAATTTGAAGTTCGGTTTCTACATTTTCACCTTTGGCAGGTTCTCTCAAATTTTTTTTAGCAACTTCATCACCATCAATGTTTCCAAATAAAATATGAAAGAAATCTGAATTATTTTTATTTTCTTCATATATAGATGAACTTTTGACTTTACCAACATTTCTGTTCCAGGTTCTATCATATTTTCTTTTTGATGATGGTTGTGACAAAACTCTATAAGCTTCATTTATATCTTTAAATCTTTCTTCAAAATTTTTATTTCCTATATTAACATCTGGGTGATACTTTTTAGCCTGTTCTCTGTAAGCATTTTTAATTTGAACATCACTTACTCTATTTGTATCTAAGCCCAAAATTTTATAGTAATCTTTGAAAATCATTTCAACATCCTCCGAACTTTTCCAAAATTCGAGTTTATTATATCATCTAACATTTTTTTTGTGAAGATTTTTCATAATATTTTTTATTATTATTTGCAAAAAGATTAGTTCGACAAATTTTGCATAAAAAAACAAATAGGCTATCTGAGTTCCTATTTGTTTTTTTATAATATATTTTTATTTGCATAAATAATTATATGCTTTTACTGTATCTAGATGTAAAACCTTGCCTTCTGCTGTCTTTTCAGTAATTGTTTTTTTCAAACAATAAAACATTGCTTTATCCAAATCTTTTTGGCATATATAATATAAAAAATCTGTGTCCTCAAAGTTTCTATCTTTTCCTGTAAAATCCGCTAAATAAATAATCTTGTCTAATGTAGACATATTAGCTTTTCCAGTTGTATGATATGCAATTGCTTCACAAATATCTTTACCTAATCCAAATTCTAATTCTGCTATTTTTGCACCTGCTTTTGCATGAATTAAGCCTGTATTTTCCTTTTCTATTTCATCCAATTCTACACCTAATTTTTCAGCATTTGATATTCTAGATTCTTTTGGAACTTCTTTAGCAATATCATGCACTAGACCAGCAAGCTTAGCTTTTTCAATATCGACATTATAAAGTTTTGCATATTCCATAGCTCTTTCCATAACACATACAGAATGATAAAACCTTTTTTCTGATAATGTTGACTTTACATTCTCATATATTTCATCATAACTTTTCATCAATTATTTCTTTACAACCTTTGTACCTTTCATACCTTTTGTTCCCTTTGTACCACCTTGCATCGCAAGAATATTTTGGTCATAAGAAAATGTTAGTTTTTCTCTTTCTCTATGTCTTTTTAAAGCTATATCTATAAGTTCATCAAGTTCTTGTTCAAAAGTTTTTCCAGTTGCTTCCCATAAATAATATGAAAGAGCTCCAGGAATTGTATTTATTTCATTTACATACACTTTATCAGTTTTTGTATCCATTAAGAAGTCTACTCTCGCAACACCACTACAACCTAAAACTTTAAAAGTTTCTTTTGTCAATTTTTGTATTTCATCTCTTTTTTCATCAGTAATGTCTGCAGGTAATTTTTTATCTGATACAGCCATTCCTTTTCCAGAAACCTTTGCTCCAGCAATACCTTTCGCACCACATTTAATTCCTTTTCCTGATTTTGAACCACCCATATATTTATCTGCATAACTTAATATCTCATCAGAGAAGAATGGCTCTTCACAAACTGAAGTTTCACTTGTATCAATATTTCCTATAACGGAACAATTTATTTCTTTTAGATTTTCTACTGCATTTTCTACAATTATTCTATCTGAGAATTCCATTGCAAATTCAATAGCTTCTACTAATTCAGTTTCATTTTTAGCTTTTTTAATTCCAACACTTGAACCTAAATTTCCTGGTTTTACAATTACTGGGAATCTTAATTTTTCTTTTATTTCTTTTTTAATCTTTTCTTCATCTTTTATGTATTCCATACTAAAGAAAGAAACATAATCAACTACTGGAAGTCCTGACTCTCTTAATACTTTTTTCATTAGAATTTTATCCATTCCAATACTTGAAGCCATTATGTCTGGCCCTACATAAGGAATGTCTAATAAATTTAGAAATCCAGCCAAAGTTCCATCTTCAACATTAGTACCATGAACTATAGGAAAAGCTACATCAATAGTATTTAAAACTCTTCTTCCTATAAATGGTGCTGGACATCTCATAACTTTTACACCTTTTCCATCATTTACAACACAAACCTTATAGCATCTTTTTAATAATACATCCATATTTTTGAAAGAATACAAGTCTAACAAATCTTCACCTGTATACATTACACCTTGTTTAGATATGTAAATTGGCACAATTTCATATTTATCTGGATTTAGACTTGCTATCGCTTGGCTCATTGTTATAACTGAAATTTCATGTTCAACTGATTTTCCTCCAAAAAATACTCCAACTTTAATTTTCATTTATATCAATCCTTTCTTATTTTGCACTATTATAAATAATTATCTGGCAAATCATTTTCTAAAAGTACAACACTATTACTATCCATTATTTGATTCATTTTATTTAATGCTTCTTGCAAATTTTTTGCAACAAAAATTTTATTTTCTGGATATTTCTTTGCTTTCAACCCTTTTAGTATTGGTTTTGCTTGCTTCTCTCCTACTAGAATAACAAAATCACTACTATCAGCTGCATTTTTTCCTAATTCTCCGTTTATTTCATCAGCTTTATCTCCAAGTTCTACTATTCCAGGAGTAATTAAAATTCTTTTCCTTCCTTCAAAATTCTTTAATACTTCTAGAGCCATTTTAGCTCCTCTATTATTAGAATTATATGCATCATCTATAATTATACTGCCGTTTGGATTTTGTTTTAATTCCAATCTATGTGGAACTGGTTTTATATATCTTACACCAATTTTTATTTCTTCTTCTGATAAACCTAATTTGTCAGCAATTGCAACAGCTCCAACAATATTTAAAATGTTCAATTTTCCTAATAATTTTGTCTTAATTGTTATTGGTTCTTTATTTGAAATTACAACATCAAATTGAGAGCCAAATTCTGTTATAGAAATATTTTTTGCATAATAATCAGCTTCTTTAGATAATCCAAATTTAATCATATTTTTTGTTATATGTGAATTTCTAATATTTTCATCTTCCCAATTTACAAACGCAATTCCGTTTTCTGGCAAACTATCTATTAGTTCTAGTTTTGTTTTTCTAACATTATCTATGCTTTTAAATGTATCTAAATGTTGTGGACCTATTGCTGTTAAAATACCGTATTGTGGTTCAACAATATCACAAATTTCTTTTATATCTCCAACATATTTTGCACCCATTTCACATACAAATAATTGATGTGTAGAATTTAAGTGTTCATTTATTGTTCTAACAACACCCATTGTTGTATTGTAACTTTCTGGAGTCATAAGTGTATTGTATTTTTGTGATAAAATTGTATTTACTATATATTTTGTACTTGTTTTTCCATAGCTTCCTGTAATTCCTACAACTTTTAAATTTGGTATATCTTTTATTTTTTTATGTGCTTGATTGCAGAATCTTTTTCTTATTATTCCTTCTAAAGGTTTATTTAAAAAGTTTACTATATAAACAAAAGTATAAGATAAAATTGCTAATATGTTCATAAGAATCAATGAAACTAATGAGTTTGTTAAATTACATATAGCAAATACTATTGCAAACAAAATAAAAAATGTCATATACATTCTTTTAATTCTCGCTGTAGCAACAAAAGCTTTCTTTTCATTTTTCTTTTTGCTAGTAAAAATTAAAGCTAGAAATGCTAAAATTTCAATAGTATAAGCAATATTAACTTGATTTATCAATATTAAAACAATTGGAATAATTAACATTCCGGTTGCTTTTACATTTAATACTGTATTTATATTTTTCTTTAACCATACAGCATATCTATCATTATAATAATTTTCTAATTGTAAAATATGTAATCCATGTCTAATCTTTTTATAGAAATAAATAGCAAACAAGATTAAACATATATTCAATAAAATCGTTTCCATTTTACATCTCCTTTACTATTTATTAAGTTTTTCATCTTTTAGGAATTCATTTAATACTATATTGCAATTAACAATATTTTCTAAATACGAAAAATGTGTTGAACCTGGATATTCAACTAATCCACAATCTGGTATTAACTTTTCCATTTTCTTTGCATCTGAAATTGGAGTTGCTGTATCTAAACTTCCCCAAATCAATAGAGTTGGTACTTTTATATTCGGTAACAAATTAGTACAATCTTCATTTAATATGATTTTCATCGTTTCTTTCAAAACATTTGCTGAAGCCTGATAATCACTTGAACCTACATTATTTCTCAATTTTTCTTTAAACTCATTTATTCCTTTTGTATTAGGTAATATATTTAAAATCGTTTTACCTATTTTGAAGAATCCAACTTTTATATAATATTTCATGCTTCTTTTTGGTTTAAGACCAGCGCTATCAATAAGTATAACTTTTTTGGGTTGAACAATACCTCTACCAACAGCATTGATTATACATCTTCCACCATTTGAATGACCTATTAAAATAGGCTTTTCAATATTTAAAGCTCTTAAAAAATCTCTTAAGAAATTTCCAAAATCATCTGAATTTAATGGATGTTCTGGTAAATCACTTTTTCCAAAGCCAACTACATCAACTAAATATACTTTAAAATTTTGATATAATCCATTTGCCAAAGGTCTCATTGTTTCTATATTTGCTAACCAGCCATGTAGTATAACAATTGGATATCCTTCACCCATAACTTCATAATTTATGTTCCAATTATTTATTTTTACTTGCAATTTTCCTCTACCACCTATGTATTATCCACAATTTGTTCAACAATTGTGGATATTTTTATTACTATAATTTATTCAAATTTTTTAGTAATGTTCATTTTTCCATAACATATTATACTAATTTTGCTATAAATTCAATACATTTACTCAAGAAAAATTTTTATACTACATTGTGATTTCACCATTTTCATTGTCTAAAACAACTAATATATCTTCCTCTTTTCCAGTTTCACAATTTATATAAACTAAAAATTCTGTATCTTCTACTTTTCCTTTAAATTCATAGCATAATATTTCTGTTTTCCATTTTGTTGGTATAATTGCTTTACCTTCACTCATAATTTGTAAGTTTTTATTTAATTTTTCTTTTGCTTGCTCCATAGATATTTTAGCATTTTTTATTTCTCTTTCTTCATGCGAATTTAGATATCCTGATGTTTCAAATCCTAAAATTTCTCCATTGTCCATAGCCATTTTTACTTTTATCAAGTCTGGATATACTATTACTCCATCTTGCTCATAAGCATAATTTACAGTTATAGTATTTTCTGTTATAGAACAATATGTTGGAACCATACTTTCAATTTCTCTTGACCTCAAAAATTCCTTACCTATTTTTTTCAATTCTTCTTTACTTATTTTTGCTTCATTAACATCTCTATTTTTTTCTAAATAAATTATGTGTCCACCTTTTTTAGAAACACTGACACTTGCACTGTCTTTTGAATTTTCAAACTCTATGCTAAAATCATATTCTGGAATATTGGCATTTTCTATTAGTCCATTTCTTGTTACTTTTTTTATATTATCATTTTTAAAGAAATCTCTTACAATTTGTTCAGCTGTATCTTCACTAATTTCCTCACCTGTTAATCCCTTTTTTTCTACTTTTTCTATATGTTCTGAATACGCACCATCATAAATTAGACCTTCATATTCTTGAAAATTACTATCTATACTTGAGAAAACTGATACATTATCAACAGCTTGTGCAAATTGTAGATTATTTTGATTAGTTAAATCTTGCCATTTTACATTTCCAAAATATAAATCTTGCTCAATTTGATTTAAGCTATTTTCTAATTCAATTGAATATTTATGCAAGTCCTGTAGATTTTTTAGTTCTTCATCTGTTAAGTCTTCTTGATTCATTGCTTTTTTGGATAAAGTATAACAATAATCACTTACTTGATTTAAAAATTTTGAAGTTTGAGCTAATCCATTATCATTTATTGGTATTCTATTTAAATGAGCCATAGCTAAATTTGAATTATCCCAAATTCTTGTTAAATTTTCAGTAGAATATTGTGCTGATTTTGTAATAGTCGCTTTTGCTAAACATTTTTCAATTTTATTTACATAGTCAACTACATTACTAAAAGCTTCATTATAGCTATTCAAATTTGCATTTAAGTATTCTTCTCTCAACTTATAGGCATAATATCCTGTAACTACAGTTAATAGCAATAAAGCTATAATTACTGCAGTAAATACCTTCTTATTAAAATTCATATACACATCTCCTATTAAATAATTCAGAATCTTTTTTCTTATACTTTCCAATATTTTATAAAATATGTATATCAGTCTAATATTTTGTAGTTTTTGACAATTTACATAAAAAGTTGTATAATTTTTTTACGAACATTTACAAACATATGACTTTTAAGTCATATCAAATCAGAAAGGAGCTATTATGCAATGTATTTTGTCTAAGCAACTATACTTAAGCTTTCTAGTAAGAGACATTTTACGGCTTTTATCCATTGAGTCTGTTACTGGAACTGAGGGCATTAGTATCTGCCAAAAAGAAGTCTGTAAAATTGCAGATGAACTTGGTTTCCACCATGAATATCATGCGAATAACCGCGTGATTGTGATTAGTCCGAAAAAACTAATTCCTAACGAACCTATCAAACTTGGCTTTGTTGTTCATTTGGATACAGTTCCATTCGATAAAAAAGAGTGGCACTATAATCCGTTGGGTGAAATTGCCAATGGCAGAATCTACGGTCGAGGTATTATTGACGACAAAGGTGCTATCATCATGTGCTTGTATGCGCTTTATCAGCAAAAACCAAATTTTAATTGGCAAGTGATTGTTGGTAGCTGTGAAGAAGGTGTTTGGTATGATATGCAAGACTATCTTGCTGAAAATCCAGTATTGCCTGAATTTATGGTTACTGTCGATGGAGATGGTATTCAAAATGGCTGTCGTGGCTATATGGATATTATCTGCAAGTTCAAGAAAAATGAACAATCTCCTTCTTGTCTGACAAGTTTAAAAGCTGGAGATGCAAATAATTCTGTACCCGCTTATGCAGAAGCTTGCATCGATGGAGAGAATTTTACTTCGTACGGAAAGGCCGCACATTCTTCAACCCCTGCAAATGGTGAGAATGCATTGTTAAACCTTGCAAAGGTTCTTCAAGATTCTCATTCTAATTCTTTGCAATACCCTGGTTTCCTTGAACTGCTGAACAATCTCCATCAAGATGGAAGCTTTTCAGCAGACATTTTACCTGAGTACCCGGCATATAAAGATGGTCAGTTTGTTGGTTGCACGACGATTTGTCCCACCAAGGCAGAACTTTCAACAGATTCTAGCACATTAAGTCTATGGCTCAATGTGCGGATAAATCCATTTGTCACTTGTAAAGACCTGGTTGAGTTTATCAAGAAGTTGGAAAAACTGTATGGCTGTGAGACAGAACTGTTAGAATACACAGCACCAGCTTTTATCAGCACAGAGCATCGCTATTTCAAGGCAATGCTTGAGGCTCATGAAGAAGCAACTGGTCAAGAGGCTCATATCACCTTTGCTCAAGGCGTTGGCTATAATGCTGCACTTCCTAACTGTGCAATTTTTGGGCCACGCTTCGAACAAGATGAAGAGGACCTCTGCCATGCTGCAGACGAAAGTCGCACTGTTGAAGACATTTGGAAATGTCTCTTAATGCTAGAGAGTTTTATCTCTAAAATTTGAGCTTTCCCAGCTGTGTCTCCATTAGCTCCGCCCGCATTCTCATCTTTGAGGGTGCGGGCTTTTTTATTATCATAAAGTCTGATTTTGCTTTATTTATAAAATTTTAAAAGAAAAAAGCCTTTAGATATCAAATTATCTAAAAGCTTTCTATAGCTATCCATAGCTTACAAGCTAACTGTTAAAAATGGAAAAACTGGTGTGTATTCAAAAGATGCACACCAGTTTTTATTTTATAAAAATATCTGCATTGTTTTTTATTTCATTTAATGTTATAATAAATTCAATTTTATTGAAGGGTAATAATTATATGAAAAAAATACTTATATTTTACGGTTCTTATGGTGGTGGACACCTTTCAGCCGCAAAATCAATTAAACAAGAACTTGAAGAAAAATATTCAGATATTGAAGTGAAAATGGTTGATTGTATTGAATATATAAACAAATATATAAATAAACTAACTACTGAAGCTTACAAAGAACTTGCAAAAAAAGCTCCTTTTTTATGGAAATATGTTTACAAAGATTCTCAAAAAGGACCTCTTGCAACTATAAGCACAACATCAAATAGACTTATGTCTCGCAAATTAAATATTCTATTGCAAGAATTCCAACCAGATTTGATTGTATCTACTCATCCATTTGGAACTCAAATGTGCGGAATATTAAAGAAAAAAGAAAAAATTCATTGTAAAATAGCAACTATTTTAACAGATTTTCATATTCACGCACAATGGCTTGTATTTAATGAATATATAGATGATTTTTTTGTTTCAAATGAACAAATGAAATCAGATATGGTTAAATGCTCAATTCCAGAAGAAAAAATACATGTTACAGGAATTCCAGTATCTAAGAGATTTTTAGAAGATTTCAACAAAGTTGAAATTTGTAAAGAATTTGGTTTAGACCCAGAAAAAGAAACCGTTCTTTTCTTCGCTGGTGGTGAATTTGGATTAGGAAGAAATACTACATTTATGACTTTAAAAGCTTTAGAGCGTTTATTTTCTAAGTTACAAGTTGTAGCCATTTCAGGAAAAAATCCTAAAATGAAGAAAAAATTCGAAGACTTAGTAAACACAACTGGATCATCAGATAGAATAAAAATCATAGAATATACAAATAAAGTTCCAGAATTGATGTCAATTTCTTCAATGGTAGTTACTAAAGCTGGCGGTCTTACAATAACAGAAAGTTTAACAGCACATTTACCTATTATTATAATAAATCCTATTCCTGGTCAAGAAGAAGAAAATGCTCAATTTCTTGTTGATAACAATGTTGCAATTTGGATAAAAAAAGATGATAATATCGCAAGAGCTTTAAAAAATTTATATAGACATCCAGAAACTATAGAAAATATGAAACAAAATGCTATAAATTTAGCAAAACCTTATTCAACAGAAAACATTTGTAAAATACTAATTGATAGCATTTCTTAATATAAACATTGTTAATGATATAAAAACGCGAATTTTCAAATATTACCAAAGTTTAACCTTTTTAACATTTGAAAACTCGCGTTTTATTTTAAAATTTCTATATTGTTAGATTTCGCTTCTACCTTCTAAAGCCTTTGTTAAAGTTATTTCATCTGTATATTCCAAATCTCCTCCAACTGGTATTCCTCTTGCAATTCTAGTAACTTTTACTCCCATTGGTTTTACTAATTTTGAAATATAAATAGAAGTTGCTTCCCCCTCAACTCTAGGATTAGTTGCCAAAATAATTTCTTTTACACTTTCATTCATTATTCTGGATAATAGTTCTTTTATTTTAATATCATCTGGTCCAATTCCATTCATTGGAGAAATTGAGCCATGCAATACATGATAAACTCCATTAAATTCATGTGTTCTCTCCATTGCAATTACATCTCGTACATCTTCAACTACACAAATAGTTGATGAATCTCTTTTTGGATTTGCACATATATAGCATGGGTCTGTATCAGCTATATTAAAACATTTTGAACAAAACTTTAAATTCTTTTTAGCATTTACTATTGAATCTGTAAACTCTTTTACTTCATCATCACTTAAATCAAGCATATAAAAAGCTAATCTTTGAGCTGTTTTATGACCTATACTTGGTAATTTTTCAAAACTTTCAATCAATTTTTCAATTGATGGTGAATATGTTGACATTATTTATACCTCTTTTGCTATATATTCATTATTAAACTATATATTATGAATTATACTTTAGTCATAATATATAAAAATTCTATATTACATAAGTCCTGGTATATTAAATTTTCCAAGTTGAGCTGCTTGTGCACTATCAACTTTTCTCAAAGCCTCATTTACACAAGTTAAAATTAAATCTTGTAACATTTCAACATCATCTGGGTCTACAACGTCTTTTTGTAATTTTATTTCTTTTATAGTTTTATCTCCTGCTACTTTTACACTTACTGCTCCACCACCTGCTGTTGCTTCAAATTCTTGACTTGATAATTCTTCTTGTGATTTTTCCATATCAGCTTGCATTTTTTTAGCTTCTTTCATTAGTTGGTTGATGTTCATACCACCAAAGCCTCCCATTCCTCCTGGAAATCCTCCTCTTTTTGCCATCTTATTGTCCTCCTTTTATTTTTCTAACTCATAATATACTATTCTATTATATTGATGTCAATTCCAAAATCTGCCCCAAAATCATTTTCTGGATTTTGTTTCACTTGATTACTTGCCTTGCCATCAACAAATTTTAAATTTATTTCTTTGCCAACTTCCATAAACACTGTTTTATCTAGGTCATTTTTATTGGCTGAATCTTCTAAAATTTTTCTTGTAAAATCTGTTAAACCATTTACAAATATAACTTCCCATGTTAAGTCATTAACTGGATTTATTTTTGTATTAACTAAAGTTGTATATAATCTTATTTTTCCTGATTGTTTTAAATTAGCAATAACATTTTTCCAAACTTCTGCTTCTTTTCCATTTGTATTCATAGGTTCTTTTTTTACTGCTGGTTGACTTGCTTGAGCTACTGTACTTCTAGTAGGTGTTGCACTAGTTCTTGGAGAACTTGGTCGTGCTGGACTAACTTGTAAATTAGATAATTTATTTTCTAAATTTGCAATTCTTTGCTCTAAAGCTGATGTATCAACATTTGATACTATCCCCTTTGCATCTGAACCAGAATTTTTAGCCAATGCACACACTTTTATCACACCTGTTTGAAACATAATAGTCTTTTGTGCAGACCATTTAATGTTATTTTCTAAATCTGACAATTGATATATTATTTTTAATAATGTATCTTTTGAAACCTTTTCTGCTAATTGTTTTATTTGTGTAATTTCATCATCTGAATATAGTTCTAATTTATTTGTAGATTTATATATTAAAATATCCTTTACATATTTTATAACTTCCCATAAGAAATTATATAAATCTTTTCCATCTTTTAAAACATCATCTATTGCTGATAAACTAGTTATTTCATCACCATCAATTATTCCTGTTACCATTTTATTTATTGTAACTAAACTTGGAATTCCTACTAATTCTTTTACTATTTGAGAAGTAACTTTTTCGCTACTTTCTTGATAGCATCTTTCTAATATACTAATTGCATCTCTCATTGCTCCTTCTGCAAGAATTGCAATCAATTTCAAAGCATCTTCATCAATAGTAATTTCTGCATCTGCGCAAATTACTTTTAATCTTTTTATGATATCATCTTCTGAAATTTTCTTAAAATCAAATCTTTGGCATCTTGAAAGAATTGTTGTTGGCAATTTCTGTGGTTCTGTTGTTGCCAAAATAAATTTTACATGTTCTGGTGGTTCTTCCAAAGTTTTTAATAAAGCATTAAAAGCTCCAACAGATAACATGTGAACCTCATCTATAATATATACTCTGTATTTTGCCTTTGTTGGTAAAAAATTTACCTCATCACGAATACTTCTAATATCTTCTACACTATTATTTGAAGCAGCATCCATTTCAACAACATCTGTTAATGAACCATCCAAAATTTCTTTGCATATCTCACATTCATTACAAGGCTCTCCATCTTGTGGATTTAAACAATTTACTGCTCTTGCTAAAATTTTGGCAGATGTAGTTTTTCCTGTTCCCCTACCTCCATTGAATAAATAAGCATGTCCTACTCTACCAGACATTATCTGATTTTTTAAAGTTCTTGTTATTCTATCTTGTCCTACCATATCAGAAAATTTAAGTGGTCTAAATTTCCTATACAAAGCTGTATATGCCATTTTTTTACACCTCTTTTTCCTATATAAAATAGAAAGGCTTTCCTTAAGGAAGGTATGCAAACTCACATAATACACTATTTATCGCTGCTTTCTTCCGAACCTGACGAGATTCATAGCTTTTTATTGAAGCATACCTTCCTTAAGAAAAGCCTCATCATTAACTATTGCAATTATATAATGAATTTCTTATTTTGGCAATACTTTTTTAATTACTTTTTACTCTTTTAAATACAACATTTTCAAAATCTGTTATTTCTTCATTTGTAGAACCTTCTTTTATTAAGTTTCCTACTGGTGTTTGTACATTTACATTTCCTTTATATATTACATTATCATTAGTTTGTATTGCAATATCAAATGATAAATTTACTGCAATATCTTCATTTTTTATTCCTAATTTATTTAATAAACTACCATTATAAACTATTTCTGTGTCATCATTTGATACATAATTTCCTAAATTTTCAAGTGCTAATCTAAATCCTGTAACTCCACCATTATTAGATACTTGTAAGCTTTTTAAATCATCTATCTTATCACCTAAATAAACAATTTTATCTCCAATATAATTTTGCTTACTTTGATTATATAACTTGTTTAGTTCTCCTGTTGGTCTATATATTTTAGCTTCTCCTAAATCTTTCTTTTGAATAACAAAATTATCATATGTAATTGATTTAATAGTTTGACTCTCCCCTTCTTTTTCAGGGTCTATATAAATATAAAAATCATTAACTTGATTTAAACTTATATTCCATAAATTTTGATTATCTTCTACTTTATTGCCATCAACTGTACTTATTATAAGGATTTTACTTAATTTATATGGCAAATGTTTTTCACCTTCAACTTCATATTTCAGCATAACCATTATAGCCAACAATACAATTATTGCAAAACAACTTATAAAAATGCATCTCTTAAATAGATTCTTTTTTTTCATTTTTGTTCCTTTCCCTTAACTTCTTAAAAAATTCTTTTAATATCTGTTCACATTCTTCTTTTAAAATATATTTTTCTATCTCTATTTTATGATTAAATTTATAATCTTCTAACAAGTTTAAAACAGACCCACAAGCTCCTGTTTTGGGGTCATCTGTTCCAATATATATTTTTTTAATTCTTGATTGAATCAAAGCACCAGCACACATAGAACACGGTTCTAAAGTTATGTACATTTCACAATTTTCTAATCTCCACGCTTCTAGCTTTTTACTAGCTTTTTCAATTGCAAGAATTTCAGCATGTGATGTAGCTTTTTTATTATATTCTTTCAAATTATGTGCCCTAGCTATTATTTTTCCATCTTTAACTATAACTGCACCAACTGGCACTTCTTCTTTATCAAATGCTTTTTTGGCTTCTTTCAAAGCCTCTCTCATATAATATTCTTTTTCCATATAAATTCCTAACTTTAATTTATAAAAATTTTACAATAAAACATAAAAAAAATCAATATGAAATATTTTTACAAAAAAATTAAATTTATGCGACAAAATGTCTAGTTCAAAACATCTTATATATGGTTGATGTAAATATAGTATAATTACTATAAAATAATTTGTTTTATAGCTCCAATTATACCAAATAAAATTTAATATATAACAAGGAGGAAAAATGGAAGAACTTATATCGCTTGCCAAGAAGCGGAGATGAAAAAGCTTTTACAAAGTTAATGATAACACTTGAAAAAGATATGTATAAAATAGCAAGAACTAGATTCAATGATATAAACGATATTGAGGAAGTTGTGCAAGAAACAATGATACAAGCTTTTAAATCGATTAAAAAAATAAAAGACTCAAAAAAATTTAAAAACTGGTTATTTAAAATTCTAATAAATAAATCAAATTTATTATATAAGAAAAAGAAACAAACTATTGAATATAAAAACAGTATGGAAAGAGATTGGTATTATAGTACTGAAAATATAGATAGTCGTTTAGATTTCATGTATTTAATTAAGGACCTAAACTATGATGAAAAAATAACAATAACTTTATTTTATTTAGAAGATTTTACATCAAGTGAAATTGCTAAAATTTTAAAAGAATCAGAAAGCACTATTAGAAATAGACTTTCTCGAGCAAGAAGAAAAATAAAAGAAAATATGGAAGGAGATTTAATCAATGGATAATTTAGATAATAAAATCAGTGAAATTTTCAAAAAAGATATTGAACTTCCAAATAGTTATCAATACACAATTAGAAATACTATAAAAAAACAACCGAAACATCATTTTTTAAAAAATAAATTCAATATTATTCCAGCAATTGGTGGAATTGCTATTTTGGTATCAACAGTCACATTTGCTACAACAAACATTGTCCAAGAACTTTTAGAATATTACAATAGTTCTAAAGGCATGAACAAAGCTATAAGTGAAGGCTACATTGAAACACCAAATATGAATTACATTGAATCAAATGGTACTGAAGTTAAAGTTAAAGATTTTCTAATGGATGACTTTAATCTTGCACTTACATTTGATATTGCAGTACAAGATGATATAGACATTTCAAAAATTGCTGAAACGAGAATTGCAAATTTTATTATTACAGATGATAATAAAAATATTTTATATTGTGACTCAGAAACTTTATTTAATGACTTTGTAGAAAAAAATAATCTAAATTATAAATTTAGAAAATATAATGATGGGTATATCAATTGTGGTTTTGGCTCTTTCATTCGTGAAAAAAAAGCTGATACTAATTCAATGGAATATGTCTTTAAAATTTATGGAGAAAATTTTCCAAAATCAAAAAAACTATACATAACTTTTTTAAACTTATATCTATCTGAAAGAGAAACTAATGAAAATGATGAAGAAATTGCATTATCTGGAAATTGGCATATAGAATTAGATGTTCCGGAAAAATTTTACAATAGAAATGCCGTCATATACAAAGTTTCAAAATGCAATGATCCTGATATATATGATGTAAGTTTTGTTGTATATGATACTGGTTCAAGACTTCACTTTAAGAAAAAAATACCAAAGATTTGTGATGAAAATGCCAGCAAAGAAGAAATTCATGAAAAGCTAGTGGAAAAATGGAAAGAAGATTCTTATAATTGGCGTAATAATATAAATCAAGATGATTGGGCTTATATAGAAACTGATGATGGAATAAAATATTCTGTATCAGAAAGTTTTTTTGGAGATTTACATTTCAGTTTTGCATATGTTGATGGTTTTATAGAATATAATGAAACTTTTGAGTTAAATACTAAAAATATAGAAGACAGATTGAAAATATATATAGGGCTTAGAGATGAAATTTATACATTTGAGCTAGAAAAATAAAATTCACTTTTCTAGTGTGTGCTTCCGCTGCTGCCATCTGGGGCAACAGCGGTTTTATTTTATAAGTTCTTTTTTACTCATCATGCTTTCAAACACATTTATTCTTTCTTGATATCCATATACAAGTTCTTGAACCTGCTCCTGTGAAAGATTTGTATATTCTCTATATTGTTCTAGTAATTTTTTATATTCCTGATTTAATTGTTTTAATTCAAAAATTTGTTTTTCACTAATTGAAATTGTAAAAATTTCTGTTAGTATTTCACTTGAAACTAATACTGGTGAGAAAAATTTCACTTCTCCATTTTTGAAATTCCAATAATTTTTAGTTACATTTGTATTCATACTTCTACCAGTATCAAATATTGGACATACAGAAATCCAATTTAAAGAATTTACATCTCTTATAATTCCAAAATTATTCAAATGTCTATCTTCATTTAACATTATGTAATCCAACATAAACATTTTTTCTATGTATTCTTTTGCATGTGGTATATTATGCAACTCTAAAATTTCTAAATATTTTTTATAGTTTTCCATATAATTTTCAGTCTTATTATCTGATAATAAATTATATGCATTTATTATTTCTTGATTTTTGTTTATTGTACACTCACAAATGCTTACTAATGTATCTTGTCTCTTACTCTTTATTACATCAATTAAATATTTAACATATGGCACATCTAAAATTTCACAAATTTTGCTTGCTAAAACCTCGTTTATAGGTTCAAAATTATATAAAGTTCCTGAAGCTTTATATAAATAATTTTTCCCATTAACTTTAAGCCACACTTTTTTAAGTTGTCCATCTGTTGTATTATTGGGAGTTTTAAACTTATCTAATGATGAATTATTAAATATGTTTTTGATAGAACTAGTAGCATTTTCTCCAAATGTTGCATTTGCAAAAGCAACTGCATTATAAGTATTATCAAAATAATTTATTTCTTCCCATTGTATTGTTAAATCAGATGGTTTTACCCAATATTGATCTGATAAAGATAATGCAAAATGTTTATTTATAAGTTCTTTAGTTGTATCAATATTAAATTGCTCCATTATTTCTTTTAAATTATCACGATAAACTGGTATTCCTCTGCCAGAATACCAATTGTTTATTGATTTTTCAAGTTTTCCATTACTCTCATAATCACATTTTAATTTATATGGCGCATAATCAATATTGTAAATGTTTAATATTTCAGTAATAATATTTAATTCTTCATCAAAATTAAACTCTAAAACTTTTATATTTTGATTCATCAAAATATATTTTTTGAAACTCATAAAAATCTCCTTTTCGAGTCCGTTTGGAAGTATTATTTACTTTGGTCTCCCCATGTGGACTCGGCGAGCCGCGTCGGGAAAAAGATTCACTGAATCTTTTTCTTTTCCTCCTTTTCGAGTCCGTTTGGAAGTATCGTTTATTTTGGTCTCCCCATGCGGACTCGAACCACAATCGGTAGCTTAGGAGGCTACTGCTCTATCCTGCTGAGCTATGAGGAGATTATAATTGCACTTTTATATTAAAGTGCAATTTATTTTTAATATTCCAATCCTAATTAAATCTATAAATTTAATTAAGCATTTAATTTTTCCATTAAATCAGTTACATCTATACCATGAACTTCACATGCTTCTTCTAAAGTTTCAGCTTGTGATGCTGGACATCCTAGACAATGCATTCCTGCATCTAATAATATATCTGCTTTATCTGGATATTGGTCTAATAATTCTCCAATTGTCATTGTTTTCTCAATCATTTTTATTCCTCCTTTTATAGAAATCATTGTAATTTTAACATAAAATTTGAAAAAAGTATAGACAAATGAAAAAAAATATTGTATTATATACAAAATTCAAGAAAGGCAGGTGACTTTTATTGAATTGGCTGGTAAATTTCTTTTTTATCAGTTTAGGTATCAATTTTTTTATTATCATTTATTTTTTATATTCTTTGTTAGATACATTTTTTTCTAAGAATTTACAAGGTTCAAAATTATCTATCAAAAAGAAAAAACTATAGGAGGTACTTTGAAAAAATTTCTTTTTAATTTTTTTGTTTATTTAATATGTCTTTTTATATTTTTTAATTTACAATACTCATATTTTTATGAAATTTATATGGCTGAACATCTAATTTTTCCTTATGCTATTCACCCGTTTGACATTTGCGAACTATACCCTCAAACTTGGATTTTTATTAAAAAATCTTACTGTATATTATTTGTACTAGCATATTCAATTATACATTTCAACATTGTATATCGCATATCAAGTTTCATAAAATCACAAAATCTCGACTTTTCCAAAATTTTTAAATTTAGCCCAAAATTCAAACTTCAAAAATCTAAACATAAAAAGGCAATTTCTAATGAAAAAGAAAATGATACATTATCTTTAAAAATTGGACTCTCTGCCAACAATGAACCCATTTTCGTTTTAGAAAAGGGGTTATTCCAAAATATTTTAATTACAGGAACTATTGGAAGTGGAAAAACATCTTCTGCAATGTATCCTTTTACTAAACAGCTAATTACTTACAAAGCAAATAGTCCAAATGAAAAACTAGGTATGCTAATACTAGATGTAAAACGGAAACTATGCAAAAGAAGTACAAAAATATGCAATAGCATGTGGTAGAGAAAAAGATTTAACATTTATAAATCTTTCTGGAAAAGTAAAATACAATCCATTAGATACTCCTGAACTAAAAGCTAGTGTTGTTGCAAATCGTTTAAAAACTGTTTTAACTTTGTTTAGTAAAAATAATGGTGAAGATTATTGGTTAGATAAAGCTGAACAAATTTTAACAGAATCCATTAAATTATGCAGATTATACAACGATAACTATGTTACTTTTACAGAAATTCACAAAATAGTAATGTTTCCAGAGTATTTTGAAGAAAAAATTATATATTTAAAGACTATGTTTAAAGAATCTAAATTTAATCAAGAGCAAGTATATGATTTAATATCTTGTATTGATTTTTTCCAAAAAGAATTTTTTTCACTAGACCAAAGAACAATTTCAATATTGCGTTCAGAAATAAGTAGAATCACCAATGTTTTTATTTCTGATTATCAAATTTCTAATGTTTTTTGCCCTCAAAAATCTGAAATAAATTTTAAAGACTTTAAAGAATGTTTACAACTAGGTAAAATTGTCGTTTTGCAAATGAATATTTCAGAATATAGAAATTTATCAAAGATAATTGCAACATATCTAAAATTAAGTTTTCAAACAGATGTAATGTTACAACTATCGCATAATCAATCTGCTAGGCCATCAGCTTTTATTAGTGATGAATATCATGAATATATAACTGAAAATGATGCTGAATTTTTCTCTGAATGTAGAGAAGCAAAATGTATAAATATTGTTGCTACTCAAAGCTATACATCTCTTTTAAACAGTTTAAAAAATGAATCTAGTGTTAAAGTGATTTTACAAAATTTAATAAATAAACTATGGTTTCGTACCGATGATATTTTCACAATTGAAGAAGCTCAAAAGCAAATCGGAAAATTTGATAAAGAAAGAACTTCTGTTACTATTTCAGAAAATGCAAAAACAACAGATTTTAATATTTTTACAAATAGCTTAATTTCTAGAGATTCAAATATTTCTGAAAGCTATAATACCTATTTACAAAATGATTTTAAATATGATACCAACTATTTTTCACAAAATTTAAAAACCTTTGAGTGTTTAGCATTTTTATCTAATGGTTACTCTATTTTAGAACCTCAAAAAATACAAATGCTACCTCACTTCAAAGAAAACAACTAAGGAGGTTTCTTAATGAAAACTAAAAATATTTTTTATTTGTACATTTTGTTATTTTTGCTTTTTACACTTTTCTTTTTCAGCAATATTTCTTTTGCTGGTGATCCAAAGTTAGTTAGCACCTTAAACAATGCATTTGAGAAAATTGAAAACTATATCTTAAAATTATCGACACCAGCTGCAGCTGTTGCAGTTGGAAGTGGAGTTTTAATGAAAAAATTTAGTTTTGGTGATGAGGAAAAAATTAGAACTTCAAAAAAATTGATTCGTAGTGCTTTATTTTCTTATGGTTTCATTCTTTGCATTGATTTAGTGCTTTCTTTAATAAAAACATTATTAACCTAATTTATATAACTAAAATTTTTACAGAAAGGAATCAATCTAATTTATTAGATAATATGCTTATTAAATGGAACTAACAAGTGAAAATTTATCAGAGTTGATATTTCAAATTATCAACAACATTTTATTAAAATTTTTTACATCAATTGATAAGACTATTTACAATTTGCTTGATAATATTTGTTTTATCAATACATCAATTTTAGAACAAACTCACTTAAAAAATATTATTGGTGAAAATTCAACAAGTGGTGTTATTCTTATATGTAATGCTCTTGTTTTAGGCTTTTTTATATTTTATGGCATTCAATATCTTACTTCACATTTAATTTACCAAAGAGTACAAAATCCTGTACAGTTTGTATTTAAAGCTATATTTTTTATAGGTCTTATGAACTCATCATTATGGTTTTGTAAAGAAATAATTTATATTGTTTCTTTAGTAAGTCAAAGTATAAATTCTTTGTGCCAAGAGCTCTTTGGAATAAATATTAGCTTTTCAGAATTTATAAAACACTTAAATATTATTCTATATTCTGAAACTACTACTTTTGATTTATTTTCTTTTGATGGAATTGTTAAATCATTTTCATCTGTTGGAATGTTATCCCTAATTTTCACATATTCACTAAGATATTTACTAATTCAAATATTTAGTATCTTATGCCCATTTGCTTTTTTGAGTTTGCTTTCCGAAAATACAAGTCATTTCTTCAAAGCATGGTTTAAAAGTTTTATGTCTCTGCTTTTAGTTCAGGTTCTATTATCAATAATTCTTCTTTTAGCATTTTCGTTAATTGATATTAGTGATATTGAACTTCAAAAATTGCTTTACATAGCTTCAATCTATGCTATAACAAAATGTAATTATTTTATGAGAGAGCTTATTGGCGGAGTTTCTTATGAAATAAGAAGTAATATTCCATTCTTCAAACAATAGGAGGTATTTAATGAAATTTATTTTCCCAAAAAATTATAATTTCAAACCAAAATTGCTTGGTTTCTTAGACTATTCAACTGCCATAGTTAATGGTGTTTGCGCATTATTACTATATTTATTAAGTAGTATTATCTGTACTAGCTTAAGCTCAAAAATCAGTCTATTTGTTGCTTTATATTTTCCAATATTTTTATTTAGTATTCTCAGTTTCCAGCAAGAAAATATATTAAGTGTATTAACATATACATTTTTATATGTTAAAAGTCAAAAAATATATTTATATAAAAAAGAAGCGCTATGTTTTGAGCCAAAAGAAAAAACTAGTAAACACTAGTCTTCTTTTATATATGAAATTTCTTTTGGACTTCTATTTTAATAGCTTTGCCACTTAAGGCAAGTACTAAAATTAAATTTAAAAATGCACAAAATAATGAAATAATATTTAAAACAATTTTTTCTTTAAAAATACATATTATTATAAAATTCAATAGTACACTTATAAACAAAATAAATATTTCGTAAATTGCATATTTTACATACTTCTTGTATTTTACTAAAGTCAATATGCACATTATTAAGTTTGAAACAATAGTTACTATTGGAAATCCAATTATAAATGACCATTTTTTAAAACCAAATACAAAATCAATAAAAAATAGTAATATTAGAATTTGTATAGTTTGCAGTGCTACACTTGATGCTAGATTTATTCCTTTTCTTAAAGAGAATATAACCGTATTCCATATATATATAATTCCTAATATTGCAATTATTGACCAATTTAATTTTTCTTGTAATGAATAATTTATAAGTATAAGAGTTGCTGAAATAAATACAGTAACAATTATACTTATATTCATTACAGCTTTGCTATTTTTTATATTTTTTATTTTTGGATATAACATCTATTACACCCCATTTCCTTCTATTTCTACATCTATTCCATTTGATTGCAAAAACTTCATAAATGTATTTTCAACATTTCTACTTTCTAGAACAGAAGCAACCGAAAAAATTATAGTATTATCTACACAACATGCTGTACATTTTATTTTTTCTACTGTTTCTGGTGCAATTAAAAAATATACTTTATCTATAAATGGCTTATATTCAGCTATAAATCCTATTCTTCCTATACTTGATAATGTTGTAGTGTTGTATTTTCTTCTTTCTTTATATGCAATTTGCACTACCTTTTTCTTTATAAATAATGGTACTATTCTCAAAAATGGATTTGTTCCAAGTTTTACATTAGTTGCTATTGTTTTTAATAATTCTTCCTCTTGCAATTTTAATTTAAACTGCTCTATTACTGCTTTTAAAATATTATCAAAACTTTTTTCTTTATCTGCATATACATTTACATCTATATATGAAAAGAAATTTGATATTGTTTTTGATGGAAAATACTTTTTCAAATTTACTGGAACACTTATCTTTATTGGTCTATTCTTTTTATTTCCTTTTAGTTGCTCTTGATATATTGAATATATAAGTGTTGCTGTTAAATATTGAGTAATAGTAGCTCCTTTTGCTTTAGCTTGTTCTTTTAATTGAGTAGCATTTATGTATTCATGTGTTGCTGCCACTACTCCTGGCACTAGATTTCTGCCAGTAAGAACATACGCTTTTTTGCCTTTTCCTTCACCTTTAAGTTTCTTATTAAAATTTTGAGCATAGCTATCAACAGAATCGTAATTTACTTTTCTTTCGCCTTCTTCTGAAATATTTTTACTATTAAAATGTGCTATTTCAATATAATTATAAGTTATTTCTTTTAAAAAATGTAAGGCACTGTTGCCATCTGTAAGACAATGAAATATATCTAAATTTATTTTACAAGCAAAATATGTTATCTTAAATAAATAATCATTATTAGCTGGCAAATCAATATATTTACAAGGATAATCGTGTTCTTCTTCGATCACAACGCTTTTTGGATTACTTTCAAAATAATACCAAAATATTCCTTGTCTCATTCTAACCTTAAAAAGCTTGAATTTTTTAAGGCTTATTTTTACTGCCTTTTCTAGGATTTTAGGGTCTATTTTTTCCTTTAATGTAATTGATATTCTAAATACAGAACTATATTTTTTGGTAGAAGCTAGTGGAAAAAGTTTTGCATAATTATCTAGCCTTCTCCAAGATAAATCTTCTTTCCTTCTAAAACTCATTTTTCTTTACTTCCTTTACTAATTTAACAATATCTTGATAAGTTTCTTCAGAAGCATATTGCTTTTTTTCTCTATATGTCATCCATATATGAATAGCCTTTTCCGTTTCTCTAAAATCTATATGCACATTTTCTTTTTCAGCTCGTTCTAAAAATGTATGTGCATCTGGATTTAGTATATCATAAGTTCCAATATACAATGTAACATTTTTCAAGTTCTTTATAGGTCCTAATATTGGATTTACTAAATAGTTATTCATACCTTCTTTTCCTGCATAAGTAACACCTGCAACTTTAAGTACATCTTTTATAAGCCTTGGGTCTCTTTGTTGTAATTCCTTTGTTATTTTAGGATTACTTAAAGTTACATCTAACCAAGGTGATAATAAAATTGTTTTATCTGGCTGTCTTACATCCATATTTGATATTTTCTCGGCAAGAGCCAATGCCATACCACCACCAGCAGAATCTCCCATAAGTATAAGTTTTCGATTGTCTATTTTTTTAGTTATATCCATATATAAAGGTTCAATCATTTCAAATACTTCTTTATATGTGTATTTAGGTGTAAGTGGATAATCTGGAAGTATTAAAGTCATTCCTGTATCTGCAACTAAATCCTCTAAAAATTTCCAATGTTTATATGTTGCTTCAATAACATAAGAGCCTCCATGTAAATATAAAATTACATCTCCTATTTCAGCTTTATTCTTTGGATTCAAAATAAATACTTTTCTGCCATGATACTGCATTTCGACAACACTATGTCTTTCTTTTACTGTTTTTGGAGCAATAGCCTGAATGTCTATAATGAAAAACAAGCTAATTATTACAAAAGCAGTTAGAAATAGCCAAAGTAAATAACTTTTTAAAATCTCTAAATTTATAAAAAATAATATTGGTATCATTGCTAGCAAAACAATACCTATTAAAATTACATATCTTTTTTTCATTTCAACCTCTATTATTGATATTTTAAATTACACTTATTATATCAAAATATATTTAAATATCAACAGTAGGATTCAATCTATTCTTTCTTTTTTAAGGCTTCATTTAGTTCTTTTGATATTCTAGAATTTATTTTATAGTTTACTATATATATTATAAAAAATAAAATCGTATATATTATATAAAAATACTTTGACATAGAATATATGTACATTGTTGCTAAATCCCAAAATCTACCAGTATATGAATACATATAAAGTGGTGGAAAAACAATTATAATACTAATATATCCAATTAGAAATTTAGTAAAATTGCTCATCCTTTTATTTGTAATTACTATATAAGCAATAGTAAGAAGCATTCCAAAAAAAATTGAAAAAGAAATATTTTTATATATAATTGTTTTTATGTATAAAAACATTATTTGCCAAATAGCTAACCCTAAAACATTATATTTTTCCAGTTCTGTCCCTACTATTTCATCTTTAACACTATCTATATACTCATATGTATTCATACCTAAATCATCAAAAATATTTTCATCTATTTCAGATATTGACTTTCCCTTTTCTATATAGTCGAATTGCATTTCATCATACAATAATAATAAATCTTTTACTGTTAGTATCAAATATGTTAACATTATTGAAGCAATTAAAATTACTAATATTTTTAAAGCACTCTTAATATATTCTTTCATATTATTTTGCTCCTTTCTCTTAACAATTTCATTATTTGTGAAACATTTCTTTTTGAAACAATTTCTTGTGTATTATCATTTAATTTTACTACTAGTGTTCCTAATGTATTTGTATCAAAACATTTCACTTGATTTATATTTATAATACAAGATTTTGATATCCTAATAAAATCTTTACTATTAAATACCTCTTCAATTTCATATAATTTATATTTTAGTCTATATATTCCATCTTTAGTTCTAATATAATTGTATTTATCCTGACTAAAAAAACATATAATATCTTCAATTTTTATAAAATATATCTCATTATTTTTATTAGCCATTATCTTACTTGGTACTTTACTATTAGATGCATACTCTATAATTCCTTGAATTTCTTCCGTTAATACTGGTGCTGTAATTGTTAAAGTTGTTTCTTTAAATTCTTTCGAAATATTAGTAAATATTTTTATCCCCATCTTTTCACCTCTTTAGATATTATTAAAATAGGACATTCTATCATTCAGAATGTCCCATTTCTCTGTTGTGATTACAGTTATTTTATATTTTTACCTTACCTGTACCTGTTGATGTACATATCTGAATTTTATATACATCTGCACCACACCAAAAGCTCACAGGTATTCCATTTCCTTGTATTGCATTATTTTTTGTCCATACAACATTGCCATTTTTTCCAAGAAATCGAACATTACAATAATCATTTGAATTAGTTGCTGTAAAAGAAATTGTTATTGTCCGACTAAATCCAGAATTTGTTTGTAAAACAGTTTTCCATGATGTATTAACTGTTATTAAAGAACTTCTTTCAATATTGCTTATATTTATATCCGTTTTATTTACTTCTACTGCTCTAGCATATAAACAAGTATATGAATTAAACAATAGTAAAACAAAACATATAGTGCTAATCATCTGTTTCAATACTTTCTTCATAAAAGAATCTCCCTTCAATTAGATAATTTCAAGTACCAATCACAACAGATTTTATTATTTTTTAAGAAATATTGTACTTTCTTAAAAATAATACATTCCAACAATTTCAAATATCGTTTTCATTATAGTATTTTTTGAAAAAAAAAGCAAAATTTTTTCTCTTTTTTAGATAAACGTTACTATTTTTCGGATAATAGAATAATATTTATAGATATAACACATGTATATAGTATTATCTTTTATCGCAAAAATATTGACACACATCTTCTTTTTTATATATTATATTTCCAAAAATATCACAAAATGTTATAATATTAAAAAAGGAGGGATTCATATGAATAAACTAAATAAAATTTTTTTAACAATAATTATTATTTTAGTAATTTTATTAGGAATTATGACAGCAATGTATCTTAATATGAGAAAAGCTGCAAAGAAGAGCTTAGATGAGGTATTAAAAATATCAGAAGAAAAATACGAATTAAATAATCAACTTAATGATTTGAGAGAGCAATTTAATATTGAATAATTAAAAGAGCTAATAACAAAATTTGTTATTAGTTTTTTTATACAAAAAAATTGCTGACAAAGCGTTAGCTTTATCAGCAATTCCAAAAAGACATTTAGCCGTGTCTTTTTTCTGATACAGATACAGTAAGGTTAATTGGTTTATCTGAGATACTTTGTGAGGTAGTTACATTACCAGAGCCAACACATAAGTCTCATACCATACGATTTCGAAATTTTCCCTGTATAGTAAGTTACAACAAGGTCAGAACCTACAGTATTAAAACTAAATCGAACATCACCATCTGCAGCAGATAATGTTTCACTGGCAAGGAGAGTCATGCCATTATGTATAACCATCTGACCACTTGCTTTTGAATATTCCGATTCGATTTTAAATGTTCCTTCTGTAGTTCCGCCCAAAGAATGTGGATTTTTCATCTTAAAATTGCCAGTTTTGCTTTTACCAGCATCAACCCAAACAGAACCATATTCCGTGCTTCTAGCTGATTGAGATGATGCTGTATGAGTTTGATAAACAACACCATCTTTTCCTTGATACAGTATCACTGCATCCTCAGGAAAATCATAATTGAGATAATCAACCTTTGTCGATTCATCTCCGGAAGCAAATGCTGCAACAGACATCAGTGCACACACGCACACCATCATAATCAGCGAAATAATCCGTTTCATACTTTTTCCTTTCTTTTATTGAATTAACCTTACTGCACCTTACATGTTTTTGTGATACTTACTTATACATAAACATGCTCAGCATTGCTATTGCAATGTAATGGTATTATAATATTTTATTTGTTGATATTCAAAGCTTTTTACCTCTTTTGCGACAAAAGGGCATATTTATTTGATAAACGTTAATATAAATCATTTTCTTTTATATATATTAAACTTTTTTCTTCTAATTTTTTAAAATCACAACTTAATTCTTTGTAAAATTTTGACATTCTACTATCAGTATTCTTTTTGGTTACTATCCCATAAAGATTGTTTGCCTTCTCTACAATTTTAAGTTTATTTTCTGTTTTGTTTATATAAGAATATTGTTCAGAAAGTAATCTTCTATATCCATAACTTTTATCACTCGAATCTAAAATATAAAGACTTTCTTTAGGTACTGGAATCATATCTGTAAACCTAATTATTCCTAAATTACTTTTAGTTTTAGAATTATAAATTCTAAAAAAAGTCAAATTATCTTTATACAATTTATGTTTAGCTTTAGGAGAAAATAGCGGTGCGAAATATCTATGATTTTCCACTGTAATTATAACTCCTATATATGGTCTTTTTTCTTTTTTATTAAAAGCAATATGGCTATCAAACTGACTTAAATACTCAATATAATTATCTGCAATAATATAAAAATTTAATTTTTCTAATTTTATTTTCTTTTCCATCATTCTCCTAAAAATCTTTATTTTATACAAAAATATGGAGATACTAAAAGTACCCCCATATTTTTTCTGGAAACTCGTTTATAGCTAACTAAAGGCTCGTTTCTAACCTAATGTTAAATAGGATATTCGTTTATAAGATTACATCTTAAAGGCTCATATCTAACCTAATGTTTAATTTACACTTTTATGAATATTCAAAGGATAGTGTCACCTAATTTACTTGATAAAATAAATACTTTATCAATATTAGTATATTTATTATACTGTATTTTATGCACAAATTCAACATATATTTTTATATTTCGTACGACAAAATTTGCATATCACTATTATTTCTAAAATTTTTAAATTATACTCTTAATCATAATTCTTAATTTTCATATTGTATTTGAACCCATAAAATGGTATAATTTTTATGCTGTACAAAAGAGTAACAACATAAATTTTTAAGGGGTTTAAAAAATGAAATTAGAACAAAACGATAAATCTCTTCTATTTTCTAGTACAGAGATTCCAGATATATTTTTTACAGAGTTTTTACCTTCAATGAATGGCGATTTTTTGAAGGTTTATCTTTATATTCTTTTTTTGGCTAAATTCAATAAAGATATAAAAATAAATGACTTATCAAAAACTCTTGCCCTTCCATTTCCAGTTATTCAAGATGCATTAAAATATTTAGAAGAGCAAAAGCTTATAATAAAATTGCCTACTGGTTACAGCGTTACAAGTATTCAAGAAGTTGAGCTATCAAAGCTTTATTCGCCTAAAGTTACAACCTCTTATGAAGATCTACAAAAAAGTGCTGTTAGTCAAGAAAGAGCAAAAGCTATAGAAAATATAAACGAGCAATTCTTTTCTGGTGTTATGTCTCCAACTTGGTATAGTGATATAGAACTTTGGTTTAATAAATATGGCTTTACCGAACAAGTAATGCTTGCTTTATTTAGCTATGCTTTTGAAAGAAGAGCCTTAAATCGTGGTTATATACTAACAGTTGCAGATGCTTGGAGTAAAAACAAGATTAGAACATTTGATGATTTGGAAGCTTATGAAGAAAAATCAGATAAATTGAATAAATTAAAAAAGGCAATTGCACAAAAACTAGGAATCACTAGAAATTTAACAACTTACGAAGAAGAATATGTTATTAAATGGACACAAGAATACAATTTTGATATGTCTATAATTGAGCTTGCACTAAAAAAATCTTCTTCATTAAATACAATAAATTTTAACTATTTCGATAAAATTTTAACAGATTGGCATACAAAAGGTCTTTCTTCTGTTGCAGAAATTCAAACATATCAAGATTCTGTAAAAGATAAAGACAAACGTACAAAACAAATCGAGCAAAAAACTTTAAGTTACAATTATACACAAAGTACATTTGATAACTTAGATTCTCTATATGATAATTAGTTTATAGGTATCACACAACCTAAATATACTAGAGGTAAAATAATGGACAATTCTCTTTTAAAACAAATTTTACACGAATATGATAAAAAAAGAACACAAGCTATTTTAGAAGCTGAAAAAAGAAAAAAAGAATTATTAGAAGAAAATCCAAAACTTGCTGAAATAGAACAGCAATTATCTAATATTTCAATTAAAGCTGCAAAATCTATTCTTATTTCAGAACCAGAAGAAAAGCAAAAACTTTTAAAAGACTTACAAAAACAAACAAATACATTATTAAAAGAAAAAGCAACTTTATTAAAGCAAATCTCTAAAGATTCTTCATATCTTAATCCACATTTTGACTGCAACTTGTGTAAAGATACGGGATATATCGAAAAAGATGGTACATCAACAATGTGTACTTGCTTAAAACAAAGAATATATGATATTGCTTACAATAAATCTAATATTGGAAATTTAGAGAGAGAAAATTTTTCAACTTTTAATCCAAAAATATTTTCTGACAAAGTAAATAAAGAACTTTATAAATCAGAAATTTCACCTCGTCAAAATATTTTACTATTAAAAGAAAAAGCTGAAAATTTTATAAATAATTTTGATGATATAAATGAAAAAAATCTTTTATTTACTGGAAATACTGGATGTGGTAAAACTTTTTTAACAAACTGTATTGCAAACGAATTATTAAAGCAAGGAAAAAATGTTTTATATCAAACTGCACCAGTTATGCTAGATAATGTAATTGATACAAAGTTTGGTAAGGAAAATGCAAAATTTGATTTAATAGATAACATTCTTACTGCAGATTTACTGGTAATTGATGATTTAGGAACTGAAACATTAAACCATATAAAAGCAAGTGAATTATTTACAATTATCAACACGAGATTATTAAATCAAAATCACAAAATAACTAAAACTATCATTTCAACAAATTTATCAATTGACCAAATTTTCGCTACTTATTCTTCAAGAATAGGGTCAAGATTAGTTGGAAACTATAGATTTTTAAGATTCTTTGGAGATGATTTAAGATACAATAAATGTAAAAATTAAATAGATTCAACATAAATATTTTGATGGCAATTCATTTTAGAATTGTCATCTTTTTTTATAATTATTTTATATACAAAAAGAACCAAATATGAATTAAGAATTTTCATTCAATTCATTTTGGCTCTTTTATTTAACTATTTTTTATTATTCTTCAGTTTCTTCTGGTTCAACAGTTTCAATACTTACAACTTTTCCTTCATTTGTTCTCATTAGAGTAACACCTTGAGTTGCTCTTCCTAAAATGCTGATTTCATCAACATTCATTCTTATAATTGTTCCTTTATCTGTAATAAGCATTACATCTTCAGTTCCGTTTACAACTCTTATTCCAACAAGTTCTCCTGTTTTTGGTGTTATTTTATATGTAATAACTCCTCTACCGCCTCTGTTTTGAACTCTATATTCATCTACTTCAGTTCTCTTTCCAAAACCATTTTCAGTAATTGCAAGTAGTGTAGATTTTGCGCCAGCAATTATTGGTTCCATTCCAATAACAATATCATCTGTATCTAGTCTAATTCCAATTACACCTTGCGCAGTTCTTCCAACTGGTCTAACATCTTTTTCATCAAAAGTGATACATAGACCTTTTTTAGTTACTAAAACTACATTATCTTGTCCATCTGTTAAACGAACGTCTATAAGTTCATCATCTTCTTTTAATGTAATTCCTATTAAACCTGTTGTTCTACTTGAATCATATTCTTTTAATGGTGTTTTCTTAATTAAACCATTCTTTGTAGACATTAAAATGTATTTACCTTCTGCATAGTTTTGAAGTGGAATGATTGCAGAAACTTTTTCACCAGCATCTAAGTTAAGCAAATTAACTATTGCTGTTCCTCTTGCTGTTCTACCAGCTTCTGGAATTTCAAATCCTCTTAGTCTATACATTTTTCCTTTATTTGTAAAGAATAAAATTGTATCATGTGTTGAAGCTGTAAAGATTTCTTTAACAAAATCATCTTCTCTTGTAGATATTCCTGTAATACCTTTTCCGCCCCTTCTTTGACTCTTGTATGTATCTACAGGCATTCTCTTAATATATCCAAAATGTGTTAAAGCAACAACAACTTGTTCTTCTTTGATCAAATCTTCTTCATCAAATTCGCCTTCAGCAGCTGTTATTTTTGTTAATCTTTCATCTCCGTATTTTTCTTTAATTTCTAATAATTCTTTTTCGATAATATCAAAAACTAATCTTTCATTGCTTAATACTTCTTTATAGTAAGCAATCAATTTCATCAATTCATTATATTCTTCTTCAATTTTTTCTCTTTGTAAACCTGATAATCTCTTAAGTTGCATATCTAGAATTGCTTGTGCTTGAATATCAGATAATCCAAATCTCTTCATCAATTTTTCTTTTGCATCATCATAAGAAGAACGAATAATGTTAATTACTTCATCAATATTATCTATTGCGATTCTTAAACCTTCTAATATATGAGCTCTTGCTTCTGCTTTTGCAAGTTCAAATTTTGTTCTTCTAACAATTACATCTTCTCTATGTTTAACGAAAACGTCTAAACATTCCCTTAAAGTTAAAATTTTAGGTTGTCCATCAACAAGAGCAAGCATAATAATACCAAAAGAATCTTGTAATTGAGTATGTTTGTATAATTGATTTAATATTACTTGTGGTCTAGCATCTCTTTTTAATTCAATAACTATACGAACTCTATCTTTTCTATCTGATTCATCTCTAATTTCTGATATTCCTTCAATTTTCTTCTCTTTTACAAGGTTTGCTATATTTTCAATCAATTTGGCTTTATTTACTTGGTATGGAAGTGAAGAAATAACTATTCTTTGTCTATTTCCAGACATTTCTTCAATTTCAGATTCACCTCTTACAGTAATCTTTCCTCTACCAGTTGTATAAGCTTGTTTAATACCTTCTCTACCCATTATTAAAGCACCAGTTGGGAAATCAGGTCCTTTTATAATTTGCATTAACTCTTCATCTGTCACATCTGGTTTTTCTATAACTTTTATAATTCCATTTATTACTTCAGTTAGGTTATGTGGCGGAATATTTGTTGCCATACCAACGGCAATACCAGAAGAACCATTTATTAGCAAAGTAGGAATTCTTGTTGGAAGAACAGTTGGCTCTTGTAATCTATCATCATAGTTTGGCATGAAATCAACTGTATTTTTATCAATATCCATAAGCATTTGCTCTGAAATTTTAGCCATTCTGGCTTCTGTATACCTCATTGCAGCTGCCCCATCACCATCTATTGAACCAAAGTTTCCATGTCCATCAACTAACATATATCTCATAGAGAAATCTTGTGCCATTCTAACCATAGCATCATAAACAGAAGCATCTCCATGTGGATGATATCTTCCTAAAACGGAACCTACTGTATTAGCACATTTCCTATAAGGTTTATCTGATGTAATACCATCTTCGTGCATTGCATACAAGATTCTTCTGTGAACTGGTTTTAAACCATCTCTTGCATCTGGTAAAGCTCTTGATACGATAACACTCATAGCATAATCGATATAGGCTGTTTTCATTTCAGCTTCGATATCTCTTTCGATTATTGTCTCTTCTCGTCTTTCCATTTATTAACCTCTTTTCTTACAATTCTTTTTTTATTTTTATACAAGTGTATTATATAAAAATAAGCCAAAAAAAGCAAGAATTTTTACTTAAAAAAGTACATTTTTTCGCCATTTCACATACTAGAAATTTCCTAATGTTTTTAATAAATTTAATGCAATATTATATTGCCAATTTTTCTGCAAGAATCTTTTCATTTTCACTAATATTAAAGTTCATTCCATTATTTTTAATTAAGTTATGTAAGTTTTCTATCTTTCTTGCTTGGTTTATTGTATTTTCAAGTGGTGTGATTTTATTTAAGTATTTTTCTATATTCTTAAAATTACTTTCCATTCCAGAGAAGTTTTGTTTTTCATAATTTTCTTGCCATTTTGTACAATATTCCTGTAATTTTTCTGAAGACTTTATTTGAGTAGTTAATTCTTCCTCAATTTTTGAAGTAACTGTCTTTAATACAGTATTTTTTCCTTGTTTTAGTAAATTAGCAGTACTCGTATTTATTAGTCCTTTATTTTTTGCAAATTTTATAGAATAATCTAATAAATTTGATATTCCATCTATTAAACCTCCACTTTTTACTGCTGTTTGTATTTGAGAAATATTTTCAAATTCTCCTGTAAAAATACCTATTGCACTCTTTCCCAAATTCAAACTTGAATCAATAACACTTTTCAATCCTGCTTGTAATCCACTTTCAAAAATTACATTTTTCACATTGATTACTTCATCTTCTATTAAATCTGGCAATGCTGCTTTTATTCCTATATCCATTGCAGTATTGATTATTTTTCCAAAACTTGTTTCTAAAAAACTATTTTGTTTTTCTACTAAATTGTTTTTATTAGTCGTTGATAAACTATTTACTAACTCATTATTACTCAAATTTCCTGTAAAGTCATTTAATTCTATTGCATTTTCCATACACTCTTTCTCCTTTTCTTTTTGTTGTCCATAATTATATAAAAATTCATTTCTTTCATAGAAACACATATTTTCTTTTATTTCACTTTCAACTTTAATTTTTTTATCATACAATATATAAAAAGCTATTTCTTGATACTTGTCTGCAACTTTTTCGATTTCAATTTTATTGTCATTAAAAAAATTTTCTGAAATTAAAATTATTTTAATTTTAGGATATTGCTCCAAAAATTCAGTTATAGCCTCAACATATACTATATTTCTTCCTAATAGATTTATATTTTCAATTTTTTCTAAATTTTCTCTATAGTTAAAATCTTCTATTGCTGTTATAACATCTTTTCTATCACTCATAGAATCACCTGCTTTTCCATATCTGATGCTTCAATCTTTACTAAGACATGATCTTCACCAATAAACATTAAGCTTTCACCTCGTTTTAAAGATTTTATTTCTATTTTTTCTTTTTCTGAAATATTTGCGAATTTGCTAAGAACTAAAATATTTTCTTCTTCTAGAGAAAAAAATGATTTTATACTTGAATTATTTAAAATACTTTTTCCATAAGTACCATTATCTAAACTAAATAAATCTGAAATATCTTGAGTAATTGCTACTGCACTCCCACCGATATTTTCTTATTGTTTTAAAAATCTTATATATAAAACTTGCAACATTTTTATTTGAAGTTACTCCAATTAGTCTCCAAATTTCATCTAAATAAATTGCTTTGCTAGTATTTCTATCTTTTTTTATTTTATCCCAAAATAAGTCAATAAAAATAAACATTCCAAATTGCAAATTATCTTCACCTAGTTCATATATATCTGCAACTATCAATTTATTATTTAATTCTATGTTTGTATATTCATTTAAAAATTTTAAAGAGCCATACACAAATGGATATAATTTAGTTTGAAGATGCTTTGTCTCAAATGTATCTAAACTTTTATATAAATCTTCCAAAATTGGCATATCTTTACTTTCTTTAAAAATAAACTTACCATTTTGTAAATCTTTCTTATACAAAGTTTCATCTTCAAAAGTAATTCCTTTATTTTTATAAATACTTATCAGCTTTTCTTCTATTATAGCCATCTTCTCTTCTTCAACATTTCCAAAAACCAAATTAAAGAATCCTCTTAATTTTCCAATTTTAGTTGCTAAATATCCCTTTCCTTCTTCAATACTTTCTTCTCTAATATCTAAAACATTTATATGAGTAGTAGAAGTTGGCCCAATTTTTATGAGTGTACCATTAAAATATTTACAAACTTTATCATATTCTCTTTCCGGATCAATAACATATTGCTCTAATCCAAAAAGTCTATGTCTTAAAATCAACAATTTTATATAAAATGATTTTCCAGCACCACTAGTACCAAATACACACATATTAGCATTTTTATATTTATCTTTATTAAATCTATCCATCAAAATAATTGAATGATTATAAATATTAGTTCCAATAAAAATACCATCTTGGTCACAAATTGTTGATGAAATAAATGGAAATGTCCCCAAAAGCCCTTCTGTTAAAACATTTCTTCTTGCAACCTCTTTTGTCACATTCGAGTTTTCCATTAGTGGCAAACAGGCTTGAAAAACTTGCATTTGCCTGAAATTTGCTCTTCTAGTTGTCATTCCTGAAGCTTGCAAAACACCTTCTAATTTATTTATTGATTGATGTAGTTTTGAAATATCATCTTCTATTATTTCTACATATGTATATAAAAAATATAAATCCTGACTGTTTACTTGTATTTCTTTTCTAATATATTTAGCATCATTATATGAAAAAGCTGCTAAATCAATATCCTCTCTATTTTGATTACCAAGTTTTAAATCAACACCTACATTACCAATAAAATATGTTAAATTTTTTATTGTTTTATAAACATCTTGTTTTTCATAAAATATTGATATTCTCATATTTAAGTTACTGTTTATAAGATTTTTAAAAATAAGTTCACTATATTCTCTATAATAATCAATAACCAAAATTCCTGCATAGTATTTATCATCCATTTCTAAATACCTTGGGTTACTAATATTTATGTATGCTGGTGCCAAATTGTCTTTAAATGTATTTGCTCCGCTTAAAAAATTTTCTTTCTGCATTTACCCTCCTTTTAGAATTATATTAGATAAAAATTCTTCCACCTCCTTTTTAGAATTTAATTCTTGAACAATATTTCCACATCTCGATAAACTTTCTTTAATTTTAAAATATTGTTCTGATAATTGATTGTTTGCTAAACTTTCTTTTTGTGTTAAAAATTCTTTTTGCACATTATTAAATTCATATTTTAGAATAATAAAAAATTCTTTTGAAGAAGATTTCTTTTCAATACTCAAGCTGTGGATAAACTGTGTATAACTTTTTGTCATTTCAATTACGGGTTCTTGTTTTTCATATTTATTTTTTTCTTTTATTTTGGAAATATGTTTTGAAAGATTTTCATTTTTGCTTTGAATAAAAATTTGAAAATTAAAATCACAACTTTTTAAGAATAAACGATATGAATTTAAAATTGCTTCTTTTTCCAAATTTGATTTAAGATCATAATTTATCGGAAAAACTTTTATGACTTTAAGACAAGATTTTGTAGTCTGAATCAAGCCATTTTCCAGCACTTTTTGAAATAGCAACCAATCTTGTGATGATTTTTCTTGCTTTTTCATTTTACTCCTTTCTTGTGAAAGTGCTTATATAATACAACAGTTTTTTTTAGCTGTCAAGAATTTTTTATAATAAATTCTAATTTTATTTTTCTATAAATTAAATTCAGTGATTTGTCCTATTGTCAATAATTGCTTTTAAAATCTAATTTTTTATTTACGGATTTTCCAAAAAGTTATCCACATAGTTATCCACAACCTAAAATTTTTCCACTTTTTTCCACTCAAAATTTTTTAATTTTTTTGCATAAAAAAAATATAAAAACATATAATAGTACCATAAAGTTTATATCAACCTAACTTAGAGTTTTAAAGGAAATATATTTTCTTTATTATTCGAGCTAAGATGTGATTAAGTGGTAAGTAAACCTTATTATTTAATTATGTTGAATGCAAAGAGTTAATTTGTTGTATGAAAGCTATTTTATTAAAGTGGTTGTAAGATAGCAAATTGATTTGAAGTCATGATAGCATTTGTATTTTTGTAGTGGTCAATTTTAGACCCTTGTGGTTGAATTTGGTTATTAAGAGTGCATTTGTTGTCTAGCAACTGATGAATATGTTGGGTACAAAGCTTATTTATATAGCGATATATATTAGGTTTGACTATTCGGTATATTTGTTTTAGCTGAAAGTTAATATAAGCTTTATATATGATAAAGGCACAAGTTGCATTACTTGTGCCTTATCATTTATTAAATTTTATTTAACTAAATATCTAGATTTCTTACATATTTTGCATTTTGCTCAATAAAATCTCTTCTTGGACTTACATCATCACCCATTAGTAATGTAAATATTCCATCTGCCTTAATAGCATCTTCCATTGTTACTTTTACAAGAATTCTTGTTTCTGGGTTCATAGTTGTTTCCCATAATTGTTCTGGGTTCATTTCTCCTAAACCTTTATATCTCTGTAATCCAAGTTGGTCTCTTGTAATTCCTTTTTCTTCTAATATTTTATATTGTTTTTCAAGATCTTCATCTGTATAGCAATATACATCTTCCATACCTTTTTTAGATAATTTATATAAAGGTGGTTGAGCAAGATAAACATTTCCATTTTCAATTAAAGGTCTCATATATCTAAAGAAAAATGTTAATAATAAAGTTCTAATATGTGCACCGTCAACATCAGCATCTGCCATTATGATAACTTTTCCATATCTTATTTTTGTAACATCAAAGTCAGCACCGATTCCTGCACCAACAGCTAAAATAACTGGATTTAATTTATCATTACCATAAATTTTATCAGCTCTAGCCTTTTCAACATTTAACATTTTTCCCCAAAGTGGTAAAATTGCTTGGAATTTTCTATCTCTTCCTTGTTTTGCACTACCACCAGCTGAATCTCCTTCGACTATATATACTTCACACTCTTCTGGATTTTTACTACTACAATCAGCTAGTTTTCCAGGTAAAGTAGTTGTTTCTAATGCTGTTTTTCTTCTAACTAATTCTCTTGCTTTTCTTGCAGCTTCTCTCGCTCTTGCTGCACTAATACTTTTTTCTAGTATATTTTTAGCAACTTGAGGGTTTTCTTCTAAGAATGTAGATAAACTTTCGTTTACCATTGATTGAACAATTCCTGTTACTTCACTATTTCCTAATTTTGTTTTTGTTTGTCCTTCAAATTGAGGTTCTTTAACTTTTACTGAAACAACAGCTGTAATTCCTTCACGGATATCATCACCAGTCAAATTGCCATCTTTTTCCTTTAATAGATTTTTTGATTTTGCATAATCATTAAATACTTTTGTTAAAGCTCTTTTAAAACCTTCTAAGTGTGTTCCACCTTCTACTGTGTTTATATTGTTTACAAAAGTATATATGTTTTCTGAATAACTTGTTGTGTATTGAATTGCTATTTCAACTGGAAATTCTCCTGCTTTTTCAATATAAATTGGCTTTGGATGTAGAGTTTCTTTGTTTTTATTTAAATATTCAACAAATGAAATCAATCCACCTTCAAAACAAAAGTCTGCTTTTTTAGCTGGCTCTACTCTTAAATCTTCTACTTTTATTCTTAATCCTTTTGTTAAAAAGGCCATTTCTCTAAATCTATTCTCTAATACTTCAAAATCATAATCTAATGTTTCAAAAATAGAATCATCTGCTAAGAATCTAACCTTTGTTCCTGTTTTCTTTGAATCTCCTATTCTTGTTAGTTTTTCAGTTGTTTTTCCTTTCTCAAATTTCATTTGGAAAAGTCCACCATCTCTTTGAATTGTTACTTCTGTCCATTTTGATAAAGCATTAACAACAGAAGCACCAACACCATGAAGTCCACCAGATACTTTGTATCCACTATCTCCACCAAATTTTCCTCCAGCATGTAAAACTGTATATACTGTTTCTGCTGCTGAAATTTTTGTTTTTGGGTGAATATCTACTGGAATTCCTCTTCCATCATCCTCTACTGAAATTACATTTCCTGGTTCTATTTGAATATGTATATTGTTACAATAGCCTGCTAAAGCTTCATCAACACAGTTATCCACAATTTCATATACCATGTGATGTAATCCTCTTATAGAAGTACTTCCTATATACATACCTGGTCTTTTTCTAACAGCCTCTAAGCCTTCTAAAACCTGTATTTGTTCCGCTTTATACTCGTGTTCAAACTTTTCCATTTCTTCCTCCTATTTACATTTTTCGTTTTCCTATTGTACTAGCTCCTATATTAGTTAAATATCCTTTTTTAACACCATTTTTTTCTGTTAAAATAAATGTTTTTTCTTGAGATTTTGAAACATTTTTTATTGAATTTTCACTTTCTAATTGCTCATACATTTTTTTATATTCTTTTGTATTTTGTATATATTCTAAATTAAAAATTCCAATTATGTCATTGTTATTTATAACATATTCTTTTCCAATATGCAAATACATTTTTCTACCTTACCCTTTTTCAATTTTTCCATTTTCCACATACAAGCTCGTCACATCTCCATTTATCTCTATCTTATCTGTACATGTTAAAATTACTTGGCAACCTTGAATATTCTCTAAAAAGCTTTTTCTTCTTTTTTCATCTAGTTCGGACATAAAATCATCTAAAAGAAGTATTGGAGACTCCCCTATTTCCTCTTTTACAATTTCTAGCTCACAAAGCTTCAAAGAAAGAATTGCCGTTCTTTGTTGTCCTTGTGAACCAAATACTGCTACTGGTTTATGATTTACATATATGATTATATCATCTCTATGAATACCAACTGCAGTATACCCTTTCATTATATCTATGCTTCTAGATTTCATTAAAGCTTTTTTAAAACTTTCTGAATCAGACCCGGTTGAAATATATTTGATTTTTATAATCTCTTCAGATAATTTTCCACTTTTGGTTATTGAATTGTGGATAACTCCAATTTTATCTGAAATCCTTTGTGTATATTCTTTTCGATAATTATATATTTGTGCTGATAAATTCGCTATTTGTTCATCCCATATATCTAATAAATCCGCTGGTCTATTCTCTGATTTTATTTGCTTTAAATAATTATTTCTTTGTTCTAATGCTTTGTTGTAGTTATTTAATATATGCAAATAATTTGGTCTTAATGAACTTATCATCATATCAAGAAATTTTCTTCTTTTCTGAGGACCATCTTTTATAATATCTATATTATCTGGTGTAAAGATTACAACATTTATTTTACCAATTATATCACTTATTTTGTTTTGTTTTACACCATTTACAAGAAAAATTTTTTTATTTTCTATTCTTGTTTCAATTTTTCCTTCTCTATCACTTTTCTTGTAATCCACTTGTACTCTAGTAAATTGCTCATTAAAACTAATAAGGTCATTATCTTTGTTTGTCCTAAAGGATTTGCCCATACTACATAAGAAAATTGCTTCAATAATATTTGTTTTTCCCTGTGCATTATCCCCATAAATAATGTTGATATCTTTATTAAAAGAAATTTCTTGCTCTTTATAATTTCTAAAATTCTGTAAAGATATTTTTTCTATATTCATTCTTTCTTCCTATAATAGTTTTCCCCATAATGAGCTTAATGCCATTTTTGCAAGAGATAAAACAAAGATAACAAGCACAACACATAAAATTATCATTCCTACATTTATTTTTGTTCCTGTTCTCTCATAAATGTATTGTGTTAATTCCTCATTTTTTTTAGATACCTTATTTAAAAAGTCTGTTACTTTATCCCAAATTTCATTCATTTGTATTCTCCTTCCGTTAATCACACATTGTTAATAACCTGTGGATAACTAATCTTTCATTTTTATTGGTAATATCATATAAATATAATCGCCGTTTTCAACTGGTCTAATTATACATGGTGATCTGTTTGTTCCAAATTCTATATAAACATCTTCATCATCAATTGCTTTTAATGCGTCTAAGAAGAATCTTGGATTGAAACCAATTTCTAGTTCTTTTCCTTCAGTATCAACATAGATTTCTTCCTTTGCATCACCAGTTTGGTTGGCACAAGAAATAGTTACTTTTCCAATTTCAACATTTATTTTTACTGGATATTTCTTTTCTTTTTCAATAGATGAAGCAGAAATTAAAATAATTCTTTCAAAACATTCTTGTATACTATTTTTGTTTACTTTAATTCTTGTTTCCCATGAAGAAGGAATTGTATTTGAATATTTTAAGAATTCACCATCTAATAATCTTGTAACAATTTTACAATTTTCCATTTCAAATAATGCTTGATTTTTTGAAATTCCTATTGTAATTGGTTCAAAAGAATCGGAAATAATTTTGTTTACTTCGTTTAATGTTTTTCCTGGAATTACACTACTAAAATCATTTCCTCTTTCATTTATACTACTGCTTTTAATAGCTAATCTATATCCATCAACAGCAACAACATTTAATTTTCCTTGTTGAACTTCAAATAAACATCCTGTAAATATTGGTCTGTTTTCTTCTGTACTTACAGCAAATATAGTTTTTCTTATCATATTTTTAAGTACTGTTTGTTCGATTTCAATAGAATTATCAATATTTATTTTTGGTAATTCTGGAAATTCATCTGGATTCATTGTTGCTAATTTATATAAAGAACCTTCACATTCTATTTCTAATAGATTATTCTCATTTATATTTATTTTAATATTTTTATTAGGTAATTTTCTAATAATTTCACTAAACATTATTGCATTTACAACGGTATTACCTTGTTCTTCTACATTTGCTTCTAAGATATATTCTATACCAATTTCTAAGTCATAAGTTGTTAATTTTAATTCGTTATCATTTGTTTGAATAAGAATACCTTCTAGTACAGGCATTGTTGTTTTAGAAGCAACACCATTTATAACTGAATTTATTCCTTTAAGAATTTTTTCTTTTTCACAAATAAATCTCATTTCTTTTTTCTCCTTTAATAATTAAATATATATAGTAGTATTAGTATTAGGGGCTGTGGATTCCGTGGAAAACTCTTGTAATATGCTATTTCCCTAACAAAATGCCTGTTGATAACTCTGTGGATTATTCGGAAAGTTATCCACAGATTCCACAGGCTCGTGTGAATAACTAGTTATACACATTTTATTAACATAGTTATCAACATAGACCTGTTGATAACTCTTCGCACTATTCCGTAAGAACAGATTGAAGTGTGTTAGTAAAATTTTTGTTTTGTAAAACATATATTTCAAAAAATATAAATTTTAGTTGATATATATATTATTTGCTTTCGCGTATAATGTTTTGCACACTATCCACAATTAATTTTGTGTTTGGATTTTCTTTAATTTCTTTTTCTATTTTTGTGCATGCATGCATAACTGTTGTATGATCTCTATTGCCAAATGCAGCTCCTATCTTAGGTAGAGACATTTGACCAATATTTCTACACAAATACATTGCTATTTGACGTGGATAAGCAATATCATTTGATTTTTTTGTAGAAATTAAATCATTTTTATTTATGTTAAAATATTTAGCAACAATCTCTTGTATGTATTCGGCAGAAATAATTTTTTCTTTTTGTAATACTATATCGTTTATAGCTTTTTCTGCCATTTCTATAGTAATAGGGCTATGTGTTAAAGAAGCGTAAGCAACTATTTTGTTTAGAGCACCCTCTAATTCTCTAATATTTGTATCTATTTTTGTTGCAATAACAGATAAAATATAATCTTCTATAATTATTTTATCCATTTGAACTTTCTTTCTAAGAATTGCAAGACGTGTTTCATAATCTGGCATAGAAATATCTGCAAGTATTCCCCACTCAAATCTTGATTTTAAACGTTCTTCTAAAAGTGGAATATCTCTTGGTGGTTTATCACTAGAGATTATTATTTGTTTTCCACTTTGATGTAAAGTGTTAAATGTATGGAAAAACTCCTCTTGTCCCATTTTTTTACCAGCAATAAATTGAATATCATCAATTAACAAAACATCAATATTGCGATATTTATTTCTAAATAGTTCGTTTTTAAAATTAGCATCCTTAATAGAATTAACTAATTCATTGATAAATTGTTCAGAAGTAACATATAAAATTTTGGCATTAGGATTATTTTTTAGTATTTGATTACCTATTGCGTGCATTAAGTGAGTTTTTCCTAAACCAACTCCACCATATATAAAAAGTGGATTATATGCTGTAGCTGGGGCTTCAGCAACTGCGTAAGCGGCAGCTTGTGCAAATTTATTGTTATTTCCAATAACAAATGTATCAAATGTATATTTTGGATTTAAGAAACTATTACTATATGCTTCTGAAGACATAAAATCTTGATTGCTCTCATCTTGTGTGGATTCTGCATCTTGTTCTTCTGATTTTACAACTATAGTAATTTCGCATGATTTATTGGTTATAAAATTAAAAGTATTTACAACTAAATCAAATAATCTAGATTCAATGGCATCTTTTTGAATTTCAGAAAGAGCAACTAAAACAATTTTATTGTCGTTCGCAGATTGAATTTCTAAACTCTTAATCCAAGTTGTGTAAGAAATGTTTGTCATTTCTTCTTTTAAAAGATCTTTTGCTTTTGTGAGTAAATCTGTTTTGTCAGAATACATTTCAAAACCGTCCTTCCCTAGTAAAGTTATCCACAGGGTTTTCCACATACCTATGTTGAAATATAGTAAAATCAATATGTACAGAAGTTATCAACATGTGGAAAACTTTGTTTCCGTAATAATTTCATTTGGTCATATAATATCAAAAAATGTTAGAAATATCAAGACAAAATGAGTAATTTTTCAAAAATAAATATTGAAGTGAAAAAAGGCTCAATTTTTAAGTTATCCACAGGGGAAAAATGATTTAAAAATGTAAAATATAAAATTAAGGAAGTGAAGAATATTGCGTAACTGCTTGACTTTTATTGTGAATTTGTTGTATAATTCTATTACTTATGATGTTTATAATAAATTTAATATAGATATAGGAGGTGGACTTTTAATGAAAAGAACTTATCAACCAAAAAAAAGACAAAGAAATAAAGTACATGGCTTTAGAAAAAGAATGCAAACAAGAGCAGGAAGAAAAGTTTTAAAAGCAAGAAGAAATAAGGGAAGAAAACAAATATGTGCTTAATAAGAAAGAGGACGCATAGCGCCCTTTTTTTAAGTTCCTTTTTAAATTTCTAATTTTTAGAGATTTAAGTGGTTTTAGTAAAAGAGGAAATGATATGAAAAATACAAGAATGATAAAGAAAAATTACGAATTTAAAAGAATTTTCTCAAAAGGGACTGTTTATAGAGGAAAATATATTTATATGTATATACAAAAAAATAAATCAAATATAAATAGACTTGGAATAGCGGTTTCTAAAAAAATGGGAAAAGCTGTACAAAGAAATCACATAAAACGTCTTATTAGAGAAAATTATAAAATATATGAAGAAAAATTAAATGGAAATTTCAATATAGTTATCATGGTCAATAATAAAATAAATGCAAAAGAAGTAAGTTATTATGATATAAAAAATGATTTTGACAATATTTTAAAAAAGGCTGGAATTATTAGTGAAAAAAGTTTTAATTAAAATTATTGATTTTTATCAGAAATTCATATCATCATATTTTGGATACAAAGGGGTTCATTGTAAATTTGAACCAACTTGTTCAGAATATACAAAGCAGGCTATAGAAAAATATGGAGCCGTAAAGGGCTCTATATTAGGGTTTAAAAGAATTTTAAGATGTAATCCTTTTTCTAAGGGAGGATATGATCCGTTAAAGTAAAGGAGGATTTATGTTTGATTTTTTTGCCAACATCTTTGGTTATGCATTAAATTTTATTTATGATATAGTTAATAATTATGGTATAGCAATTATAATTTTTACTATTATATTAAAACTTTTAATGATACCAATGAATATAAAACAACAAAAAACTATGAAAAAAAGTGCTAAAATTCAGGTTAAATCAAAGGAAATACAAGAAAAATATAGCAATGACCCTGTAAGAATGAATCAAGAATTGATGGATTTATATAAAAGTGAAAATATGAGTCCATTTAGTGGATGTTTAAGCTCTATTGTTCAAATGATTGTTATTATTTCAATATTCTTTTTAGTAAGTAGACCATTAACTTTTATGAAACATATAGATAGTGATACAATTGCTAAATATACTGAAGAAATAACACAAGATGATCAAAAAAAGAATTATGTTGAAATTGCAATAATAAAAGAAAAAGCAGAGCAAGATCCAAATGTTAATTTAAACATGGAATTTTTAGGATTAAATTTGAGTGATATTCCAATAGAAAATCTTTCAAATTGGACAGTTTATATAATTCCTGTTTTATATGTTATTACATCTTTTATTTCAATGAAAATAACAAATTCAATGACTGGTGTTAATGATAAAAAAGAAAATAAAGTTGAAGTTAATGAAGAGCAAAAAGAAGAAATTGCAATGGCAGAAATGAACAAAAGCATGATGTATATGATGCCAATAATGTCTGTAAGTATTTCAATGATTGCACCTTTAGGTTTAGCTTTATACTGGTTAGTAAGCAATATACTTATGATTGTTGAAAGAGCTATTACAACAAAACTTCTTAAGGAGGAATAGGTATGGAAGAGAAAACATATATATTTGAAGGAAAAACAACAAATGAGGCAATTGAAAAAGGCTTAAAAGAATTAAAAGTTTCTAAAAATAAAGTTGATATAAAAGTTTTAGAAAATGAAGAAAAAAGAAGCTTTTTTAGTATTTTAGCTCCAAGAGTTGTAAAAGTTGAAATGAAATTAAAGCAAAATGCTGAAGAACATTCACATTCTAAAACACATACTGAAAAATCAATAAAAACAGAAGATGAAATAACAGCTCCATTAGATAATTTCTTAAAAGAATTTATAAATCATTTACCAACGAAAGAATTAACGTATACAGTAAAAAAAGAAAAATCAACATATTTAGTTGAAATAAATGGAAAAGATGCAGGATACTTAATAGGATATAGAGGAGATGTTTTAAATAGTCTTCAAAATATTTTAAACAATATTGTTTGTAAAAACAGCAAAGAAAGATTAAAAGTAATTTTAAATATAGGAAATTATAGAAATAAAAGAGCAAAAGATTTAGAAATTTTAGCAGAAAAAATTGCAAATAGTGTCATAAAGACAGGAAAATCTATCACACTAGAGCCAATGACAGCATATGAAAGAAAAATAATTCATACAAAATTGCAAAATAATGAAAAAGTAAAAACATATAGTATTGGTGAAGAACCACATAGAAAAGTTGTTGTTGATTTAAAATAAGATTAAATAAAAATTGAATATAAAATATTAAAATAAAATCTGAAGTCAAAGTGAAGATTAAAAAAGCTGACTCGGATTTTATTTTTTTATGGAATAAATATAATTTTTTTATAATAAAACAAGAAAACATTGAAAACACAATAAAAAATATTGTCAATAGGACAAATAAAAAACATAAGAAACAATTTTGACAGAATTATGTAAAGTATGATATAATAAAAAATATTTTAAAAGGAGGAAAAATAATGAGTACAATAGTTGCAATTTCTACTGCTCCTGGAATAGGTGGAATTGGAATTGTTAGAATGAGTGGGGAAAATTGTTTTGAAATATTAGATAAAATTTTTAAAGCAAAAAAGCCACAAAAAATAGAAGAAATAAAAGGATATACAATAAAATATGGAAATATAATAAATGAAAAAAATGAAATAATTGATGAAGTTTTAGTTTCTTATTTTAAAACTCCAAAAAGCTATACAACAGAGAATATGTGTGAAATAAATTCACATGGTGGAATAGTTATAATGAATCAAATTTTAGAACAATGTATAAAAAATGGTGCTGTTCTTGCTGAACCAGGTGAATTTACTAAAAGAGCTTTTTTAAATGGAAGAATGGATTTATCTCAAGCAGAAGCAGTTATTGATGTAATAAATAGTAAAACAGATAAAGAATCAAAAGTTTCTTTGGAACAATTACAAGGATTTTTATCAAAAGAAATAGGTGAGATTAGAGCAGAATTATTAGATTTAATGTCAGATATAGAAGCAAATATTGATTATCCAGAATATGATATAGAAGAAGTAACAAATGAAAGAATAAATAATGTTTTAAATAATGTTTCTGATAAATTAAATAAACTAGAAAATAGTTTTACAACAGGAAAAATAATTAGAGATGGAATAAAAACAGCAATAATAGGTAGACCTAATGCAGGAAAATCATCTTTATTAAATGTTATTTTAAATGAGGAAAGAGCTATTGTAACAGATATAGAAGGAACCACAAGAGATACAATAGAAGAATTTGTACAAATTGATGGTGTTCCACTTAAAATTATTGACACAGCAGGAATAAGAAATGCCAATGATTCTGTTGAAAAAATTGGTGTAGAAAAAGCTATGGAAATAGCAGAAAAAAGTGATATTGTTATTGCAATTTTTGATATTACAAGAGAATTAAATGAAGAAGATGAAAAAATATTAAATTTAATAGAAAATAAAAATGCAATAATTGTATTAAATAAAATAGATATTAAAAATAATAATTTAAAAGAAAAAATAATAAATAAAATAAAAGAAAAAAATAAACCAATAATAAATATTTCTACAAAAACAAGAGAAGGCATAGATGAATTATATAAAGAAATATCAAAAATATTTAAATTAAAAGAATTAGCAAGTAATGGTGAAATTGTTATTAGTAATAATAGACATAAATATTTAATAAATTCTGCTCATAAAGAAATAGAACAAGCCAAGAAATCAATTGCAGAAAATATGCCTTCAGAAATTATATCTACAAATATTAGAAATGCGTTAGAAGAACTCGGAAAGATAACGGGAGAGACGGTTACAGATGATGTAATAAAAGAAATTTTTTCAAAGTTTTGTTTGGGAAAATAACTACAAAATGACAAGCTGAAAAACAAAAATAGACAATAAAAATATTAAAAAATAAAATATTTAAAATAATAAAATATAAAATAAAAATAATTAAATAAAATTTAAATAATAAAAATAGAAATAAAAATAAAAATATAATTTTAAAAATTAAAATAATAAAAAACAAATTAAAAAATAATAGAAAAAAATAAATTTTAAATAAAAAACAATTAAATAAAAAAAGAACAAAAAAATATAGAAAAACAATTTGAAAAAATATAAAAAAGAAAAAACACAAAATACAGGTATAAAAATAATAGGTGAGAATGAAAAATAAGACAATTTTAAAAGTAAAGCATATAACTTGTTTGCAATCAATAAAAATAGCTAAAAATTTAAAATAAAAAGAAAGAAGAACAAAAGTTTGCAAAACAAATATTTTTGTTCCATAAATAACCGCTAGAATACTAGCGGTAAAAAAATTAAATTTTAGATGTCGAATTTTGCGGTGAAAAAAATAAGAACCGCTAGTATACTGTCTTGTAAATTTCAAAAATTTGTGTTATGCAAATTGTTTTTCATAAAACAAAAAAGAAGGAGAAGAAAATGGGATATAATGCAGGAAAATATGATATAGCAGTTATAGGTGCTGGACATGCTGGTTGTGAAGCAGCATTAGCAGCAGCAAGATTAGGAATGAGAACACTTTTATTTTCAATAAGTTTAGAGTGTGTTGCTAATATGCCTTGTAATCCTCATATAGGAGGAACTTCAAAAGGTCATTTAGTAAGAGAAATTGATAGCTTAGGGGGTGAAATGGGCAAAAACATAGACAAAACTTTAATACAATTAAGAATGTTAAATACATCAAAAGGTCCAGCAGTACATTCATTAAGAGCACAAGCTGATAGAAAAAAATATCAAGCTGAGATGAAACATACTATTGAAAAACAGCCAAATTTATATTTAAAGCAAGCTGAAATAGTAGATATAGGTGTTGAAAATGGAAAAGTAAAATCAATTACAACTAATATTGGAGCTACATATGATGTTGATTGTATTGTTGTTGCAACAGGAACATATTTAAAAGGCAAAATTTTTATTGGAGAAAGTTCTTGGGAGAGTGGCCCAGATGGCGTATTTCCAGCTAATAAGTTATCAGAATGTTTGAAAAAACTAAATATTAGAATACAAAGATTTAAGACTGGAACACCAGCAAGAATCAACAAAAAAAGTATTGACTTTTCAAAGATGGAAGTACAAAATGGAGATGAAGATGTAGAACCATTTTCTTTTGAAGATAAAACGATTGATGTAGAACAAGTTCCTTGTTGGCTAACTTATACAAATGAAAAAACACATGATATTATAAGAAAAAATTTACATAGATCACCTTTATATGCAGGGTTAATTGAAGGAACAGGACCAAGATATTGCCCATCAATAGAGGATAAAGTAGTTAGATTTGCTGATAAAGAAAGACATCAAATCTTTGTTGAACCAATAGGAAAAGATACTGATGAAATGTACATTCAAGGAATGAGTTCATCTCTTCCAGAAGACGTACAAATAGCTATGTATAGGACTTTGCCAGGATTAGAAAATTGTGAGTTTACAAGACCTGCTTATGCAATTGAATATGATTGTATTGAGCCAGACCAATTAAAAAGTTCTTTAGAATTAAAAGAAATTTCAGGAATGTTCTTTGCGGGACAAGTAAATGGAACTTCAGGTTATGAAGAAGCTGCTGCACAAGGTTTAATTGCTGGAATAAATGCATCACAAAAAATAAAAGGAAAAGAACCTGTAATTTTAGATAGATCTCAAGCATATATTGGTGTTTTGATTGATGATATAATTACAAAAGGAACTATGGAACCTTACAGAATGATGACTTCTAGAGCCGAATATAGACTTTTATTAAGACAAGATAATGCAGATTTAAGATTAACTGAAATTGGGCATGAAATTGGTTTGATTTCTGATGAAAGATATGAAAAATTCTTAAATAAAAAGAAAGAGATTGAAGAAGAAATCGAAAGATTAAAAACAACAAATGTTAAACCAAATGAAACAACAAATGAATTTTTAAGAAAAATGGGTACTACTGAAATAACTGCAGGAGTAAAACTTTCAGAACTTTTGAAAAGAACAGAATTAAATTATAAATCATTAGCAGAAATTGATGAAAATAGACCAGAACTAGAAAAACAAGTTCAAAATGAAGTTGAAATTATGGTAAAATATGAAGGCTATATAGAAATGCAAAAGAAGCAAGTAGAAAGTTTCAAGAAAATGGAAAAGAAACTATTACCTGAAGATATAAATTATGAAGAAATTAAAGGATTAAGACTTGAGGCAAGACAAAAATTAAACAGAATTAAACCATATTCAATTGGCCAAGCATCAAGAATATCAGGGGTTTCACCGGCTGATATATCTGTATTACTAATTTTCTTAGAACAATATAATAGAAATAAGAAAATTAAAGAATAAAATATGCAGAAAGGGAAAAAATGGAAATAGAAGAATTTAGAGATTTTTTTATAGATGAATGTAACAAAAATGGAATTAAAATAGAAGAAAATTTAATAGAAAAATTTTATGTATATATGAAAGAAATTTTAAGATGGAATGAAATGGTAAATGTTACAGCAATAAAGGAAGAAAAAGAGTTTATCGTTAAACATTTTATTGATTCGTTAACAATAGAAAAGTACATAAAAAATGGTAAAAAAATTCTTGATATTGGTACTGGCGCAGGATTTCCAGGAATACCAATAAAAATCGTAAAAAATGAAAGTGAAGTTGTATTAGTAGATTCTGTAAATAAAAAATTAAATGTAATTAGAGATATAATTCCTAAAATAGAGTTAGAAAAAATAGAATGCATTCATTCAAGAGCAGAAGATTTGGCAAAAGATAGTAATTATAGAGAAAGATTTGATGTAGTAACTTCTAGAGCTGTTTCTAATTTAAGTACTTTGGTTGAATATATGTTACCATTTGCTAAAATAGGAGGCAAAATAATATGTATGAAAGGACCAAGCTATGAAGAAGAGCTTGAAAATGCAAAAAATGCAATTAAAATTTTAGGAGGAAAACTTGAAGAGATTGAAACAACTAATATTGATGGAGAACTTGAAAGAAATATTTTAATAATCAAGAAGGAAAAGCCTACACCAAAGCAATACCCAAGAGGTCAAGGAAAGCCATTAAAAGAGCCAATAAAGTAGTATAAAAATGATTAAAATTTAATAAATTTGAATATTTAATATTTTTTAGAAAAAAGTACCAAAAAAGGTGCTTTTTTTGTTTGGATTTTATTGACATATTCACAAAATTTTTATATTATAATAGGGTAAAAAAGGAGGGAATTACTTTGAGTAAAATTATAGCAGTAGCAAATCAAAAAGGTGGCGTTGGAAAGACTACAACTGCAGTCAATTTAAGCACTATCTTGGCTAAAAAAGGTAAAAAAGTAATACTAATCGATGGAGACCCACAGGGCAATGCAACCAGTGGTTTGGGAATAGAAAAAGAAGTTGAAAATTCTTTGTATGATGTACTTATAGGAGAAGTTGACATAAAATCAACATTGCAAGATACTTGCGTAAAAACTCTAAAGGTATGTCCTTCTAATATGAATCTAGCTGGCGCAGAAGTTGAGCTTGTAAATCTTATGTCAAGAGAGCAAAGACTAAAAGAGAAATTAGAAGAAGTAAAAGATGAATTTGATTTTATCATTATTGACTGTCCACCATCTTTAGGACTAATTACTCTAAACGCTTTTACAGCAGCAGATTCAGTACTTATACCAGTTCAATGTGAGTACTATGCGTTAGAAGGATTAGGACAGTTAATAAATACAATCAATCTTGTTAAAAAGCACTTAAATAAGCACTTAGAAATAGAAGGTGCTGTTCTTACAATGTATGATATGAGAACAAATTTATCAAATCAAGTTGTAAAAGAAGTAAAAAGATACTTTGATGATAAGGTATATAAGACAGTAATACCAAGAAATATAAAGCTTAGCGAAGCTCCAAGTTTTGGTATGCCAATTACTTTATATGATCCAAAGTCAAAAGGTGCTCGTTGTTATGAAAAATTAGCAAGAGAAGTATTAAAAGCCAATGAGCCAGAAAAACCAGAGAAAGAAGAAAAGGAGATGGTAGAAAATGGCTAAGATGACAGGACTAGGAAAAGGATTAGATGCACTTTTTAGTAGTACTCCAGCGGTTGAAGAGGAAGAAGAAAATAAAAGTGGAGAAATTGTAAAAAATATTAAGCTAATAGAAATAGAGCCTAATAAAGAACAAGCCAGAAAGATTTTTGATGAAGAATCTATAGATGAACTTGCTAATTCAATAAAAGAATATGGTGTAATTCAGCCAATAATAGTAACTAAAAAAGGAAATTATTATGAAATTGTTGCAGGAGAAAGAAGATGGAGAGCTTCAAAGAGAGCTGGACTAACTGAAATACCAGCAATAATTAGAGATGATGATGAAAGAAGAAATAAAGAGATTTCTTTAATTGAAAATATTCAAAGAGAAGACTTAAATCCTATTGAAAAGGCAAGAGGAATAAAAGTTTTAATGGAAGAATATGAGCTTACTCAACAAAAGGTTGCTGATATTTTAGGCAAAAGTAGAAGTAGTATAGCAAATACTGTTAGAATTTTGAACTTAGATGAAAGAGTTATTGAACTTGCTTTGGAAGGAAAACTTACAGAAGGACATTGTAAAGCACTAATGTCTATTACTGATGGGGACAAGCAATATGAAATGGCTTTATATATGATTGAATCTGGAGATACTGTTAGAGAAGCAGAAAAGAAGATGCAAGTTCGTAAAAAGATGAAGAAAAAAGATCAAAAATATGAAGCAATATATAGAGATATAGAGGATACTTTCCAAGGATTTTTTGGAACAAAAGTAAAACTTGATGCTGGAGCAAAAAAAGGAAAAATTATTATTCAATACAGTTCAAATGAAGATTTAGAGAGAATTTTAGATTTATTGAAATAGGTGATAGAATGAATAATTTTGAAAGTTTAATGGAAAACACACAGTTTTTAAAGGGCTTACTGATAACAAATGCAGTTTTAATTATTATTGTTATAGCTTTGATTATTTATGTTGTATATTTAAGTAAAAAATACTTAAAATTCATGGAAAAATTAGGAAATGGCAATAATTTAGATGAAATGTTAAAGGCATACATAAATGATGTTAATGATGTTAAAAAGGATAATTCAGAAATAAAAGCTTATTATACTAAGTTGGATAATGATATAAGTTCAAGTATTCAAAAAATTGGATTAGTAAGATTTAATGCTTTTAAAGATGTAGGTAGTGATTTAAGTTTTGCAGTAGCTTTATTAGATAGAGAAGACAATGGTGTAGTATTTAATGGAATATATGGTTCAGAATCTTCAAACATTTATGCAAAACCAATAAAAAATGGTGAATCAAGTTACCAATTATCTGATGAAGAAAAATATGCAATAGAAATTGCAGAACAAAATAAAAATTTTGTAGCTAAAAGAAGACAAAATTAGTAAAAAAGAATACCAATGAGAATGAAAAATAAGACATTTTTATTCTTAAAAGGTATTCTTTTATTATTATGAATAAAAATTGAAAATAAGTACAAAATAATTTGTATACAATGAAGTAATAAATTTTTGTTAAAATTGGAATGTGAAAATTTAAGAAAAGTATAAAAAAATGATATAAAAGACAAATAGGAAAAAATTTTTCGAAAATTTTAAATTTAGTATTGACAATTTAATATCTAATATGTTAGTATATAGATGTTGCTAATGAAGTAGCATCACTGGAGAGGTGGTCGAGTTGGTTTATGGCACCAGTCTTGAAAATTGGCGTAGGTTTGTAGCCTACCGTGGGTTCGAATCCCACCCTCTCCGCCAAATGCTAGATAGAAATATCTAGCTTTATATTTATAAGGAGCAGTACCCAAGTGGTTGAAGGGGGCAGTTTGCTAAACTGCTAGGGTTCGTAAGGGCCGCGGAGGTTCAAATCCTCTCTGTTCCGCCAAAATAGCATAAACAATTTCGTTTATGTTATTTTTTTGTTTTAAATTTAATTTATAATAATAAAAATATATTTAAAATAATTATTATTTATAAATTAAATTTATTTTATTAAATATTATAATAAAAATACTGCAGGAGATATTTGTCCTGCAGTAAAATATTTTATTTATGAAAATTAAATAAAAAGTCAGTATTTTCAATAATTTGGTCTGTTTTATATAATTCTTTATATTGAATATTATGCAAATAAAGAGTTAATGAATTAAATTTATTTGTTTGTAAATCATCTAATGTTATTTCAATATATTGTTGAATTTTTCCTAAATCAGAAATATTAGCTCCAATATTTCCAACACCAATATAATGTTTTGTAAAAGTTTTATAAAAAATACTATTATAATTTTTTGCTATAAAACCTGTAAGAAATTTATTTTTTCCTGAATATTGATATGAAGAAGCGAGAATATTTTTATTTTCATCATATAATAAATAGTCAAATAAAATATCTTGATTTAATCCTTGCTCATTTACAGTAGAAAAATCTAAAGTAATATTAAATTTATTTGAATTTTCAGGTATTTCAAAATTATTTATTATTATATTTAAATTATTTTTAGATAATTCAATTGATTCACCAAATTGTGCAGATTTTTCTAGTTTGCTAACTGAATTAAATTGATGAATAATAAAAAATTTAAAAGAAAAATAAGCAATAAAAATAATTAAAATAAATAATAATAAAAATAATAAAATTTTTTTCAATTTATTCATATAAAATCCTCCCTTAAAAGAATAAAATAATTATATAATTATATATATATATATATATTAAAAGTAAATAATTTGAAAATATAAAAAAACAAAAAAATTAGTAATAATATATTTAAGATGAAAGAAAAACTTAAATTAGAAAAATTTGATTTGTATAAAGAAAGAAGCGCCAAAAAAGTTAGGTTGGAAATGGTAAAAATTTACGAACCAAATAAACAAGTTTTCGTATAAAAATCAATTTAAAATATAGATGGTGAAAAAGAGTAAAAAGTACGCAGAAACATGTAGAAAAGCTGGATGTTTTGTGCTTTGAAAATACTGGGAAATAAGAGCTTTAGCAAAGATTGACTTAATTCAATATAAATTTACATAATAAATATCAAAGTAGATTATCTTAGCTTTTTTTATAGCAATTTTAAGCATAAAAATTACTAAAAAAATAGGACAAAAAGCCGAGTTTTTTAGTATACACAAATTGACAAAATACAGAAAAAAGCAGTACTGATATTAGGATGAATTATTGTAAAAATGTATGTTGAAAATTGGTAAAATATTGCTTTTAAAACTAAAAAAGCATAAAAATGGTCAAAGATAATATCAAAATAATAAGAATAAATAGAAAAAAGAAGAAAATATAATAAAAAATTGTCTTATTAACAATCTTTAAATTTGATAAATTATTTCTGATAAAAAATAGGAAATTGAGATGTAAATTAGATCTGTTCCAAAATTAAATTTTAAACTAAAAATTTGATATAAGAAAAGTTGCTGTGCAAATTTGATTTTGGATATCATAAAAATGAACTTTGGAAAAAAGGCAAAATGATAAGCAGCGTGAGTATAAAAATATGAGGCTGTATTATATGGGAAATCAAAGATATCTAAGCTTTATATAAAAGTTATTAAAACTCTAAAAAAGATTTACATAATTATAAAATTGTAGCAAGACAAAAAATCAACGAAACAATATTAAACAAGATTTTGTTTGTTGAATCTGTAAAAATAAAATTACAAGATTAAAAAATCTAAAAGAGATTATGAGGAGTTAAAAAAAATTGGAACAAAAAGGCAAGAAAAAAAATTAATTTTCTAGTAATTTTTTAGACTTTAAAAACAAAATTAGAAACATATTTTATAAAAAATAAATAATAAATTGGAAATATATAATTAAATTTTTATTTTTAATAATAAATAAGAATTATAGAATTTATAAATAGTAAATTAAATATCTAATTTTAATAATAATAAAAATTATAAATAAATAATATAAAATTAAATAGTGTTGTATGTATAAGTATAAAATTAGAAAAAAATTTTAAATATGAAAATGCAGATTAAAAACATAATAAAAATAAAAAATTATATTTAGGATAATAAAACATAAATAATACAAAAATAAAGTAGAAAAAGAATAATAAAAATTTAAATTAAATATATAAACAAATAAAATTAAATCTAATTATTTATAAATATAATATATAAATAAAAAATTATTGGAAGCATTTTATAAAATAAATAATTAAATTTTTTATTTTTAATAATAAATAAAATTAAATATTGTTGCAAGCATAAGTATAAAACTAGAAAAATATTTTAAATATAAAAATACTAAAAAATTGATTAAAGAGAAAAGAGAGAAATATTAAACTCTTAAAGAAGTAGGAAAAAGTTAATAAATTGTATGCGAAATATATTCAATCAAATGTTTGTGATAATGAACAGAAATTCGCTAAAAATACATGAAAATCATAAAGTATTAAATTGAACAATTTTAATGTAAAAATTGGTAAAATTTAGCCTTCAAATAAGGCTTGAAAGTGTTGGGAAATAAAGAAAATATCGAAAAATAGGACACACAAAAATAAATTTACATAAAAGGTGTCAAAAGTATATTATTTACAAAAATAAGGGTAGTAGTTTTGGAGCAAATTTTCCTAAAAAATATAGTATAAAAATGCAGTTTTTCTATACTAACAAATTGACAAAAAGTGGATAAGAATTAGTTAGAACGATCATGTTATATGAAAGAATAAGTAGCTAAAAATAGTAGAAAATGTGTTTAGAAAATATAATTTTGATGAAAAAAGGTATAAAAATATTCAAGAAAAACTAATAAAATGCAAATATTTGAAAAAAAACATTGCTTTTTTGTCTTATTAACAATTAAGGAACAAAAATGAAAATTTGAATTATGCAAATAAAATTTGCGATAATGAATTTTTATATAAAGAAGTTAATGCGATTTTATAAAATTGTTTTAACAAATAGAGAAAAGAGAAAACTATAATAAAATTCAAAATTGAAAAAAAGACAAAATACAGAGCAAAAATTTAAGAAAAATATATTAGCAAATGATTGGGAAGTTTGAATAATAGAGTATTTTTGTGTAATAATGCAAACTAGAAAAGTAAGTAAACATAATTTTGAAAAAGTTTATACTAATTTTATAAAAAGAAATAAGAAAGAGAGTGTGTGAATTGTATAAATATGTTAAAACAGTTTTACAAAAAACAGTATATTAAAAATTCTTACTTTTTGTATAAAAATCTTGTCAAAAAAGTAGATTGAAAAATACAATATTAAATATTAGATTTTGAAATATTTTGATTGTATTTTATTAAATTAAAATTTATATAGCATTTTTTTATTTAATTAAAATAAAAAATATTATTATTTTAATATATTTATTAAATAATTTAATTTCTATTTTAATAAATAATTATTATTTAAATATTATGAAAAAATATCTTGTTTTATAATATAGACCGTTGTATAATAAAAATATCGTTTTAAACACACTTATTTTATGAGGTGAGAACAATGATTAGTTTTTTTGACCCGAAATCAGCTGCTTATGTTAGTATTTGTGATGCAAATGGACTATCTCCAGATATAGATACATTTGTACGGAGCCATCAAGAGTATATAAAGCTTAGATTTGATGCAATGTTGACAGAGTTTAAATATAGTGCAAGTACGGAGGCTGCAAATTGTTTTATTATGGAATTAAATATTGAGCTATATACAAGTATTGTTTCAAATTGTATAAAAGCTTCAGTGGGACATGCGTATATGTATGCAAAATCACAGGGAAAAGATGAAATTGCTGAAGTTCGAAGAATCGTAAAAAAGATGGTTGAAAACCCAGGAGCAAAAGATAATATCAAAACATTAAACTATGCCATTATGTGTGATAACAATAATTTAAGAACATCATTCGAGTTGCATAACTAAAAATTGATTATAAGTAAAGGTGGAATGTGAAGTTCTCATGGAAAAGAGGCTTGAGCTTAATAATTTAGCTCGAGCCTCTTTTTGATATAAAAATAAATATTTATAAAAAATAATTTAATTATTATTTAAAATATTATTTATTTTTTACAATATTTTAATTAAATAATTTAATTTATATTTTAATAAAAACAATAATTAACTAAAATATTTTAAATAAGAAGTAAAATAAAAATAGTTATTTAAAGTTTTACACAAAGACAAATAAAAAACCAGAAATGAAAAATTCTATAAAGAGATAGTCTTAAGCAAAAGGCTAAGGAAATTCTAAAGGATTATAGGAAAAAGAACCAATACGATTTAGTTTTGAATCTTATCAAAACTATGGGAATATTGCCTTTTGACAGAATAAATAGAAAAGAGAGAATAAGAATTCAAAAAAGAAAAATGGTATACATAAAATCAAAAAAGTTAAAAATGAGAACAGAATAAATTATTTTTAAATAGATTTATAAAAACTTTAAATGAAAAAATGAAATCTAGAACAAACTTTATATATAATATAAATTAAAAAATATATATAATAATTTGCCTAAATTATAGAAAAATGCTAGAACCGTTGAGGCACAAGTAGTACATAGAAAATCAATAAAAAACTAAATTTTTATAAAAAAATAATGTTTTTCAAAAAACAGAAAAAAATGTTCTTTAATTAAATGTGAATATAAAGGCAAAAATAATAGATTTTAATGCTGAAAACTTTTAGATAAAAAGGTTTACAGAAATAACAAAAAAAATTATAAAAAAGGTTAAAAGATTAGCAAAAAGAACAAAATTTGGAAGGGAAAAAATATGGGAAATAGCAGGTTTGAGAGATACGACAAAAAACGACATTGAGCTAAAATTGCTTAACATAAAGTATAAATAATTTGGATTTTTATATCAAAAATTAGAGATTATTGAGAAAAAGTTTTGCAAATTTTATATATCAAAATCTGTAATTTGATATTGCTATATAGACAAATAGTATAAGCCACTCAACAAATTTTTAATAAATATGTATATTAAATTATTTAAAGTAAAAATAAATAATTTAATATAAAAATGATTATTAAATTATAAAATAAAACCAAAATTGCTAAAGTTTAATGTTTAACAATTTTGGTTTTTATTTAAATATTTATTTAATTTTTAATTTCATTAAATATTATTTTTGAATTATTTATTCAATTTATTTTTTTGATGTTTTTTCTTTTTCTATTTCTGTATCAGTTACCATATTTTCTATTTCAATAGCTTTTTTAGATTTATTTTTTCTTTTTAAATTATCTTTAGCAACTGTTGTTAATAATTTAATTCTATTTGTTTGATTTGTTTCGCTTGCACCAGGGTCATAGTCTATTGGTGAAATATTTGCATAAGGATATTTTTCTCTGATTGATTTTATAACACCTTTTCCAACAACATGGTTTGGTAAACAAGCAAATGGCTGAACACAAACAATATTTGGAATATCATGTTCGATATATTCAATCATTTCTGCTGTTAAGAACCAACCTTCACCAGTTTGATTTCCTATTGAAAGAATATCTTTTACTTTATCTTCTAGTTCCCAAATATCACAAGGTGGTAAATATCCTTTTTTAGAATGTGCTAATGCTGTTCTAGTATCTTTTTCTAATAAATCAATTAAATCAATTGCTATTTTAAAGATTTTAGCTTTTGTTTTATCAGTATTTAAAAGTGAGTTAAATGTAATTTTATGTGTTGCAATAAATTTTACGAATCCCATAAAGTCTGGTGCAACAACTTCAGCACCTTCATTCTCTAATACATTTACTACAAAATTATTTCCAAATGGGTGATATTTTATTAAGACTTCTCCTACTATACCAACACGAGGTTTTTCTATTGTAGTATCAAGCTCAATTTTTTCAAAATCACTTACCATATCATAGATACTTTCTTTGAATTCAGAAAGACTTGATTTTCTAACCATTTGTTTACATTTGTCCATCCAAATTTCATATAAAGCTTGAGATTCACCTTTATGCACTTCATAAGCTCTATTTTTATATAACATTTTTTGTAATAAGTCACCATAAATAACACATTTTAATAATTTTTCTACCATTGATGGTGTGATTTTAAATCCAGCATTTTTTTCCATACCAACAACATTAAAGCTGACAACAGGAACTTGTGAGAAACCAGCATCTCTTAAAGCTTTTCTAATGAAACCAATATAGTTAGTTGCTCTACAACCGCCACCAGTTTGTGACATTATTAAAGCTGTTTTATTAACATCATATTTGCCAGATTGAAGTGCTTCAATCATTTGTCCTGTTGTTAAGATAGATGGATAACAAGCATCATTATTTACATATCTTAAACCAGTATCAACAGTATGTTCTGTACAGTCTCTTAATAAATGAACATTGTATCCTAAAGATTGAACTGCTGTTTCAATCAATTCAAAGTGAATTGGTATCATTTGTGGTATAAGAATTGTGTATTCTTTTTTCATTTCTTTTGTAAATGGAATTTTATGAATATCATAATCTCCATTATCTGTCTTTTTGCTTTCTAATTCTTGTTTATTTTTAATACGTTTATTCATACTAGCAAGTAAAGAACGGATACGAATTCTGATAGCACCTAAATTGTTTACTTCATCAATTTTAATTAGTGTATACATATTATCGTAGCTCTTTAATATTTCTTCAACTTGGTCAGTTGTAACGGCATCAACACCACAACCAAAAGAGTTTAATTGTATCATTTCCAAAGAATCATTTTTTCCAACATAATCTGCTGCAGCATATAATCTAGAGTGGAAAGTCCATTGATCAACAACTCTAATTGGTCTTTTTAGTTCACCTTTCCAAGCAACACTATCTTCAGATAATACACATAAGCCAAGAGATGTTATCAAAGTATCAATTCCATGGTTGATTTCAGGGTCAACATGATATGGACGACCAGCCAAAACAATTCCACGAAGATTATTTTCTTTCATATAATTTAATACTTCTTCACCTTTATCTCTAACATCTTGTTTAAATTGCTGATATTCTTTTTCAGCAGCTTCAGCAGCTTCAACAAGTTCTGTTTTAGTAAAGTTATATTCTTTAAAACAATCTAATTCTTGAACAATTTTTACAAGATTTTTTGTATTATCAATTGGTAAGAACGGATTGATATATTTTACTTTCTTTAAATTTTCAACATTATTTTTTATAACTTCTGAATAAGAAATTACAATTGGACAGTTATAATGATTATCTGATTGGCTATTTTCTTTTCTTGAATATGGTATACAAGGATAGAAAATAGTTTTTATTCCTTGTGAAATTAAGCTTTCAATATGTCCATGAGCAAGTTTTGCTGGATAACATACTGATTCAGAAGGCATTGATTCAATACCTTTTTCATAGGTTTTTCTATTACTCTTTTCAGATAAGATTACTCTAAATCCTAATTTTGTTAAAAATGTAAACCAGAAAGGATAATCTTCATACATATTTAAAACTCTTGGAATACCAATTGTGCCACGAGTTGCTTTATCTTCAGAAAGTGGTTCATAACCAAATAATCTTTCAAATTTGTATTTATAAATATTTGGTAAATCTTTTTTCTCTGAAACATTTCCAGCACCTTTTTCACAACGATTTCCAGAAATGAATTTCTTTCCATTTGCAAATGTGTTAACTGTTAATTGACAATGATTTTCACAACCATTACATCTAACATGATTTACTTTTACTTCTAGCTTATCTAATTCATCAGCTTTTAAAATTGTTGAACGATATTCCATATCTAAATTACTATGATATTGTTCTTTTGCAAGTAATGCAACACCATAAGCACCCATTAGACCTGCAATATCAGGTCTAACAACTTCTTTTCCAACAATTAACTCAAAAGCACGAAGAACAGCATCATTATAGAAAGTTCCACCTTGCACAACTATATGATTTCCAAGTGTTTTTGGATTACGAACTTTCATTACTTTTTGAATAGCATTTTTTATAATTGAATAAGATAAACCGCTTGATATATCTCCAACAGAATATCCTTCTTTTTGAGCTTGTTTAATTTTTGAATTCATAAATACTGTACAACGAGAACCTAAATCAACTGGTGTTTTTGATTCAATTGCTGCCTTTACAAATTCTTCAATTGGAAGGTCTAAGCTCTTGGCAAATGTTTCTAAGAAAGAACCGCAACCTGAAGAGCAAGCTTCATTTAACATTATATTATCAATAGCATTATCTTTTAATTTTATGTATTTCATATCTTGACCACCAATGTCAATGATACTTGTTACATTTGGTAGAAATTCTTTTGCGGCAGTATAATGTGCTATTGTTTCTATTTCGTTTAAGTCAACATTTAAGCCAGTTTGAACTAGTTTTTCTCCATAACCAGTAACTCCACTAAAGCGTAATTTTGCTGTTGATGGTAAAACTTTGTATAATTTTTTTAACATTGCTACAACACTTTTTAAAGGGTTACCACCATTACTTCCATAAAGAGAATATAATAGAGCACCTTTATCATCAATAAGTACAAGTTTGGTTGTTGTAGAACCTGCATCAATACCAATATAGCAATCACCACTATAATTTTCTAATGAGTTTCTTTTTACTTTATCTTTATCATGTCTTTCTTTGAATTTTTTGTAATCTTCTTCTGACTCAAATAAAGCAGGTAAAGGTTTACTTTCCGTAAATTTAGAATTTTTAAAATTCTTTAATTTATTTTCTAATTCTTCAGTTGTAAATGTTGAAGTTTCCATTGAATTGATTGCAGCACCTGTTGCTACAAGTAGATGTGCATTTTCTGGAATAATGATTTGTTTATCTTTTAAATTCAATGTTTCTATAAATCTTTTTCTTAATTCAGATAAATAATTTAAAGGTCCACCAAGGAAGGCAACATTTCCACGAATTGGTCTTCCGCAAGCTAAACCACTGATTGTTTGATTAACTACTGCTTGAAAAATTGAAGCAGCAATATCTTCTTTTCTAGCACCTTCATTTAATAAAGGTTGGATATCTGTTTTGGCAAAAACACCACAACGAGATGCTATAGGATAAATAGTTTCATGATTTTTAGAAAGTTCATTAAGACCAGCAGTATCAGTATTTAAAAGAGAAGCCATTTGGTCTAAAAATGCACCAGTTCCACCAGCACATGTACCATTCATTCTTTGTTCAATAAATTTATCAAAATATATAATTTTGGCATCTTCGCCACCAAGTTCTATAACTACATCAGTTTGTGGGATTAATGTTTCAACAGCTGTTTTACAAGCAATAACCTCTTGAATAAAAGGTATTTCAAGTATTTTTGCTATATCTAAAGCACCAGAACCAGTTAAAGACATTGTGAAAGTAGTTTCAGGATAGTCTTTGGCAAGTTTTGTAAGTACTTCAAATAAAGTATTTTTTGTGTCTGAAAAATGTCTCGTATAGCTTGAATATACGATATTTTGTTTTTCATCTAAAACAACAATTTTTATTGTTGTTGAACCAATATCTAGTCCTACATGTAATAATTTATTCATTAATTAACCTCTTTTTCTTAAAAAAATTCATTTATATATTATAACCTTTAGGGCAATTTGTCAATGTCGAAATTTGACAGATTAAGCAATTATTTATTGAATTTTGGCAAAATACAGCAAATAAAAAAATACATTTAAGTCATGTAAACTTTAAATGTATTTTATAATATTTATATTATAATGTAAAAATGATAAATATTTTTACATAAATAGAACATATCTTAATATAAACCAATAATGACAAGCACTGCCTAACATAACGAAAATATGGAATATTTCATGAAATCCAAAACCTTTCCATTTTGTTTTTGGAACTTTTAGCCAATAAATGATACCACCTATTGTATAGAAGATACCACCGGCAAGTAACCAAAGTAATGACTTAAGATTATTTGCATCGCTAAATACTTTTAATAGAGGATATGCAGCTATAATAACAGCCCAACCCATAATAATGTAAATAGTTGTTGTGATTGCACGAGGAGCTTTTATCCAAACAGAAGTGAGAATAGTTCCAAGTATAGCTAGTCCCCAGATAATTCCAAAAATTGTCCAACCCCAAGGACCACGAAGAGGAACTAAACAAATTGGAGTATAGCTAGCGGCAATTAAAATGTATATCATAATATGGTCAAATTTTCTAAAAACTGTTATGCCTTTTTCACTAATATTTAGCCAGTGATAAAGTGTACTGAATAAGTATAATAAAAACAATCCTACTCCAAAAATAGTAAATGATACTATATGATATGCATTTCCATAGATTGCAGAAAAAACAATCAATAAGACTAAGCCAACTAAAGATAATGCGGCACCAATACAATGAGTAAGACCACTAACAAGGTCTCTAACTTTTGCCATAAATTAAACCTCCTTTTTATAATATTTCCTATATATGATAAAATATGATACAACAAAAGAATAAAAAAGTCAATAGTCTATCTAACTATATTATATAGTTTTAAAAACTAGATAAATAATGTTGCATAAATATTTTCATAAAGAATATAGTGTACAAGGAGGTACGAATTATGCAAAAAAAGTTATTTATTATAGGAATAATTGCTGTAATTATATTGGTAATAGTTATAGGAATTGTAATTTATTTTAATCAAACGGATGAAACATATACACCAGAAAAGGAAATTGAAAATGTAGATTTAAGAAAGACAATAATAAGTTTATATTTTCAAGATAAAGAGAGCAAAAGTTTAAAAATAGAAACAAGGCTAATTGATTCAAAGAATTTACTAAAAACACCATATAAAACATTAGTAGAAATGTTGATAAAAGGTCCAGAAAATAATATGTTTGAAACTATAATACCAAATGATACGAGAGTTATTTCTGCTGAATTACAAGGTAGTTGTGTAGTATTAAATTTATCTAAAGAATTTTTAAATAATAGTGGAGACTCTATACAAAAGAGTAATTCAATTTATCAAATTGTAAATACATTAACAGAACTAAAAGAAGTTAGTAGTGTTAAATTTTTAATTGAAGGCGAAGAAAGTGATGGATTTACACAAGATGGAATTTCACTTAAGAATGAATTTGTACCAATTGTGTAGAATAAATCTTGTTTTTGTGGTATAGTATATAGGCTGGTATATAAATTATCAGCCTTATAAAATAAATTAGAAAGGCAATAAATATGCAAAATAATAAAAAAATTGAGCCTGATTTATTAGAAAATGAAAGAATAGATGATTTAGAATTTGAAAATTTAAAAATAATACAAAATACAACTGGGTTCTGTTTTGGAATTGATAGTGTTTTATTATCTGATTTTGCAAAAGAAGTAAAAAACGGTAGTAAAGTAATGGATATTGGCACAGGAACTGGAATAATATCTATTTTACTTAGCAAAAAGGCAAATGTTAAAAAAATTTATGGTATTGAAATTCAACAAGAAGTTGCAAATATGGCAGAAAGAAGTGTTAAATTAAATAATTTAGAAGATAAAATATCAATAATAAATACAAATATTAAAGATATTTTTGATAAATTTGAACCAAATACTTTTGATGCGATTGTTACTAATCCACCATATATGAAGTTAAATACAGGAGCTAAAAGTGATGAAATTAAAAAGTTAATTTCAAGACATGAAGTAGAATGCAATTTAGAAGATATAATTAAGATTAGTTATAAATTATTAAAAAGCAGGGGAGAATTTTATATGGTCCATAGAGCTGAAAGAATTGTAGACATTTTATATTTAATGAGAAAATATAAATTAGAACCAAAAAAAATAAGATTTATTCAATCTAAAGTTAATAAAGAGCCTAATCTTTTACTAATAAAGGGAGTAAAAGATGCAGGAAACCAATTAAAAATAGAAAGACCATTAGTTGTATATAATGAAGATGGAAGTTATACTGATGAAATATTAGAAATATATCATAAAAAATAAAAGGAGAAGTAAGATGTCTGGAAAATTATATTTAGTTGCAACCCCAATAGGAAATTTAGAAGATATCACAATTAGAGCTTTAAATGTCTTAAAAAGTGTTGATTTAATTGCAGCAGAAGATACAAGACATACATTAGGATTACTTAATCATTTTGAAATAAATAAACCACTTATTAGTTATTATAAAGAAACTGAAAAAAAGAAAAGTCCGATACTAATAGAAAAATTATTAAATGGAACTAATATTGCTCTTGTTTCAGATGCTGGGACACCTGGAATATCAGACCCAGGCGAGGAAATTGTAAAGGAAGCTATAAAAAATAATATAGATATTGTTCCAATACCTGGAGCATGCGCGTTTGTTAATGCTTTGATTTCTTCTGGTATGAATACAAGAGAATTTTCATTTATTGGTTTTTTATCTGCTAATAAAAAAGAGAGAAAAGACAAGCTTGAAGAAATTAAATATGAAACAAGAACACTTATATTTTATGAAGCACCACATAAATTAAAAACAACACTTGAGAGTATGTTAGAAGTATTAGGAGATAGAAAAATTGTATTAGCGAGAGAACTTACAAAAATACATGAAGAATTTATAAGAGGAAACTTATCCACAATTGTTGAACAATTTGTGGATATCAGAGGAGAATTTGTAATTATATTAGAAGGAAATTCTATTTCAAAACAGGAAAAAGAAATTTTAGATTTAAATAGTTTATCTATGGACGAGCATTATAAATTCTATGAAAATCAAGGTTTGGATAAAAAAGAAATCATAAAGAAAATAGCTAAAGATAGAAATATAAATAAAAATGAAGTTTATCAACATTTTATTAACAAATAGAAAATCATAATATAAGAAAAACACCATATAATTTATAGAGGTAGAACAATGTTAAATTATATTTGGTGTTTTTTTATTTTGTCTGCAGTGGGATTTGGAATATTAAATGGGAATTTTCTTGAAGTAAATGATTCAATATTTTCATCAATTAAAAATACAATAGAGTTATGCATTAGTTTGTTACGGTGCAATGTGCTTTTGGAGTGGCATTATGAATATTGTTATAAATACAAGTATACAAGATAAATTGAAAAAAGCAATAAAACCATTAAACTGTTTTTTATTTCCAAAGTTAAATAAAGAAGAAAAAGCATACCAGTTTATTTCAATAAATATGATAACAAATTTATTAGGAATTGGAAATGCTGCAACACCAGCGGGTCTGCAGGCAATGGAACTTTTAAATAAAGATTGTAATAATAAAAAAGAATTATCAGATGATATGATAATGTTTATGGCTATAAATACAGCATCTTTGCAAATGATACCTACAAATGTGATTGCTATTAGAACTAGTTTAAATTCAACAAATGCAGGAGGAATTATATTTGGAGTATGGTTTTGTAGTGCTATTACTTTTGTATCTATTGTATTGCTTGCAAAAATATATTTAATTTTAAGAAAAAGGAAAAGATAGTATGAGCTTTATAATGTACTTAAGCAAAGTGATTACACCAATATTGTTAACATTAGTTGTATTATATGGAATAATTGAAAGAAAAAATGTTTTTGAACTTTTTACAAAAGGAATTATTGATGGAGCAAATACTGTTAAAAATTTATTTCCGACATTATTTGCATTACTAATAGCTGTTTCAATGCTGTATAGCTCTGGAATTACAAATTTTATATCTAATATACTAATTAAATTTTTTCCTATATTAAGAGAATTTGAAAAAATATTACCATTTGTACTCTTAAGACCAATATCTGGTAGTAGTTCGACTGCAATTGGAACTAATTTAATGAAAAACTATGGTGTTGATAGTGATATTGGAATTTTGATTTCACTAATAATGGGTTCAACCGAAACAACCATTTATGTTGTATCTTTGTATGGCTCAAAAGTAGGAAAAAGAAATTTAAAACCAGCTTTGATATTAGGTTTAATGGGAGATTGTATTTGTGTAATATCTGCTATAATTTATTTTAAATATATAAAAATTTTTTAAAATAAAAGAAGATAGGTTTATACTATATTTATAATATAAATTTATCTTCTTAAAAACATTTATAATTCTATTATTTGACTTGGCTCGTTCCTTTTTGCGACACTCAATGATATTTCATTAGTATCAATATTTTGGCTCATTAGTTCTTCAACAACAGTTTGATATGCTAACTCTGGGAAATTATTTTCTTTACTTAAATGACCAAGCATAACTGTTTGTAAGTCATTAGGAATTAGATGACCAATAGTTTTTCCTGCAGTAGAATTTGATAAATGACCATTTGGACCAGCAATTCTTTGTTTTAATATGTATGGATATTTTGAAACTCTTAAAATTTCTGGATCATAATTTGATTCTAAAAGTATGAATGAACTTCCTTTTAAATTTTCAAGAATTATATTATCCATATGTCCTAAATCTGTTGCAATACTTAGCTTTTTCTTTCCAGAATATATATTAAAGCCACAAGGATTTGCAGCATCATGTGGAGTTGAAAAAGGATGTATAAGTAAATTGCCAACTTCAAAATCATTATCATTTTCAAATGTTTTTTGATTTGAAGTATTTATTTTTTGAGCTTGTGTTTGCATTGCTTGCCAGGTCTCAAAATTAGCATAAACAGGTATATCATATTTTTTAGAGATTAACCCTAAACTTTGAATATGGTCTGAATGTTCATGAGTAACTAAAATAGCATCTATATCTGTTATATCTTTTCCAATTGCTGAAAGGCCTTCACAAACTTTTTTTCCACTTGTTCCACAGTCTACTAAAATTTTTGTTGATTGTGTTTCAACAAAAAGGCAGTTACCAGAACTGCCACTATATAAACTACAAAAATTTAGCATAATTTCATTTCCTCTTCAGCTTTTACTCTTTCAATATGAGCACCTAAATTTTTGAATTTTTCTTCAATATTTTCATAGCCACGGTCAATGTGGTCTAAATTGTAAATTTCAGTAGTACCTTCTGCTGAAATTCCGGCAATAATTAAAGCAGCTCCAGCTCTTAAATCTGTTGCATAAACAGGAGCGCCAGTTAAACCTTCAACTCCTTCAAATACAGCAGTTTTACCAGAAGCTGTAATTTTTGCACCCATTTTATTAAGTTCAGCTGTATATTGGAAACGAGATTCCCAAATACTTTCATTTATAATACTTGTACCATTAGCTAAAGACAAAACAACACCCATTTGAGGTTGCAAATCTGTTGGAAAACCAGGATATGGTAAAGTTTTAATTGTAGCTTTGTGAGGTCTTTCATCACACCAAACACGCAAATGGTCACCATTTGCATCTACTTTACCTCCAATTTCAATAATTTTAGCTGTTATAGATTCCAAGTGTTTTGTTATACAATTTTTAATTGTTACATCACCTTTTGAAGCAACAGCAGCAAGCATAAAAGTTCCAGCTTCAATTTGGTCTGGTACAACAGAATATGTAGCATTACCTTTTAGTTCTTTTACACCGTTAATTTTAATCATATCTGTACCAGCACCACGAATATCAGCACCCATAGTGTTTAAAAAGTTTGCAACATCAACGATATGAGGCTCTTTAGCAGCATTATCAATAATTGTAGTACCTTCAGCTAAAACACTTGCAAGCATAACATTTATAGTTGCTCCAACAGAAACTATATCCATATATATAGATGTACCAACTAGTTTATCAGTTGATGCTGTGATATTTCCTTGAGAAACATCAACTTTAGCGCCAAGAGCTTCAAAACCTTTTATGTGTTGATCAATAGGTCTTTGACCTAAATTACATCCACCAGGAATACCAACTTGAGCTTTATGACATCTGCCAAGAAGAGCCCCTATTAAATAATAAGAAGCTCTAAACTTTCTTGTTACTTCTAGTGGTGCATTACAACAATTTATATTTCTAGTATCAATAGTAACTTCGTTTTTTGTGTTCCAAGTAACTTTTGCACCTAAATCTTTTAATATATCACAATATAATTTTACATCACTTATGTTAGGAAGGTTATCAATTGTGCAAATTCCATTTATCAATAAAGTAGCTGGAATTATTGCAACAGCGGCGTTTTTTGCACCACTAATTATAACTTCACCTTTTAACGGAGTTTTTCCTGTAATAACTAATTTTTCCAAAATAAATACCCCCATTTATATTATATGAATTAAAAAACTCATAAAAAGACATTATATTCATTGCAACTATATCATAAAGTTATTTTTTTTACAATACATTTTTCTAATTTTTAAAAGCCATTAAAATATTGTTTTTTTCTAATTTTTTATTTATTATTTCTACAATTTTGAACTTGAATTTCATTGCCTCAGAATCGCTTGTTATCAAGGAATAATCCTCTGAATCTAAATTTTCTTTTAATGTTTCAGCATCTTCATCTTCAACTACACCGGATGAAACATCAACAAAGCAAAGAGGTGGAAATAAACTACACCACCAATTTTTTCCTTCAGCATTTCCTATTTTTATACGAAGTGCATCATATTGACCAGCTGGAAGTGAAATATTGGCATAATTTTTAGTTGGAAAATAAAAATTTCCTATTTCAATATTCACAGTATAATTGTAACCATTTTCTTGAATAACTTTTTCGGCAATTTGTTTAAGCTCTGCTAGATGATTTTGACAATAAGATATAACATTTTCTTTTGAAGATGAATTTTCATTAGAATTTTTCATATATTCTATTATGGCATCACGAACTCTTAATTTTAGTTGTTGGTCTGAATCAGAATCACTGTTAGCAATAATATGAAGCCTAAACACATTTGAGCTTAAATTGTTAAAAACATTTCCAGCATAAGTTGTCATACATATAAGTAAAAAAGATATAAATAATATAACTATTAAGGTAAATTTTTTCAAAAAACTTTTCATATAATCTCCTAAAAATGTAATAATAAACAATAATTTCTATAAATTTCATTATGAACCAAAAAATGAATTTTATACATGTCGAAAAAGAAAATACGAATTAAATTGACCAGTAAAAATTCAAATGGTAAAATTCTAATATCAAATATATGGAGGGTATGAAATGAAAAAAATGTGTTGTTTTTATGCAAGCGAAGAACATTTGGCTAGTATCCTTTTACCATATATAAATGAAAAAATACAAGAAAACCAAAATGTAGTAACAATATTAGAAAAAAATATTGGTAAAAGCATAAAGAATTTAAGAAAGATAATGAATATTCCAAAAGAAAATTGGAAAAAAATTGAAAATTCATTTAATAATAATGAAAAATTTGATGAGGAGACAATTGTAATTATAGGCGGAAGTAATGAATTTATAGAAAAGACAAAAGTGAATTTTCAAAATTCTAAAATTCTAATTTGTTGCTATAAATTTTTACAAGATATGAAATACATTGAGAAGGTATTAGAAGAAAATGATAATTTGCTTACAACAGAGGGGGCAAAGCCTATTTCAAATTTGTTTACAAATATTCCAAAGAAAAGTTACACAGAAATCACAATTTTGAAATAAAATGCGTATATCAATTAGTACAAACTCTAGAAAACCTTTAGCCGTAATAAGAAAAAAGAAAAGATGTTGACTTCATATTTAAATTGTTATAAGATATACTAAAAATTCAAAGAGTTCTACAAATATAGAAAGGAGCTTTTATAAAAATGAATGAAGAATTACAAAAAGTAAAGGAAAAATTAAAAAAATATCATCAAGAACATTTACTAATGAAGTATGATGAAAAAACAGAAGAAGAAAAAAAGGAATTATTAAATCAAATTGAAAATATAGACTTCGATTTAATGAACGAACTATATGAACAAGCTACAAAGCCTGTTGATTTAAAAAAAGATTTAATAGAACCAATTGAGCATGTTGATAAATCAAAATTAACAGCTGCAGAAAAAGAGATGTATGAGAAAAAAGGTATAGAAGCAATAAAATATAATAAATTAGCTGTTGTAACAATGGCTGGTGGACAAGGAACAAGACTTGGACATAAAGGACCAAAAGGAACTTTTGATTTTGGATTAGAAAGTCATAAATCAATTTTCGAAGCACTTTGTGATACTTTCAAGGATGCACAAAAGAAATATGATACAGTTGTACCATGGTACATAATGACAAGTAGAGAAAATAATGATGCTACTGTAGATTTCTTTGAAAAACATAGTTATTTTGGATATCCAAAAGAAGCAATTCACTTCTTTAAACAAGGTGAATTACCAATGATTGGAACAGATGGAAAAATATTATTAACAGAAAATGGTATGGTAAAATTAGCTGCAAATGGACATGGTGGAACTCTTCAATCAATGGACAAATGTGGTGTAATTGAAGAAATGAAGAAAAATGGAATTGAATGGGTATTTATTAGTGGTGTAGATAATGTTTTAGTAAAACCAATTGATCCACTTTTAATTGGTATGTCAATTCATAATAAAGTTTTAGGTTCTGTAAAATCAATAGAAAAAACAGATCCAAAAGAAAAAGTTGGTGTATTTTGCAGAAAAAATAAAAAAGTAGGTGTTGTTGAATATACTGAAATTTCTGAAGAAATGGCTAGCTTAAGAGATGATGACAGATCTTTAGTTTATGGAGATGCAAATGCTATATTCCATTTATATAATATTAAAGGATTAGAGAAAGTTTGCAAATTAAAACTTCCATATCATACAGCTTTCAAAAAAGCAAATTATTTAGGTGAAGATGGAAAAGTTGTAGAAGCTACAAAACCAAATGCATATAAATTTGAAATGTTTATATTTGACTCTTATGAAATGTTAGATGATGTTGTAGTTTTAAGAGTAAAAAGAGAAGAAGAATTTGCCCCAATAAAAAATGCAGAAGGTGCAGATAGTCCAGAAACAGCAAGAAAATTATATAGAGATTATTTTAATAAAGTTGAAAGAATGAAAAAATATCAAGATTGGTGCACAAATCCAATTTTTGATGAAGCAACTAGAAAAGAACTTTTAACAATTGCTGGTGATGAAGAAGAAATTAAAGATAGATTTTATAAAGATTTGGAATTCGGAACAGCAGGATTAAGAGGAGTTATTGGAAATGGTACAAATAGAATGAATATTTATACTGTTACAAAAGCTACTCAAGGTTTAGCAAATTATATTTTAAAAATGGGAACAGAAAATAAAGGTGTAGCAATTGCTTATGATTCTAGAAATATGTCACCTGAATTTGCTCAAAAAACAGCATTATGTTTTAATGCAAATGGAATCAAAACATTTATATTTGATTCTTTAAGACCAGTTCCTGAATTATCTTTTGCAGTTAGAGAATTAGGCTGTACAGCAGGTGTTATGATTACTGCAAGCCATAATCCACCAGAATATAATGGATACAAAGTATATTGGGAAGATGGAGCTCAAATTGTTAGCCCAACAGATAAAGAAATTATAAGCGAAGTTAATAAAGTAAAAGATTATTCTTTAGTAAGAGGAACTACTTTAGAAGAAGCTAAAAAATTAAGACTATATAATGTTATAGGAAAAGCTATGGATAAATTATATTTGGAAGCAATAAAGAAACAAGTATTAAATCCAGATGTGATTAAAGAAGAAAGTGATTTAAAAATAGTCTATACACCACTTCATGGAACAGGAAATGTACCAGTTCAAACAGTATTAGACAGTTTAGGATTTAAAAATGTTTATGTAGTTCCAGAACAAGAATTACCTAATGGAAGTTTCCCAACAGTTGATTATCCAAACCCAGAAGACCCAAAAGCTTTTGATTTAGCTTTAAAACTAGCTAAAAAAGTTGATGCTGATGTTGTTCTTGCAACAGACCCTGATGCTGATAGATTAGGTGTTTATGCAAAAGATTCAAAAACAGGTGAATATAAATCATTTACAGGAAATATGTCAGGATTATTGATTGCTGAATACGTACTTTCTCAAAAGAAAGCTAAAAAATTATTACCAAAGAATGGTGCTTTAGTTTCAACAATAGTATCATCAAATTTAGCAATCGCAATAGCAAAAGAATATAAAATTGATTTTATAGAAGTATTAACAGGATTCAAATATATTGGTGAACAAATAAGAAATTTTGAAGCAACAGGAAGCCATGAATATTTATTTGGATTTGAAGAAAGTTATGGTTGTTTAGTAGGAACTCATGCAAGAGATAAGGATGCTATAACAGCTGTTATGATGCTTTGCGAAGCTGCAGCTTACTATAAAAAACATGGTTTAACTTTATGGGATCAAATGATTAAAATTTATGAAAAATATGGATTCTATAAAGAAGGAATTTCAACAATAACTTTAAAAGGTGCTGATGGAGCACAAAAAATACAAGAATTGATGAATAAAATAAGAAATAATCCACCAAAGAAACTGGGAGATTATAAAGTATTAAGCTTTAGAGATTATAAAACAGGCAAAATAATAGATTATTCAACAGGTAAAGAATCAGAAACAGGTTTACCTACATCAAATGTCTTATATTACGATTTAGATGATAACAGCTGGTGTTGTGTAAGACCATCTGGAACAGAACCAAAAGTTAAGTTCTATATGGGTGTAAAAGGTAAATCTATGGAAGATGCAGAAAAGAAATTGAATAATTTAAAAACAGCCATGTTAGCCTTAAATGAATAAAATGTATTTTGTAAAGTAAAATATATATTGGAATGAAAACTGTTGTGTAGAAATATGCAACAGTTTTTGTTGTTTATTATATATGAAAATGTATTATAGAAATTTATATAAATGTATGAATGATAAATTCAAATATAAAGTACAGAAAAAATATAATTTATGTTATAAAAAAGAAAGTAATTGGAAAAAATAATTTAAATAAATTTTATAAAATTTTTGTTTAAAAATTAAAAAATATTAAAAAAATTAAAAAAATATTTAAAAATTTTTCAAAATGTGAAAAGACTGCAAAGCACTGAAAATAAAGGATTTGCTACTTAAAGAAAATCTAAAAAAAATAAAATTTTAAAAAAAATTAAAAAAATTTTAAAAAAATGTTGACAACCTAAAAAAAAAGGTGTATCATATAGAAGCAGTCGCAAGTAACACAGTTACAAAAACGATTGTCCATATAAAATATGGGCTATTAGCTCAGGTGGTAGAGCACTTGACTTTTAATCAAGTTGTCCCGCGTTCGAGTCGCGGATAGCTCACCAAAATGAATATCTACTATCTAGATATTCATTTTATATGGCCCCTTGGTCAAGCGGTTAAGACATCGCCCTTTCACGGCGGAGACATGGGTTCGATTCCCGTAGGGGTCACCAATTGAATATGCCACTTTAGCTCAGCTGGTAGAGCAACTGACTTGTGGGATAGATAAACAAATTGTTTATTTTGAACTATCTTGCACCTTTAGAGAGAAATCTTTAAAGTGGACACCGCTAATTCGGGGAAGCCTTAACTGGTAATCCCGAGCTAGAAGAAATTCGAGTGTAGAGACTTTATACGGTGTGCCTAAGGAATTATCTATGGCAAAGAGAAAGTCCAGACTACAAACAGGAATGGTAGTGAAAACTATAGTAGTATGAATCAGTAGGTCGTCCGTTCAAATCGGACAAGTGGCTCCAAGAAGAAATTAGAGAAATCTAGTTTCTTTTTTTACTTGACTTTAACAAACAATTGTTTTATAATATATGTGGTGATAAGATGAAATTTTGTTTGAATTGTCAATTAGCTATTTGTAATAGAAATAAATTTTGTTCTGTTAAATGCCAAAAAGAATATCAGTATAATGAATATATAAATAATTGGAAAAATGGAAATGAAGATGGTCTAAGAGGAGATTATCAACTTTCAATGTATATAAGAACATATTTATTAAAAAAGTATAATTTTAAATGTGCTAGATGCAATTGGGGTGAGGTAAATAAATATACTGGTAATATACCACTAGAAATCGAGCATATAGATGGTAATTATATGAATAATCAAGAAAAAAATTTAATTGTACTTTGTCCGAATTGTCATTCACTTACAAGTACATATAAAGGAGCAAATATAAATTATGGAAGAAAGAGTAGAAAAAAATACCAATAAAGTAATTCTTGTGACTGGTGCATCAAGAGGAATAGGAAGAGCAATTGCAAAAGAATTAAGTAAGGATAATATAGTTATTGCTAATTATAATAAGTCAGAGGAAAAAGCGAAGGAATTGCTTTCTGAATGTAGCAATATAGATATATTCAAAGCAGATGTATCTAATAGAGCAGAAGTGGTTACCATGGTAGAATATATTATAAATAAATATGGTCATATTGATGTACTTGTTAATAATGCAGGAATAGATAATGAAAAAATGTTTCAAGATATAACAGATGAAGATTGGAATAATGTTATAAAAAATAATTTATACTCTGTTTTTTGTACTACACAAGAATCAGTAAAATATATGTTAAAACAACAATCTGGCTGTATAATAAATATATCTTCAATTTATGGTGTAAATGGTGGCTCTTGTGCTACTGCTTATTCAGCATCTAAAGCAGGAATAGATGGAATTACAAAATCTTTGGCTAAAGAATTAGGACCATCAAATATAAGAGTAAATTCAATAGCGCCTGGTTGGATAAATACTGATATGAATTCAAAATATTCAAAACAAGAAACAATAGACTTTGCAAATGAAACACCACTTGGAAAAATTGGCGAAGGAATTGATATTGCAAGATGTGTTAAGTGGCTTGTTGAAGATGAATTTACAACTGGTCAAGTGATTTCTATAAATGGTGGTTGTGAGATATAAATATATTTGAGTAAAAACAAACCTCATATACTTTAGCATATATGAGGTTTAAATATTCTTTTGGCTTAACTATTACCTAGCTGGCCTCTATTTTTTCTTTTATAATTTCCTGTAATAAGTTTTGGAAGAAATACTAATATTTTATAAATTGATAAACGAATTTTTTTTGACCAGATGTAAGATTTTCTTAAGTGATGAATATTTTCCAATTCACTTGAACTTTTTACTGTTAATGAAGTTTCTGGATATTCAATTTCAAAGATATAATTTTGTCCATTATTATTATCCCAATCTCCATTTTCATTTTTTAAACAAAAATTAAATGTTTTATATTCTTTTAAATCTATTTCAATTTGAAAACCTAATTCTGTTTTAACCATTTCTTTTTCTTGAACATCAATCCAGTTATCATTAAAACCATAGTGAATAAAAACTTTTTTTGATGAATCTTGAAAAAACTTACCAATATATGAAATTTTTATAGTTGAATTTGGTACTAATTTATCAGTATTAAAAAAAATGTTTTTAACTAATTCCATCAAAATCTCCTCATAAGTAAAATCTTTATGTAAATATTATAGTATGTATTAAAAAATAATTCAATAATCTATAAAAATGTTACATAAATGTAATTTTATAAATAAATCTTTCCTACAATATAGAATGTATCAGAAGAAGTAACTGTAATATCATCTACTTCTTTATTATCAGCTCTAAGAATAAATTTTCCTTTTCTGTATAATAATCTTCTAACATAATATGCATTATTATAGAAAAAAAGACCGATATCTTTGTGTGCTAATACTGCATTTTGTTCAATATATGCAATACTATCTTTTTTTAATAATGGTTCCATATCACTAGAAGGAATTTTATATGCAAATGATGCATTTGAAAATTCAGCAGGACAATCGATAAAATCTTCCATTTTTTCAACTAAAGGAATTTTATTATAAGCAATATAGTTTGTGTAATTATATTCTAGTTGTTCATCAGTTAACTTTTTATCATAAGTATATAGTAATTCTTGGTAAGGTATATTAAGAGATGAACAAATACTTTTTAAAGCTTTATGACTAGGATTTCTTTCACCTTTTTCTATATGTGTTAAATGACCAATGTTGATGTCAGTCATTTCAGATAATTTAGTTTTTGTAATACCTTTTTCTTTTCTGATTCTTTGAATCATCTTTCCAATCATTTTAAATACCTCACTTTTTATTTTGTCAAATTTATTATATATATAAAAAAAAATAATGTCTAGTTTTTTGAAAATATATTTTTAAAAGTAGAAAAATGAATTATAATAGTTGAAAATGAGATATAATAGATATAAAATTTAATAAATATTTTTTTGTTGCAGAATAAAATTACTTATGATAATATTATTTAAGTAATTAAAGAGGAGAGAAAGATGGCAAAGAAAAGTAAGAAAAAAGAGAAAAGTGCAGTACAAGAAGTAAACGAAGTTAAACAAGAGCAAAAAAATAATGAAGGTGTAGCTGTTACTGAAAAGGAAGTAGAAGAGAAGGAAAATAAAAATACTGGCAATAATAAAGAAAAAAAAGAAGCTGAAGTGAAAGAAAACAGTAAGAAAGAAAATACAAAATCTGAAGAACCTTCAAAGAGCAAGAAGAATAATACTAAAAAAGAGTCTAAAGTTAAAAATAAAACGGAAAAACCAGAAGTAAAAAATGAAACTGAAAGTAAAATAGATACTCAAAAAGAAGAAGCCAAAGATGTTGTAGAAGAGAAAAAGGATAAAAAAGAAATTATTGAAAAAGCAGAAACGACGGATAGCAATAAAGAAAATTCTGAAAAATCAGAAAAGAAACATAGTGAAAAAGATATTAAAAAAAGTAAAAAAAATGAAAAAGAAGTAAAAAAGGATAAAAATACTAGCGAAAACAAAAAAGAAGAAAATGATAAGCCAGACTATGTTGTAGATGAAAGTAAAAAGAAAAAAAGAACTTGGAAATTACTGATATTTATAATTTTTCTAATGCTTTTAGTTTTACTTTTCTCAACAATATTTGCTTTTTTAAATATAAATAGCAATAAAATTGCTAAAGGTATAAGCATAAAAGAAATTGATTTATCAAATTTAACTGTTGAAGAAGCAAAGGATAAATTAACACAGGCTTTAAGTATTGAATTAAATATAGCTTTAAATTTAAAATATCAAGATTTTGAAACAACTTTTGATACAAATCAAATAGAATACGCTTATAAAATCAATGAAGCTGTTGAAAATGCTTATGGAGTTGGAAGAAATAAGAGTATTATTGAAAACAACTATGATTTATTAGGTGCTAATATATTTGGAAAAAGCATAGACATTGAATCATCTTATAATGAAGAATCTTTAAATTATATTATAAAAGATATAGGAACTAAAATTCCAGGACTAGTTGAAGAACCTTCATACTATAGAGAAGGAAAAGAGCTTATAATAGAAAAAGGAACAGATGGAGTTGTAGTAGATTCTGAAAAATTGAAATCAGACATTTTAAATGATATTGATTCAAGAAATGCAAATGAAATTCAGACAGATATAACTGCAAGAAGTTTAGAAATTCCAGTAATTGAGCAAAAGGCTAGTAAAATAGATGTTGAAAAAATATATTCAGAAGTTCATACTGAACCAAAAGATGCATACTATGAAGAAAATCCATTTAAAATCTATAAAGAAGAAGAAGGTGTGGATTTTGGGATAAGCATAGAAGAAGCCAAAAATATAATTGGTGATGGTAATGATGAAGAATATAAGATTCCTCTTAAATTAACACCAGCAAGTAAAACAATAAATGATATAGGAAAGGAAGCTTTTCCTTATCAAATTTCTACATTTCCAACTAGATATGATGCAACAAACTTAAATAGAACTCAAAATTTGAGATTAGCAACAAACAAAATAAATGGAACTGTTTTAATGCCTGGAGAAACCTTTTCTTTTAATCAAGTTGTTGGAAAAAGGACTATAGATGCTGGTTATAAAGATGCAAAAATATATGAAAATGGCAAGGTCGTTGATGGATTAGCTGGAGGAATATGCCAGGTATCTTCAACTTTATATAATGCAGTATTACTAGCTAATTTAGAAATTGTTGAAAGAACTAATCATTCATTTACAACTTCTTATGTTAAAGCTGGTAGAGATGCAACAGTTGTATATGGTGTAAAGGATTTTCAATTTAAAAATAATAGAAATTATCCAATAAAAATAGAAGGAACAGTTGCTAGTGGAATAATTACATTTACAATTCATGGAATAAAAGAAGAAACTGAATATGAAGTGAAAATTGTACCTTACACAACAGGAACAATTCCATATTCAACACAAACTATAGTAGATTCAAGTTTAGCACCAGGCACACAAGTAATTGAGCAATCTGGTCATGCAGGTTGCAAAGTAACAACATATAAGCAATTATGGCTAAATGGAACTATGGTTTCAAACGAATTATTATCTAATGACACTTATAATCCAATGCAAACTATTATTAGAGTTGGAGAGTAAAATAAAAAAAATAATTACTAAAAGCAGAAATGGATTTTAAATTTGTTTCTGCTTTTTATTTGATTTTAAGAATAATAAAAGCCTAGATAAACATCTAGGCTTTTGGTGCACCATAGAGGATTTGAACCTCCGACCATTTGATTAAGAGTCAACTGCTCTACCAACTGAGCTAATGGTGCATATATTAACAAGAATAATTATAGTATATCAGACTTCCTTTGTCAATATTTTATGCAAAAATTTTGTGAATATAAATCTTAATAAGAGATTTGAAAAATAAAAACTTCATAATAGAAATAAAAAATATTGTTATTATGTTGTTTTAATGGTAAAATATAACACACATTAAAATGTAAAAGAGAGGTTTTTTATGATAGATTTACACAGTCATATTTTATTTGAAACAGATGATGGCTCTAAATCTTTAGAGGAAAGTGTGATTATGGCAAGAGAGGCGTATAATTCTGGATTTACTACGATTTGTTGTACACCACATTATTTAGAACCACAGTATAAAAAGACAAAAGAAGAAAATAGAAAAACTTTGGATATTTTAAAAAATGAATTAACAAAAGAGAATATTCCAATTGAGTTATTGCTTGGCAATGAAATATACATTGTAAATAATATTGAAGAATTGATAGAAAGTAACATTGCTAGTAAAATGGGAGAATCAGACTATATTTTATTTGAATTGCCTTTATTTCAAAAATTAACAAATGCAATTGAGATTATAAGGAATTTACCTTATGATAAATTGATTTTGGCGCATCCAGAAAGATATGAATATGTGCAAAAAGATATATCTTATTTAGATGAATTTATAGAAATGGGAATTTTACTTCAAGGAAACTATGAGAGTATAATTGGAAAATATGGCAGGAGAGCTCAAAAAACATTAAAAAAATTATTAAAGCAAAAAAAGATAAATTTATTATCAACAGATACTCATAAAAAAGACTCTACATATACAAAAATGGATGAAATACAAAAGAAAATTAGGAAAATAGTTAAAGAAGATTATTATAATTCATTAACTTTAGATGTCCCTAATGAAATTTTAAGAAATATTTAAAATTTGGTTGAATAAAAATATAATTATAGGTATAATATTTTGGGTGGTAGTAAATGGAAGAATTTGATTTAAAAAAATTTGCCAAAACTGCATGGCAAAAGAAATGGCTTATAGTGGCCATTATAGTAATATCAGTTATTGTTGGATATGTATATTCATTTTTTATGGTGACACCAAAATATCAATCAACAACGAAAATTGTTTTGACAAAAGTTGAATCAGTAGATAATACAGAAAATATTGATTCAATTACTCAAACTGATATAACAATGAATAAAAGTTTAATAGATACTTATGGCGATATTATTATGAGTCGCAAGGTTGCAAAAACTGTAATTGAAAATTTAGGTTTAGATATGAAAGAAGAGCAACTAATAAAAGCTATTAGTGTTACAGCAGGAGATACAACGGCAATATTAAAAATTGCTGTATCGAACGAAGATGCTGAAATTGCTAGAAATCTAACTAATGAAGTTGCAAAAGTTTTTGCAGAGCAAGTAAAAGAAATTTATAAAATAAACAATGTAAATGTTATTGATGAGGCTGAAATTGAAACAGTACCATATAATGTGCATCATGCAAAAGATTTAGCAATATTCTTTGTTTTAGGAGTATTTATTTCAGGTGGTTTAGTTTTAGTACTATATATGTTAGATACAACTATTAAACAAACTGAAGATATAGAAGCATTAAATTTACATGTAGCAGGAATTATCCCACTATATGAAAAAGAATGTGAAGAAAAAATGGTCAAGGATTCACAAAAAAATGAAAATCAAAATGGAAAAAGAAATAAAGAATCAGAACTAATTGTTTTAGAAAATGCTAAATCACCAATAACAGAAGCTTTTAGAACTTTAAGAACTAATATAGCATTCTCAAGAAGTGATAATAGAACTAAAAATATACTAATTTCTAGTGCAAATGCTCAAGATGGAAAAAGTTATGTTTCTGCAAATTTAGCAACTATGTTTGCTAAAGCAAATAAAAAAGTTGTTATTGTTGATGCAGATATGAGAAAAGGTAGACAAAACAAAATATTTAAAGTTTCAAATTCTCAAGGATTAGCTAATTGCTTAGTTGATATGGGTACAAGAGCAAGAATGGATTTATCACAAATGTCTAAATATATCAAGCAGACTAGAATTCCAAACTTGCATATTATAACATCAGGTGATAAACCTTCTAATCCAGCTGAATTACTTTCAGCTGCAAGAGTTTCTAGATTATTAGATATGTTAGATGCGATATATGATATTGTAATTATAGATGGAACACCATCAGCAATTGTTTCAGATAGTGTTGCAATGGCAAAATTTGTTGATGAAACTTTTATTGTCGTTTCATATAAAACAACAAAAGTTGAAGCATTAAATAAGTTAAAGAAAAGTTTTGAAAATGTTGGTGGAAAAATTTCAGGTGTTATATTAAATAAATATCCATTTTCAAAAAGTACATATACAGAAAGTTATTATTATGATGATAACAAAGGAAAATCAAATAGTTTAGAACAAACTGAACAAAGCATTAAGTCTGTTTCTGAAATGATAGAAGAAGCAAGTAAAAAGAACAATTTTGTAGATATTGAAGAAGAAAAGAGTCTATATAATGCATCAAATAATTATCAAGAAACTAATTTAACTAATATTTCAAGTGATGAAGCAAATAGATATTTAGAACATAAATTAGATAATATAAATTCAGAATTGATGAGTATGAAAAATTTATTTATACAAGCTTTGATGGAAAATAATAAAATAGACCCAAGAGACATCACAGATATTAAAATTGAACTTAGCAATATGAAACAAATGATGGATTTAAGAAATGATTTAGATGTAAGCAAAGAAATAAGAGACGAAATAGAGAGTGTTAAAGCTATTACAGAAAGCTTAGCAGATACTCAAAAAGAAAATAATGAAAAAGTGAAAAGATTTATCGAAGAATACCGCAGAAGAAGGGGATAATTATATTTTTCATTTAAAAAAATTAAAACTCAAGTTATTAGATGTAAATTTAATAATTTGAGTTTTTTTATGCGATAATGAATATATTTTTACTTATAGAGAATAATAAGAAAAAAGCAAAAGAGAGGATTGAATATATGACTAATTTAACACAAATAGAATTAAGAAATCTAAAACACTTAATTTGTATGGAAGATACGGCATATAAAAAACTTACTAATTATGCTGATTATGCAGTTGACCCACAAATTAAGCAAGTATTTAATAAGGCGGCTCAAGAGGCTTTAAATACTAAGACAAAATTGATATCTTTTTTAAGTAAATAGGAGGAAATGTGGAAGAAAAGAATATGGTAAATGATGTTCAAGAAGGTTGCATAGCTTTTTTGAAAGAATATCAAAATTCAATTTTAGAGTGTAGTAATATGGAATTTAGACAATTACTACAGAATTTCAGAAATAATTATGAAAGTTTCCAATTTGAGATGCTTAAGTTAGCAGAATCAAAAGGATATTTTGATTTGGAAGAAAAGGCAACAATGGCTGAGATTACTAAAGTAAGAAATGAATTTTCAGAATAAAAAAGTATAAATTAAGTATTTCGTATAAAAACAAAGAAAATGAGAGCAAATTAAGGAAAAATTGCCTAAAAAAACCAAATTTTACAAATTGCTATTGCCTGGAAAAATATATAGAATATAATTAGCAAAAGAAAAAGGTAAAGGAGTGTAGAATTGGTGATTAAAAAATTAATCATTCATCTAAAAGTATGGACAAAGCTAATTATAACTATTATATGTGCTTTAGCGATAATTGGTTTTTTAATATTCTTTGTTTATAAACCGACATATAGTGTAACTTTGAATGGTGAATTTATAGGCTATACAGAAGATAAAAAGAAATTACAAGACAAAATATATGACTATTCAAAGTCAGGTGATAATAATCTTATTGCTTTTGTAGATATAGAAACTTTACCAGAATATAAAATGTGCTTATTAAAAAAGGGAATTACAACAAATAGTGATGAGATTTTTTCAAAAATAGTTAGCACTGGAATTGCATATTATAAATATTATGCTATTTTAGATAATAATGAAGAAAAATTTTATGTTCAAACATTTGAAGAAGCTGAAAATATCTTAAATGAACTAAAAGAAAAAGATAGCAATAATAAAGATAATATAACTTATGCTTTAAAATACAATACAGAATTGAAAACATTTACAGATACTGCAACCGCAGTTGCTGACTTATACATAGAAAAACCAAAAGTAGTTAAAAAGCCAGTTTCAAGTAAAGTAAATACTTCAGCAAATGTTGATTTTAGTAATACTGCTTTAGGAGTTGCTTTAATTAAACCAATAAACGGTACTATTTCTTCACGTTTTGGTGTAAGAAGTAGCATAAGAAGTAGTATCCATACTGGTTTAGATATTGCAGCATCAAAGGGTACACCAATAAAAGCTGCAGCAGGTGGTACAGTTGTGTATTCTGGTAGAAAAGGCTCACTTGGTAACCTTGTAGTACTTGACCATGGAAATGGTGTAGAAACATATTACGCACATTGTAATTCATTAGTAGCCACTGTTGGTGAAACAGTTGAACAGGGAGATGTAATTGCGTATGTAGGTTCAACAGGAAATTCAACTGGTCCTCACTTACATTTAGAAATTAGAGTAAATGGAGTTGCAAAAAACCCACAAAATTACTTATACTAATATAATATTTAGAATGGTTTGCATTTAAAATTTGATAGATATTCAAATTTAAGTGTAAACCATTTTTTTAATCAAATGCTAGTTGATACATAAATTTATTGCATTTTTAGATAAAAAACAAACTGCGTTTTCTTTCAATTTTGCAAAGAAAATAGGTGAATTACTAATAAATTTTGCAAATTCTGTTATTGTAGAAAAAAGGAATTCTTTTTCTTTAATACTTAAATTAGTCGTAGAAATGGCTAAAAAGTATTTATTATCATATTTAAACAAAGAATTATTGTTCTTTAAAGAGTTTAGTATAGAGGTGTTGTATGTTTCTACTGAAACAAATTGGCAAAAACCAATAAAATTATCAAAATCTTTAAATTCGTAAATAGAAAGATTTGTAGATGTAGAATTAGTTTTGCGTTTTATATGTAATACTGTTGGATTTGTTTTCTTTTTTACTTTTGCAACTTTGCCTAATCTAGATACTGTAAGAATAAATATACCATTAGATAATGCTAAAGTGTTAATTTCTAGTTTATATTCATCTGTTTGAAAATCTAAATTTTGTTCAGCTTGTTCTAAAATTTTTAAAAACAATTCTTGACTTTGAATAGAATTTGACATAAAAGAATGAAAGTCAATATTGTTATCTTTAAGGTCTGTGTAATCAAATGTTACTTTGATTTTATTTTCATTTATTTTTTCTATTTTCAAAGGTGCACCCCCATAAAAGTATTGATATAAATTTATTATACAACTTTATAAAATAAAGTAAATGTAAATAAATGGATACTTTATATAATATATGCTGCAGATTTTTAAATATATACTTTTATAATGAAAAATCTGAATCAAAAACTTTTTAAAAACTTTATATATTGACTTGAAAAAATATAGTTATCAAGATATAATAATTAGGAAAAAAATCAAAGTTCCGTAGGAAAAAATGGAGGAAAAAATGGCAACAAAAGACAAAAATATTTGGATATTACTAATATTTATTTTATCAGGAATCGTATTAGGAGGACTAATTGGAGAATTAGCTTCTAGAATAGATGTATTATGGTGGCTAAATTATGGTCAAGAATTTGGAATGAAAGAACCTTTTACACTTGATTTAAGTATTATGAAAATAAGCTTTAGCCTTATGTTCAAAATAACAGTAGCAAGTATTATTGGAATTGCAATTTCAATATTTGTATATAGAAAAGTATAAAAATTTTAAACAAATGGGCAATTAAGTAAAAACAAGAGGAGAAAATAAATGAGTTTTTTAGATAGTTTAGATAATAGAGAAATAGGAATAGATTTAGGAACAGCAAACATTTTGGTAGCTTTAAAAAAGAAGGGCATTGTATATAGAGAACCATCAGTAGTTGCTTTAGATAAAGAAACAAAAGAAGTGCTAGCATTTGGAAATCAAGCAAAACTTATGTTAGGTAGAACCCCAGAAAAGATAGAAGCAATAAAACCAATGAAAGATGGTGTTATTGCTGATTTTACAGCTACAAAACTTATGCTTAAGTCTATTGTTACAAAGGTATGTAAAAAATACAAAATAATTAAACCAAGAGTAGTTATTGGTGTTCCTTCTGGAATAACAGAAGTAGAAAGAAGAGCAGTTGAAGAAGCTGTATTATCTAGTGGAGCTGGAAATGTATTCTTAGTTGATGAACCAATGGCTGCAGCAATTGGAAGTGGATTAAATACTTCAGAACCAACAGGAAATTTAATTGTAGATATTGGTGGAGGAACAACTGAAGTTGCAGTTATTTCACTTGGTGGAATTGTTGCAAGTGAGTCACTAAAAGTTGCTGGAGATGAGTTAACTGAGGATATTATGAACTATGCTAAAAAAAACCTAAACATTATTATAGGTGAAGTTACTGCTGAAAATGTAAAGAAACAATTAGCTTGTGCCAAACCGCTTGTTACAGAAGAGAGCATGGAAATAAGAGGAAGAGATGTAGTTTCTGGATTACCAATATCTAGAGAAATCACATCAACAGATGTTGGACTTGCAATACATGATTCTTTATTAAAAATAATTGAAGCAATTAAAAACTGTTTAGAGCAAACACCACCAGAACTACTATCAGATATAGCCATAAAAGGAATAATGGTTGCAGGTGGAGGGGCTTTAATAAAAAACTTAGATAAGTTAATTTCAGAAAAGACAGAAACACCGGTATTCATTGCAACAGAGCCACTAGAGTGCGTTGTAAAGGGAACACAAAGAATAGTAGAAGATATAACTCATTTAAAAAAAGTATTAGGATAATTTTATGAAAGGAAGTATAAAGTATTTTATACAAAAGGTTTAAATGAATAGAAATAAACAAACAGAATTCTTGGGAGGAATTATAACTCTTGTAATTTTAATACTATTGATATTTCTTTCAAATGTTAATGTAGATAAACTTTCATATTTAGAAAGTGTGGTTAGTAGTGTTGTAACGCCAGTTCAAAGAATGTTTACAGATTTGAAAAACAAAGTAACTGGAAATGAAAAATATTTTGCTGATATTGATACTTTAAAAGCTGAAAATGAAGAATTAAGAAAGACAAACAGTGAATTAGAAACTAAATTAAGAGAATTAGAAGTAATAAAAGCAGATAATACAACATTACAAGAATATATGAATTTAACTCAAAAATATGCTGAATATCAAACAATACCAGCTTATGTAATAAATAAAGATGTAAGTAATTATAGCAGTAATTTAGTAATAAATGCTGGAACAAATGATGGAGTAGAAGTTAATATGGCTGTTATAGCAGATAAAGGGTTAGTTGGTCATGTAATTTCTGTTACAGAGAAAACAGCAAAAATTCAAGTAATAATAGATGCTGCAAGTACTGTTAGTGCAAAGATAACTACTACAGATGAAAGCATTATATGCAAAGGGACACTAGAAGGAAAACAAATTTTAAGAGCTAGTTATATACCAACTGGTGCAGAGTTAATACAAGGAGATAATGTTACAACATCAGGTATTGGAGAGATTTATCCACAAGGTATACATATAGGAACAATTAAGGAAATCATAACAACAAGTAATATTATAGATAGATATGCTGTTGTAGAGCCAGCAGTTGATTTTGCAACAGTTACAAATGTTTTAGTAGTAAAGAATAAATAAAAATATAGAGAGGATATATATGAAAAAATTAGGAATAGGCTTATTATTTTTTATAACATTTTGGGTTATATATTTTTTAGAAGCAAATATATTTCCTTTTTTTACAATCGGTGGTGTATTACCAAACCTTTTTATCATATTTATATTATTTATAGGCTTATTTGCAAATGTTACTTATGGTATCTTTTTTGGTGCTTTATGCGGAATTATTTTAGACTTAATATATGGTAGTTCAATTGGAATTACAGCTGTTATGCTATGTGTAGTGGCATATTTAGGTTCTTATTTTGATAAAAACTTTTCTAAGGAAAATAAAATAACGATTATACTTATGGTTGCAGGTTCAACAATTATATATGAATTAGGATATTACTTTTTTAAATCAATAATATTCAGTTTTGATATAGAATGGTGGTTTTTCATAAAGATTTTGCTTAAAGAGCTTTTATATAATGTGTTAATTGCTATTTTATTATATCCACTAATTCAAAAAATTGGCTATAGTATAGACAGGGTATTTAAAAAGAATAATGTGCTAACAAGGTATTTTTAAATATCAAATGTAAAAAAGGGAGAAGGTGAAAGAACTGAGGCAAAAAAGTGAAATTGAAAAATCCAACTTTAGATATAATGTAATTACAACAATTATATATGTTTTAGGAATAATATTACTAATTCAATTGTTTAATTTACAAATAGTACATGGTAGTGAATATAGAGAAACTTCAAATACAAGACTTTCAAGAGAAGGAAAGATAGAAGCAGCAAGAGGAAATATATCGGATAGAACAGGAATTGTTTTAGCATCCACAGATTTTGGATTTTCTGTGGAAATGTATAAGACAAATGTAGAAAATTCTGTTTTAAATAGTTCAATTTTAACAATGACAACTATATTAGACAAAAATGGAGATTCGTACATAAATTCATTTCCAATAAGTATAAATCCGTTTCAATATAATTTTAATTCAGATGAAGAATTAGCTGAATGGAAGAAAAAATATAAAATACCAGATACTGCTTCAGCAGAAGAAGCCTTTTACTTATTTAGAGATAAATATAGTATAGAATCAGATAATGTTGAGGATATTGCAAGAATTTTAGCAATAAGATATGCAATTACTACTCAAGGATATTCAAATACTAAATCAATTGAGATTTCAAGTTCGATAAGTAGAGAAAGTGCTGTTGAATTACAAGTTAGAAGTTCAGAATTAACAGGTGTAAGTATTGTTCAACAGCCAATTAGAAAGTACAATAGAGGTACTTTAGCATCACATATAATAGGTTATGTAAGTAGAATAACGGATAATAATAAAAAAGAATTTGAAGAATGTAATGATACACATAAATATGATGCAAATGATAAAGTTGGACAATTAGGAATAGAAAAAGTTTTTGAAGAGTATTTAAGAGGCGAAGATGGAACAAAACAAATTGATATGTCTGTAGATGGAACGATTACTGGTGAATATACATCACAAGAAGCAATAGGAGGTGCAAATATTGTATTAACAATAGATGCTAATTTACAATCTGTTGCAGAAAATGCCTTAAAAAATAATATAGAAAAAATAAGAACTAATGGTTTTGGAAAAACTTATGATGCTAATGGTGGTTGTGTTGTTGTAACAAATGTAAAAACTGGTGAAATCCTTGCTATGGCTAGCTATCCAGATTATAATCCAGAATACTTTTATAATGGAATTTCTAATGAACAATGGCAAGAATATAATAATTCAAAAACAACACCAATGAGAAATAGAGCTATTCAGAGTGCTTATGCACCAGGCTCAATTTTTAAAATGATAACAGCTATTGCTGGACTTCAAGAAGGAAAAATTGGAATAAATGATTATATAAATGATGTTGGACAATATTATGTTGAAGGAATGAAAGAACCATATAAATGTTGGATATTTACAGATTATGGACATGGACATGGTAGAGTAAATGTAATTTCAGCTATTCAAAAATCATGTAACTATTATTTTTATGAAGTTGGAAATAGGCTTGGAATTGATTTATTAAAAAAATATGCTAAATACTTTGGATTAGGACAAAAAACAGGAATCGAACTTCCAAACGAAGTTAGTGGAACAGTTCCAACACAAGAACTTGTAAAAGAAAAAGAAAAAAGAAATTGGTCTTCTGCTGATACTATAATTTCAGCGATTGGACAAGGATATAATGATTATACACCAATACAAATGGCTAAATATATTTCAATGCTTGCAAATGGCGGTAAAAAAATAGATTTATCAATTGTAAAAAATGTAGTATTATCAAATGGAACACAAGTTGCAAAATCAGAAATAGATGAATTTGTAAAAAACAAATTAAACTTACAAGATGATACTTCAGAAGATATAGAAATAAGCGAAGAAAATTTATCTGCTGTTTTAGAAGGTATGAGATCTGTTGCTGAAGATGGAGGAACTGCATATTCAGTATTCAAAGATTTTGAAATAAGTGTTGGTGGTAAAACAGGTTCTGCTGAAGCTGGAAAGTATGTTAATGCATGGTTTACAGGATTTGCTCCATTTGAAGACCCAGAAATTGCAATTGTTGTAATGGTTGAAAATGGTGGTCATGGAAATTATACAGCAGAGGTTGTTAGAGATATAATGTTAGAATATTTTGGTATGAATGTTGCTGAAGTAAAGGAAAATATGAATGCTAGTACAGAAACAGAAAGCTTTAGATAAAAGAAAGGATGTGCAATATGCTAAACAATATTAAAATTAGTCAAACTACAGAAGAAATTATCTTAAATGTAAATGTAATTGCTGAAATTCAAGAGGTAATTGAAGAGTTAAAAACTAAAATTCCAAAATTAAGAGACTTTTATCAATCAGCTAAGATTCCAATAAGAGTTACAGGAAGACTTTTTACAGAAACAGAAATTGAGATGGTTAAAAAGATTATCAATGATGAAATTGATGTAGAAGTAAAGTTTGATGATGTATCTGATTTGCTAGGGCTACATGCAATTAAGAAAACTTTTGAAACAAAAACTGAAATCTCAGAAACTAAGTATATCCAAAATTGTATACGTTCAGGACAAAAAGAAGAGTATTCTGGTAGTTTAGTAATATTTGGAGATGTAAATGCAGGTGCTGAAATAATTGCTGGTGGAAATATAGCGGTATTAGGAACTTTAAGAGGAGTTGCACATGCAGGTGCTAATGGAAATACAATGGCTGTAATATCAGCAAATTCAATAGATGTAACACAAGTTAGAATAGCAAATTTAGTTAGAGAAATTGAGCTAAAAATAGATAAATGCCCAGTTTGCAAAATAAAAGATAATAATATAGTTATTGAATAATTAAGAAAATACTAATAACACTAAAATTAAAGGAACTGATATATCACAGCTGTTTTCTTCAAATAATAATATTGCAAGTATAATCAATAAAATATCGTCTAAATATAAAGATGTACCATTAAAATGCATAATTGGTACATCTTTGCTTATATTGCTGAAATTTTCAAGTAGTTGGTTTAGTATCATTATTTTTTTCGCCTCCAGTTGAATTAAATAATTCTAAAAGATTAAGTAAATTTGCATATTTAATATATTCATCTAATTTTTCTTGTTTTTCTTTACGTAAAAATGGTTTTAAAGAATTTAGCAGGTTATTTCTAGGTACATTTTTTTGATTCATTTTTCCCATAATATTTTTAATTTTTAAAATAGTTTCGATATCCAAATTGAAGTCATTATTTTCACTAGAGGTGTATGAAGTTTGATTATTTTGAGAATTTGAGCTATTTGTAGACTTATCTGAAGCTTTATTTATAATTTGGTTTATATCTATATTTTTTTCTTTCAAGATTTTTGAAAACTGACCCATTACATTTGATAAATCATCATTCATAGTGCACCTCCAATATTTTATAAAATTTATTGATTTTTATTGATATTGCTATTATTAAGGATTTGCTGTGCTTTGTTAATATTTTTTTCAAGTTCATCTTTATCCATTTTAGAAATCATTTCTAAAAGTTGATTTATATCTAAATTGTTCATAATTTACCAATCCTTTCTTGCCGTTCACTTTAATGAATATTATTAAGCTATAGTGGCATAAAAATTTTTTCTTTTTAAAATATTCTACTAATACTATATGCAGTATTTATGAAATGTTGAATAAAAAAGTAATAAAAATTTAATATTGAAAAAGTGTAAGTTTACATATTGTAGTTCCGTAGCACTTTTAAAAGAAAAAGCCTGTAATAATTGAAAAATGGCAATTTTTGGCTATGTACAAAATAAAAAAATTGTTTTAGTATATATATATTAAAAAAGGTAGTAATATGCCAATTAGTAAACAGAACAAAAGAAAATGAAGGAAAGGGATTTGTGTATGAAAAAAGCATTGAAGAAAAGTTTTGTAATGATGATTGTATTTGTTCTTACAATTGCAAATTATGGCTTTGCAATTGATGCTATAGCAACAGAGAGTGCATCAGTGTTTGAAATGAGTATTTTCAAAAAGAGCAATATAGAATTCAAAGCATATTTTGATAGTGAAAATGAAAAAGAAAAGCTATCTGATGTAAATGAAGAGGTTACAATCAATGCAGAACTTAATCCGAAAGTGGATGGAATATTAAAGGAAGGAAAGTTGAAATTAGCATTAGAAGATAGCGAAGAATCGAACTTTGAAATAGTTTCAGTAAGTAAACAAGAAGATATTTCAAAAGAGTTAGAAGTTAAAGATGTAAAGCAAGAGCTAACAGAAAACTTAAAAGCTGTAACAGATGAAGAAACAAGTAATGTTGAAGTTCAAGCAGAAGCTACAAATTCAACTGACATTGAAACTAAAGTTGATATGAAAAAAGATGTTAACGAAAATACAATTGATACAACAGAGAAAATAGTTAACATAACAGCAGATGAAGAAAATACTTCAGATATGGTTTCTAATAACACAGTAGCAGATACAGCTTCAAGTGAAGGTTCATCAAATAGTGTATCAAATAATGTTAGTGATAGTACAACAGATTTCAGCAAAGAAGATGAAGTAATTGATGAAGATAAAGTAATAGAAGAAACAACAAAAGAGATAGCAAATGAAAAAGACAATGTATCTTCAAATAGTGAGATATCATTAACAGAAGAAAATTATATTTCAATAAGCAATGTAATAAGTAATACCAAATTTAGAATAGTAATTAAATATAAACAAGGTGAAAAGATAAATATATCTGATTTATATAAGAAATTAAATTTAACATTAGAAGGAACCTTTGTAAATGCAGACTTAGAAGAGAGCCAAGAATCAGAAAGTGAAACATTAAAATTAGGCTGGACATATAGTAAAGAAATAGAAGTAATATCAGAATATAATAAAATATCACCATTTACAGTAGGAAAAACAGTAGGAACAATAGTACAAAATGAGATTACAGTAAAAAGAGAAATAACAGAAAATAATTATTTACCAGTAAAAGAGACAAATATAGAAATACAAGTCCCAACATTAAATGGCAAATATCCAACAGAGATAAGTGTAAATGCAAATAGATTGATGGCAACAAGAGGAGAAACATTTGGAGCAGTAACATTTACAAATGATAATTGGAGTTATAATGAGAAAAAACATACAATAGAAATAAAAGTACAGAATGAGGAGAATGGAACAGCAGTAAATAGTTACGGAGAAGATAATTTTGTAGTAGCATATAGATATGAAGACTATATAGATGCAGAGAATATAGAGTTAGCCAAAGAAGTAACAGTAAGAGTAGAAGAATATAGTGGTAAAGAAAATAAAATACAAGAGAAGAAAATAGAAGAAAAACAAGCAAAAGATGTAGATGCAGGAGAGCTAATAACATATACAGTAGGAACAACAGATGAAGCAGTAAGCAAAGGAAAAATCAATGCAAATTATTATTCAGAAACAGAATATGAAACAGAGATAAAAACAATAGTAAGTGTAAATATATTAACAAGCGATATGCTAGAAGCAATGAAGATAAGAGGTACAAAAGAAGCATATATAGATAAAACAGGCGAGGGCCATGATGCAAGTGGAGATGTAAAATATAAAGGAGTAAACTTTAATTATTCAGAAATACAAGATATATTAAAAGCAGATGGAACAATAGATTTGTTA